>JAGHER010000009.1 GCA_017889125.1 Lachnospiraceae bacterium
GTCAGCGCCTTAAAGAGCGGGACGGGAAAGCCGCTGAAGGCGGGCACCACCATGGTGTGCGTCTACTGCCGGAAGAATGAGCTGCACTGGGCCTCTGTAGGCGACAGCCGGATTTACCTGATCCGGGGCGGGCAGATCGTATCCCTGACCCGGGATCACAATTACCGGCTGATGCTTAAGGAGCAGAGGGCCAGCGGGCAGATCACTCAGGCCTTTTATGAGTCGGAGGAGAAAACGCCCCAGGCGGAGGCCCTGACCAGCTTCCTGGGGATGAACGGCATCCGCATCCTGGATATCAATGCCGATCAAAACGGCCGTATGCAGGCGCCCCGCATGCTGCAGCCGGGAGACATTGTGATGCTGTGCAGCGACGGCGTGTACAAGAGCCTGAGCGACAGCCAGATCCACGGGATGGTGCGGGACAATGACCTTGACTTAGAGATCGCCGCCGACCGCCTTACGGCGATGGCTCTGCGGTATGGGGCGAGAGGTCAGGATAATACAACGGTGATCTTGCTGCGGTACCGGGAAAAACAGGAGGAAGACTGATGATACGCTGTCTGAATTGCATGAATATATTTGATGAGGCCTTCGGCGTCTGCCCCCACTGCGGGTTTATCCCTGGGTCGCCGCCAAAGGAGGCCTACCACCTGTTCCCGGGAACGGTTTTGCGGAACCGCTATATTGTGGGAACCACCGTGGGCTTCGGCGGCTTCGGTATCACTTACCGGGCCTGGGACAGGACACTGGACAAGATGGTGGCCATCAAGGAGTTTTACCCCAACGGCCTGGTCAATCGTGTGCCGGGGGAAAAGACGGTAATTATTTATTCGGGAAACCGGGCAAATGAATTTGAAAACGGAAAGCAGCGTTTCCTGGCGGAGGCCAGAAATATGGCCAAATTCAACACCCACCCGAATATTGTCAATGTATATGAATTTTTCGAGGAAAACAACACGGCTTACATTGCCATGGAATTTTTGCAGGGAAGATCCTTTAAGCAGGAAATCGCCCGGCAGGGCGGACGGGTGCCCTGGCAGACGGCAGTCGGCGTGGTGCTGGCGGTGCTGGACGGATTGAAGGAGATTCACAAGGCAAAGATTATCCATCGCGACGTGAGTCCGGACAATATATTTCTGGTGCCGGTGGAGGGCGGCGAGGATTATAAGGTGAAGCTGATCGACTTCGGTGCGGCCCGTTTCTCCACCGGAGAGGAGGAAAAGACCTTATCCATCATCCTGAAGCCAGGCTACGCACCGCCGGAGCAGTACCGGAGCAAGAGCCGTCAGGGCCCATGGACGGATCTGTATGCGGTGGGCGCGGTGCTTTACCGTTCCATCACCGGCGTAATGCCGGAGGAGTCGGTAAACCGGATGGTGGAGGATCACCTGCGGCCGCCAGTGGAGCTGGTGCCGGATCTGCCCCAGTATTTAAGCGACAGCATTATGCGGGCCATGGCCTTAAATCAGGAGCTGCGATTCCAGAACGTGGATCAGTTTCGGGAGGCCATCCAGAATAAGACAAAGGTGCTCAGCGTAAGCGGAGAGTTAAAGCGGCGGAAAACCATCCGCGGCATAAGCATTGCCGGGATCTGTCTGGTGGTGCTGGGGGCGACCGCAGTCTGCGCCCAGATCTACTGGGGAAAGCAGCAGGCCCTTTACAATATCGAGGCCCAGCTGACGGTGAGCATGCCGGATCTTAACGGAGCCAAGGAGCTGCAGGTGCAGGCGGCAGGGGGGCTGAACAGCGAGGATGGAGCCCAGGCTGACCGGGGGAATTATGACTTGGCAGACTCCGGGGACATGCTGGAGCAGATGCTGCGGGAATATAAGGAAAGCTTTGGAAAGGTAACGGTGGAGGCCGGGGAGTGCCTGTCCGAGGAGGACTACGAAAAGGAGCTTCTGCAGGAGGCCGGGGAAGGAAAGCTTCCTTCTGTCTTTGATTCCACCGGGATTACTCCTGAGGATGAGGAACTGTGGGCTTCTCTGGGAAGCCTGGAAGCTGCCTATGATACCCTGGATGAAAAGGCTTATTATTTCCTGGGTGATAAGGAATTTGAGGCGGCTTTTGGTGAGGAGAAAAAGCAGATCCCCCTGTCCTTTGCGGCGCCGGTGCTGTATGTAAACACCTATCTGGTACCGGAGGATGAAATTCCCGATCACATCACCAGCGTAGACCAGCTGGTGGGAGTGGTGGATGGAAAAGAAGCGGTCAGCTACTGCGTAAGCGTCCAGGATCGGGCCATGTACCAGGAGGCATTCGGCGTGGAGGCTGGAGCGACGGCAAAAGCGGAATACAGCCCCTTTGCGGATACGGAAGAGTACGGCTATGAGCCTTTCCTTCGGAGAGAGAAGGCCTACTATCTGGGAAGCACTGACGATTATGAGGCCGTGCGGGCCAGCCTTGGCGGCATTTACAAGATGGTGGTGCTGACCGACCTGCAGAAGGCGGGGAAGGTAAAGGGAAGATTTACTCATTTGTGGAGCATAAACAGCGCTCTGGAGGGCGAGGCAAAGCAGGCGGCGGACAACCTGGTGTATTACCTGTTAGGGGAGTCGGCCCAGGATGTGCTGAACCTGCAGAACGGCAATGGATTATCGTTAAACAAAAACATGATGCAGACCTATGTAGACGGCAATGATGAGTTCCAGGAAATCCTGGATCATCTGGACAGCCTGCAGATGGAGTATGGAAGTGAGGGCCAGGCATGAGACTTTGTATGCAGTGCATGAATCAATATCCGGATGAGTATGAGGATATCTGCCCCCATTGCGGCTATGTCCACGGCGCGACGGAAAACGGCGGCAGCGCATTGCCGCCGGGAACCATCCTGCAGGACAGGTATATTGTGGGGAATGTAATCAAAAGCCGGGATATGGACCTGTGCTATATTGGCTGGGATTATCTTTTTGAGCGGAAGGTGATGATCCAGGAATACCTTCCCCGGTACTGCGTTTCCCGCAGCAAACAGCTGGAGCCTTCTGCTTATAACGGGGAGAAGGATGGCCTTGCACCTTCTGTCTACAGCTCCAAGGAGGAGCTTTACCGGCAGGGGCTGGAGCTCTTTTACCGGCAGAGCCGTGAGCTGATTCGCCTTTATAAGGAAGAGGATGTGGTCACCTACCACGCCTGCTTTAAGGATCATCAGACCGCTTATGCGGTGATGGAATACCGGAAAAATGAAACTCTGGAGCAATATCTGGCAAGCCGCGGCACCCTGCGGGTCCGGGAGGCCATGGGGCTTTTGGCGAAGGCTGCGGAGAGTGTGGAGAAGGCGGCCAGACTGGGAATCCTTCACGGCAGGATTGAGCCATCCTCCTTCTGGGTTGAGCCAAATGGAAATCTGGTGTTAAAGGATTTCGGCGCATGGCGGTACATCAGCGGTGAGCCGGGAATCGTGGACTATGGCCGGGCCGGTGAGCATACGGATGTATATGGCCTGGCGAAGCTCTTCTGCCAGATGGTCACGGGGAAGGAGATCGAGGACGATGATAAGCTGGAGGCCGAGCTGATTAAGAGCCAGGTGCGGCTTAGCCGTCATGTGACGGCGGCATTGAAGCGGGCCCTGGCCCATCAGACCAGAACCATCCGGCAGTTTGAGGAAGAGCTGGAAGGGCCGGTGCGCCGCCGCCTTCCCGGACGGGGCGGAGAAGAAAAGGCCGCCCAAAAGCCCATGTCCAAGCGGATGCTCCTGGCCTGCGGCCTGGGGGCGCTGGTTTTTGTCATTGCCGCGGGAGGCGCGGGGTTCGCTCTTCTGCGGCATTGGAAGAATGCAGCCGAGGAAAAGCCCCCCAAGCAGGTGCGGGTGCCCAATGTGATTAATATGGATGTGGATGAGGCAAAGCAGCTTCTTTCGTCCCATGGGCTTATGCTGGAAAAAGATAAGGAAGAGTTTTCTGATGAGATAGAAAAAGGACGGATTTCCTACCAGAGCCAGAAAGAAGGCCTTGTGGTGGAAGCAGGCGCGGTGATTAAGGTGGAGGTCAGCAAGGGGAAGGAGAGCTATCCCCTGCCTGTGGTCTTCGGCCTATCGGAAGAGGCGGCAGAGGCCACCTTAGCGGAAGCCGGATTTGCCAATGTGACCACGGAGGACAGCATGGAAGACGGGGCTTACAATACCGTCATCTCCGTATCCGTAGACGGGACGCCTCAAACCGCCCCCGGGGAAGCGGAGGCGGGAGCCAGTCGCCTGGACGAGCTGATTGCCTGGCTGGAGGAGCTTTACGAGGGCAGCGAGGAGGAGCTGGTAGAAAAAGATGCCCAGATCCTTCTGACCATCTGCAGGAAGGAGCCGGAGCAGACCGGCGTTCAGAGTCCGGTGCCGGACGTATGCGGACAGAACGTCAAGGATGCCGGAGAGATCCTCATGGCGGCAGGCTTCCAGGTAATCCCCACGAGGGTGTACAGCACCGAGGCCGAGGGAACGGTGATCGAACAGGATCCGGCTGCCGGAACGATGGCTGCGGAGGCGGCCTCTGTGAGGCTGAAGGTAAGCAAGGGCCAGGAAAAGATCAGTATGCCGGATGTGCGGTTTATGGAGTTGGAGAAAGCCAGAGAGAAGCTGGATGAGTTGGGCTTGGTGCTGGCTGAGACACAGATGAAAAACAGTAATGAGGTAGCGGAGGGACTGGTCATTACCCAGAGTATTGAGCCGGGCACGAAAGTGTCAAAAGGCCAGAAAGTAGTTGTGGAGGTAAGTCTGGGGCCGGAATCGAAGGAAGATGACGGAGATGGGCAGGATGACAAGAAATCGTCTGGCGGAACCAGGCAGACCACGGCAGCGCCACAGACGAGCCCATCGGCAACTCCGGCGCCGACTCCAGCACCGACGCAGCCGCCAACAGAGCCACCGACAATCCCAGTGCCGGAATGGGAGTTAGAACCAGAGATACCACCGCTGCCGTTTGATGGGAAGAAAGATAATACATCAGCATTGGAGCGGGGCGAGGCAGAAGATAACGCCGAAATATCAGACCAGCAGAACTTTGCAGACACGGATAACGGAAAAGAAAATACCAGAAGCGGAAATTCTGGAAATCAAAATACCGGAAAGGATGAGGTGAAAGCGCCTGAAAACCCGATATCGGAAGAGGAGGATGGCCCCAAGGTCATTAACCGGGTGAGAGAGGGCGGCCCGGGAAGTGAGGATGCAGGGAGTGTAAATTCTGAAGATTAAGCTGCTGAAGATAAAGGCAACTAGAGATAAGTGCAGCAGGGGGTGCTTATGAGACGATTGTGCATGGGTTGTATGGAGAAATATAATGACCAGCTTGCGTTTTGTCCTCATTGCGGCAGGCCTTTCCAATGCGAACCGGAGCAGCCATACTATATTATGCCGGGAACAGTACTGCATCAGAGATATATTGTAGGAAAAGTTTTGGGCAGCGGTGGATTTGGCATCACATACATAGGCTGGGATTACCTTTTGGAACGAAAGGTGGCAATTAAAGAATATTTCCCCAGAGAATATGTAACCAGGATGATGAACCAACAGCAGGTGGTGGTCTACCCCGGAGAACGGGAAAGCTGGTATCGCAAGGGTTTGGAAAAGGTTCTTGAAGAAGCTAAACGGCTGGCGAAGTTTGAGGCGGTTTCTGGTATTGTCCAGATTTACGATTGCTTTCCGGAAAATGGCACGTCCTATATTGTAATGGAATTTCTGGAAGGAATGACCTTAAAGGAGTATTTGGATAAAAACGGGCCAATGGAAGAAGAGTATGCAATAGATGTGGTTTTGCAGATTGCCTGGGCCATGGAAGTGGTGCATGCGGCAGGGATTCTTCATCGGGATATTTCTCCAGATAATATTTATGTACTTAATCCAGAATCTTTGCAAACATTGGAGGTTAAGCTTCTGGACTTTGGCGCAGCCCGATATTCCGCCACCAAAGAGCAGAGAAGCTTATCGGTGATTATCAAGCCTGGTTATGCACCGGAAGAGCAGTATTACCGGCGGGGCGAACAGGGGCCATGGACAGATGTCTATGGGCTGGCGGCAACATTGTATAAAATGCTTACGGGGATCACGCCGGAGAATGCTCTTGAGAGGAAGGCCAGGGACGAACTGAAGCGGCCATCGAAACTCGGATTTTCTCTTTCAAAGCCAACAGAAGCTGCGCTGATGAATGCCCTGCATATAGATATTCGGGATCGAACACAGAGCATGGAGGAATTTGCTGATGAATTAAATGCCGATAGTGTGAAGGAGCGGAAAAGAAGAGAGAATCAGGCGGCTCAGCGATGGGTGGCTGTTGCGGCTTCAGGAATCTGCTTGGCAGCGTTGATTGTTATAACGGTCTGGTATTTTAGTGGGGTTGGGAACCGAGAGCAGTCATATGCTATGCAGCTGGTGCGAGTACCCAATGTGATTAACATGGATGTAGATGAGGCGAATCGGCTTCTTGTGTCCCACGGGCTGAAGATCAATAAGGAGGATGCAAAGTTTTCCGATGAGATCGCCAAGGACCGGATTGTCTACCAGGATCAGAAAGAAGGAACTATGGTGGAAGCGGGGGCGATAATTAGAGTGGAGATCAGCAAGGGAAAGGAAAGCTATCCCCTGCCTGTGGTCTTCGGCCTTTCGGCAGAGGAGGCCCAGGCGGCGTTGGCGGAAGCGGGATTTTCCAATGTGAGGCTGGAGGACAGTCAGGAGGACGGGGCCTATGATACGGTTATTGGTGTGGCGGTAAACGGGATATCGCAGATTACGTCTGGTTCGGGTGAGTCAGGGGATGGCCGTCTGGAGGGCGTGATTACCTGGCTGGAGCAGCTTTATGCCGGTGACGGGGAGGGAGCAGAGCTGGTGGAAAAGGATGCGGAGATTCTTCTGACCATCTGCAAGAAGGAGCCAGAGCTGGAGGACGCAGAGAAACCTGTGCCGGATGTGAGTGGGAAGAGTGCTAAGGAGGCCAGAGAAATGCTGGAGGAAGCAGGGTTCCAGGTGAATCTGATGACGGAGCACAGCGAAGCAGAGGAAGGAACCGTGATTGGCCAGGAACCGGCAGCCGGAGAAATGGCAGAGGCATCGGCGTTTGTGACGGTGAAAGTAAGCCTAGGGCCCGAGATGGTCATTGTGCCAGACGTGCGGTTTATGGATGTAGAGAAGGCAGAAAAGATGCTGGAAGAGAATGGACTGGTGCTGGGCGGAACACAGGATGGCTACAATACGGAGCTGGCGGATGGAGTAGTTATAACGCAGAGCATTGCTCCGGATACGGAGGTGCCAAAGGGCCAGAAGATAGTTGTGGTGGTAAATCGAAAGCCGGAGAAGGAAGATGACGGAGATGAGCAGGGTAACGAGAAGTCATCTGGCGGAACCAGGCAGACCACGGCAGCGCCACAGATGAGACCGTCGGCAACTCCAGCACCGACGCAGCCGCCGACAGTGTCGCCGATAATCCCGGTGCCACCAACGCTGCCGTTTGAGACTATTACATCAGCATTGGAGCGAAGCGAGGCAGAAAATAATGCCGAAATATCAGACCCGCAGAACCTTGCGGACGCGGATAACGGAAAAGAAAATACCAGAAGCAGAAATTCTGAAAATCAAAATCCTGGAAAGGATGAGGTGAAAGAGCCTAAAAACCCGATATCGGAAGAGGAGGATGGCCCCAAGGTCATTAACCGGGTGAGAGATGAGGGCAGCCCGGGAAGCGAGGGTGCAGGGAGTGTAAATTCTGGCGGCTGGAAAGATTAACAATCAGAGGCTATCGGCGTATATGCCGGAAGAGAGCCTTACCTCACCGGCGGTCACCGCCTGGCATAGAAAAGGAGGAGTTTCATATGAAATTGACGAAGTGCAGCAATGATCATTTTTACGATGCGGACACTTACAAGGAGTGCCCATTCTGCAGCGGGCAGATGCAGAATGGGGATTTCAATACCATTAACTTTGTTATGGGCGATGATGCGAGGAAGACGGAGACCCGCAAGGATGTGGACACATCGGATACGCCTACCTTGAAAAAGTCTCCGGTTCCGGATCCAATGCCCTTTCCCCTGGAAGATGTTTTTGAAATGGTGGATGATGATGCCAGTGGGCCGGATGACGATATGAAGACGAAGAGCTACTATGAAGAGAAGATTCAGGCTCCGGTTTTCGGGGAGCTGGTGGTAGGCTGGCTGGTATGCACCAAGGGCAAGCATTTCGGCCAGAGCTTTACCCTGAAGTCAGGGCGCAATTATATCGGCCGGGACGGCTCCATGGACGTATCTCTTCCAGGCGAGCCTTCTGTCTCCAGGACCCGTCATGCCGCAGTGATCTACGAACCCAGGGAGAGGATGTTTATCGCCCAGCCGGGAGATTCCCATGAATTGTCCTACGTCAACGGCAAGGTAGTCCTGGAAAATGTGGTGTTAAAAGCCAGGGATGAGATCTCCCTGGGCAAGGTAAATCTGATGCTGATTCCCTGCTGCACCAAGGAATTTGCCTGGGAGGACTTAGAAAAGGAAAATGGGAACAGCAAGCCGGACAACGGGACGAAAAAGAATAAATAAAAGCAGCAGAGGAATGATATGAACAGATTATGTATGGGATGTATGCAGGAGTATGATGACCGGTTTGACCGATGTCCTCACTGCGGCTATGCCTTTAACACGCCGCCGAAGCAGTCCTACCATATTGAGCCAGGTTCCATCCTGGAGGGGCGGTATATTGTAGGAAAGGTGCTGGGCTTCGGCGGTTTCGGCGTTACCTATCTGGGCTGGGATTACCTGATGGAGAGGAAGGTGGCCATCAAGGAGTACCTCCCCAGTGAATTTGCCACCCGGATGCCCACCCAGCAGAAGGTAACGGTGTATTCCGGGGACAAGGAGGAGCAGTTTAAGGAGGGATTGAGAAAGACCCTGGATGAGGCCAGACGGTTGGCTAAATTCGAGACTGTGCCCGGCATCGTGCAGATTTATGACTGTTTCGAGGCTAATGGAACCTCCTACATTGTCATGGAATTTCTGGAGGGCGTGTCCCTGAAGGAATACCTGGCGGAGCATGGAAAAATGACGGCAGAGCAGGCTATACCGGTAATCCTGCAGATTGCCTCAGCCATGGAGGAGGTACATAAGGCCGGTATCCTTCACCGGGATATCGCGCCGGACAATATCTATGTGCTGAATCCTGACGAGCCGGATGCCCTTCAGGTAAAGCTTCTGGATTTCGGTGCGGCCCGGTATGCCACAACCAAGCACAGCAAGAGCCTTTCGGTAATCATTAAGCCCGGCTATGCGCCGGAGGAACAGTACCGCAGCCGCGGCGACCAGGGAACCTGGACCGATGTGTATGCTCTGGCGGCCACATTTTACAAGATGCTCACCGACGTGACGCCGGAGGATGCTATGGAGCGGAGCGTGAAGGATGAGGTAAAGCGTCCTTCCAAGATGGGAATCAGGATTGGAAAGCCAGTGGAGACGGCCCTGATGAATGCCATGAATGTAAAGATCCAGGACCGTACCCAGACCATGGAGGAATTTTCTCAGGAGCTTCAGGCCGCCGAGGTAAAGGAGAGGAAGCGGACAAAGGATAAGACCGATGTGGGTAGCGTGCCCCGCTGGGTATTTGTGACCGCGGGCGGAGCCATTGTGGCGGTGGCCGTGGCCGCAGCCCTGATGATTACCGGAGTCATTCAGTTCCGGATTCGTTCTGATTCGGCCACGTTGGAAGCAGACATTGTCCGGGTGCCCAATGTGATAAACCATCTGGCGGACGAGGCGGAAATCATTCTGGAGGAGCACGATTTGGGTATGTCTCGGGAGAAGATGGTGTATTCCAAGGAAATCCCTCAGGATATGGTTTCTTATCAGGAAATTAAGGAAAACACTGCAGTAGAAAAATACACTACCCTGGTGGTTTGGATCAGTATGGGTGAGGAAAAGGGCGTAGTGCCAACTATTAAGGGTCTTTCCCAGGAGAAAGCGGAGGAACTTCTTAAAGAAGCCGGATTTACCAATATCCACATTGAGGAAAGCCAGGATCCCGGGGTGTATCTGTCCGTTCTGGATATCAGTCAGGAGCAGGGGGCCCAGGTGCCTCTGGATGAGGAGATTATCCTTACCATCTGTATGAATGAGGAGAGTCAGAAAGGCGATGCTTCTTCCAAGGTAACCATGCCGGACATCCAGGAGCTTACCAAAGAGGAGGCCGAAGAGATCCTGACTGAGGCAGGTCTGCAGGTCGGCTGGATCGAGGAAGACAGTGACAAGCCTAAGGGAACCGTCTTGGGACAGGAGACCGCAGCTGGAACTGAGGTTAACAAGGGCTCTATCGTACAGGTACGGATCAGTAATGGCGTGAAAAAGATGTATATGCCCAGCGTGTTGCTGCTTACGGAACAGGAGGCAAGGGAGCTTCTTGAATCAAAGGGCTTGATTGTGTCCAATGTGCAGCATGCATATAGCGATTCTCATGAAGCTGGAAAGGTTATGGATCAGAGCATTGCCTTGGATGCAGAGGTAAAAGAGGGCGATAAGGTTACGCTTACAATAAGCCTCGGCAAAGACCCGGCTAAGGAGACCAGAAGCGCCCAGCCGAGACAGACCCAGGCCCCGGCTACGCAGGCTCCGGTACAGACACAGCCGCAGACACCGGCACCGACGCAGCCGCCTACTGAGGCGCCTACAATGCCGCCCACTGAGGCACCGACACAGCCGCCGACGGAAGCGCCAACGCAGCCGCCGACTACTGCGGCACCGGAGACAACTACTGGAAATCCGTCACCTTTGCCATGGATGTGATGCTGGAGGATTGGTACGGAAGGTGGATGTACTTTTGTCTTCACGAGCACAAGCAGATGCAAAAGAAATCTAGGTAATCCTAAAAATTCATCATAAAAATGATAAAAAGACAGGAGGAATGCGCAATGAGAAAGAAAATTTTTGCGGCAGCAGCGATGATGACGATTCTTGCAGCCACGCCGGTATTTGCCGGAAGCTGGCAGCAGGATCAGGTGGGCTGGTATTATACCTATGATACCGGCGGCTATGCCCAGAACGCTATGGTAGAGATCGACGGGGCCAAGTATTATTTTGACGGCAATGGCTATATGGCCACCGGATGGCGGAACCTTAACGGGCAGTGGACCTATTTCCACCCCGATGGCAGACTGGCCAGAGGATGGGTGCAGGACAATGGGAAATGGTACTACTTAAATGATGACGGCACCATGCGGGTAGGCTGGCTCAATGATGGCAAGTACACCTACTATCTGTACACCTATGATGATACCTTAAGAATTGACGGTGCAGTAGAGGGCGCCATGGTTACCGGCACAGTTACCCTATCCGGCGTTACCTACTACTTTGATGCTCAGGGGCATCAGGATACTACCATGAGCCGATTCACCCAGGACGGAGTCAATTATCGTTATCGGGAAGGCGCTCTTCAGTGGGAGAATATCAATAAGAAAGGCGATTGGATTCAGTACACCACCGTGGAGGAGCTTGCCTTTGATTTGCAGGAGCTTCTCCGGGAACGCTATGAGAATGAGGCTAAGACCACGGCTAATGCAGAGCTTTTCAAGGCTGACGCCAATCTGATGCTTACGCGTCTGATCGGCGAGGGCGATACAGAACTCTTCATTGAAGATGTGCTGGAAGAGATGTGGGGCTATCATTTCAGTCATGATGATGATGACGATTACTGGGATGATGATTATTGGTATTAAAGGCAGCACCGCAGGGCAGAGGATGGCTTGTGGAAATTAGCAGCTGAAAATATCAATGAAGAATGGAAAATCGGGCTGTTTAAAACCAGCCCGATTTTCTTTTGCCGCCGACCTGGGAAATTCCGTGAAGTATAAATTCCCCCATTTTACAGATACTACATTTACAGGCAGCATTAAGGATAAATGTCAGAATGTAAAATGGAGGAATTTTTTATGAAAGCTACAGGAATTGTGAGAC
>JAGHER010000080.1 GCA_017889125.1 Lachnospiraceae bacterium
CAGACCATGGGGGTGAGGATGTTGATGGTGGTGTTTAGCAGGGTGGAGGCCCCCAGGGCCAGGAACATGGAAATCAGGATAAATATGTAGCTGTCGGTGAAGAGATTCACGGCCAGGGCAGCCATCCAGATCCCCATCACCGCCAGGGTGACCTTTTTCCGGTCAAAGGTGTCCAGAAGCTTTCCGCCCAGACTTAAAAATAAAAGATTGCCCACGTAGCTGATGGTGACGATCAGGGACAGCTGGCTGTCGCTTAAGGCATACCGCTCCTGGAATACAGGGGCGAAGATCCCGCGGAGGGCGTCATTGGAACCCAGTCCCAGCATCAGGATGGCAAAGCAGAGAACTGGAATAAGAATTCGTTTCCCTTTCATAAGTAGTCTCCTTTTGATTTCTTTTGATTTTTCTTTTTCTAAATATTTCTTTCCTTAAAAGTATACCCTTTTTCCCAGACAAAAACTATGCATAATTTGCACAATAGAAAAGAGAATATTGTACTTTTTGCCCTTTTTGCTTTTTTACCCATACAGGATAAGAAAAAAAGCCTTTCTCAGCATAATACCGAATAGAAGCGCAAAAAATGCAATGTTTTTCCTTTCATACAAACAAAAAATGCATAGATTTATATGCCGCTGTTGTGTAATATATAGACATCCGAGGACATACAGCTGTATACGCAGCCTCACTGTGAAACGCGTAAAAATAAGGAGAGGGCAAGATGAAAAAAATGAACAAAGCAGCAGCCGCAAATAGGGGAAAACGCTTTGATACACGTCAGGCCTGGGCATTCGCCTTCTGTCTGCCGAATATCCTGTTTTTCCTGATCTTCTTTGTTGCGCCTGCAATCGTGGGAGTGTGGTACTCCCTGACAAACTACAACGGATTTAAACGGATGGATTTTGTGGGACTGAGCAATTACCTGCGCCTTTTCCAGGATTCTGACTTTTACCGGACCCTGTGGCGGACCTTCCTGTACAGTATCGTCTCCGTACCCATCGGCTATGTGGCTTCTCTGGGCTTTGGACTGCTCTTATCGTCTGAGAGGATCAAGGGAATCACCATTCTTCGTATCCTGATTTACTGGCCGATTCTTTTGTCCACCATCATGGTTGGTCTTACCTGGAGATGGATTTTCGGTGAGAGCTTCGGCCTCATTAATTTCCTTCTGGAAAGCGCCGGACTTCCCCAGATCCACTGGGCCACGGACTCCACGGCGGCTTTCATTACCACCATCATCGCGGGAACCTGGTCCGGATGCGGCACTAACATGCTGATCTTTATCGGCGCCTTAAAGCAGATCTCCACGGAGCTTGTGGAGGCGGCTACCTTAGACGGCGCAAATAAGTGGCAGGTATTCTGGAACATTACGATTCCCCACTTAAAGCCGGTTTCCTTCATGGTAATCATTCTGTCGATTATCAGCTCCTTTAAGGTCTTCGCCATGGTACAGACGCTGACCAACGGCGGACCAGGAACGGCCACCACCTACATGATTCAGTACATCTACACCACTGGCTTTACCAAGAATCAGGTGGGCTACGCCAGCGCCGCTTCCATGGTGCTGTTTGTGATTCTTCTGATCCTGTCCTTTGTACAGACGAAGATCAGCGACAAGCAGAGCGATTAAGGAGGGGAGAAGAATGAAAAACGTAAAAAATATCGCAGTACATATTTGTCTCTTTGCGCTTGCGCTTATCTGGATCTTCCCGGTAATCTGGCTGATCCTCAGCTCCTTCAAGGACGGCTCGGAGCTTTTCACCTATCCGCTGACCATCCTTCCAGAGCATTTTACCCTGGCAAACTATGCTACTGCCTGGGAACAGTTCGACCTGATGCTTTATACCGGAAATACCGCATTTATCACCATCGTGGCTACGGTCATCACCGTAATTATGAGCAGCATGTGCGGCTACGCCCTGGCAAAATACAGCTACCGCTGGCTTAACCTGCTGTTTCTGTGCCTGCTGGCCACCACCATGCTTCCCACCGAGGTTATCATGAGTCCCAGCTTTACGGTGTTAAATGCTCTGGGCCTGTACAACAGCCTCTGGGGATGTATTATTCCTACGGTAGGTACCATGACCGGCGTATTCCTGATGCGGCAGTTCTTCATGTCCGTGCCCAACGAGCTGATGGAATCGGCCAGAATCGACGGCGCCACCGAGGGACAGATTTTTACCCGGATCATGTTCCCCATCTGTCGGCCGCAGATTGCCATCCTGGCTATCTTCAGCTTCCAGTGGAGATGGAACGATTACATCTGGCCGCTGCTTGCCTTAAGTGATCCCAAGAAGTACACCCTGCAGCTGGCGCTGCGCACCCTGTCCGGCGCCGAGGCAGTAAACTGGACGGTACTGCTGTCCACAGCGGTGCTGACCATGATTCCGATTTTGATTGTATTTATTATTTTCAACAAGCAGATTATGAATGCAAACATGTCGTCCGGCGTTAAGGGCTGATGTGGAGAACATTCATCAAAAATAAAGGAGGAAAAGAAAAATGAAAAAAGAGGCTTATGGAAAAAAATGGAAAATGATGCTGGGAACAGCAGCAGTTGCAGCTATGGGAATGGCGGCACTGACCGGCTGCAGCGGCGGCAGCAGCTCTTCTTCCGGCGGCGGTGACGGGGAAACCGTAGAGCTGGAGATCCTGCTGGCAGATGACACCCTGGAGGGCGGCGCCATGCAGGCAGTTGTGGAGAAGTTCAACGAGGAGCATGCCGATCAGGGCGTGCAGGCCTTCGTCAATGAGATTGCTTACGCCGACATGGAGACCCAGATCAAGAACCGTGCACAGGCAGGAAACCTTCCGGCGCTCTGCAAGATGTCCAATTTCGACACCTACGCAGACTATGTTCTTCCGCTGGATGACACTTCCCTGGATCCGAACAATTTTAACCGCAATGGCGTGAGAGACGGAAAGCTGATGGGTACCGATATCAACGATACTGCCGTAGGTCTGATTATCAATAAGACCGCTTTTGACAATGCAGGCGTTTCCTATCCCACCACCGAGGAAGAGCGCTGGACCTGGGATGAGTTTGTGGAGGCCGTAAAAGAGGTTGACGAGAAGAATGAGCAGATCACCACGCCTTTCGTCATCGACCACTCCCAGCAGCGTTCCGGATGCATCCTGTACCAGTTCGGCATGCAGTATTTTGATCCGGAAGATTCCAGCCACATTGTATTCCGCAGCGAGGACACCAAGGCTGGCATCAACTTCTTCCTGGATATGTTCAAGGACGGCGGCATTTCCAAGCCTTCCATCGGAACCGGCGCAGAGAATGCACAGGACGTATTTAAGACCGGTACGGTAGCTGCCCACCTGGCAGGTAACTGGGTAATCACCGACTATACCGAAAACATCAAAGACTTTGAGTGGACTCCCGTTCTGATGCCTTACGCAAAGGAAAAGTCCACATCCTTAGGCGGCAACTGGTTCTATGCTTTTGACGGCAGCGGCGTAGAGGAGCAGGCAAAGGACTTCCTGGAGTGGTTCTACGAGCCGGAGAATTACAAGCTGTACTGCGAGACCGGAAACTATCTGCCCGGAACCAAGGATGTAGAAGTTACCTATGATATCCCCGGACTGGATATCTTCAACATGGAGATTGCCGCCAGCTGGGATCAGCCAAACTACGATACCTCCGTTACCGAGCAGGAGCACAGCGGCGAAAGCGCAGGCAATGCCCTTCGTGATGCTTTAGACCGTGCAATCGCCGGTGAGCTGGATGCAGACGGCGTTATGGATTACGTAGTGAAGCAGCATTTAGACAACCTGACCGGACTTCACGAATAAAACCGGACATTTACCGGCAGGGATGGGTTTTACCAAAAAGGAATATTGACGGATGAACAGGGGGCGTGGCAGAAGGCTTTCACTCGGTTTCCATACCGGGCCGTAAGCTTCGCCATGCCCCCTTTTGCACCAGAAAAACGGGAATGAAAAGAGGAAAAACGGAAATGGAACTGACATATGCGATCGGAAAGGGAGAGACCATAAGCCGCTGGAATCTGACGCCTATGGGACGGGAGCCCTTCCGGTCACCGAAAATGGCCTTTGATGCGCCGGTAAATATGGAGGAATCTTACGTGCAGGTGGTCTATCCGGTGCGTGAGGCTTTCTGGAAGGAGGAGCGCATCAAAAAGGCTGCCCTCTATAAAGGGGAATACCCGCTTTTGTATTTTCCCTTTGAAAATAACCGCGTGGATCTGTCCACCTTTATTCACACGCCCCATTATCTTTATGTCCATGCCAGAGCTGGACTGCGGACAGAGCGGGAGGGGCTTTATCCCTTCCAGGTGTGCACCTGCGGCGGAATAAAGATCTGGGTAAACGGAGAAGAGCTGGCAGTTTTCGCTCCCTACACCCGCAATATCCCGGCCAGCACGCAGATTGCGCTGCCTCTTAAGGAAGGGGATAATGAGATTCAGGTGTATGCCGATGAGCTGGCGGAGCGGGATGTGTTCTTTTACTTTGAGCTTCGCTATGAGGGGGGTGAGCCCCTTTGGGGAAAGGCGGAGACGAAGGAGGATCCAGAAGAAATCCTTCAGGCAGAGGCATTTTTAAAAAGCTGCTATTTTGAGCAGGATATGTATACGGAGGGACAGGTAAAGCTTTTCTATGACCCGTTGCTGCTTGCAGAGGATGTGCCGGTGTGGATCACCATGCGGCCCTTCGGCACCGGCATGGAGATTGGCGATGCAGAATATGTGGAGCGAAAGGCGGAGAAAGGCCGGAATTTCCTTGTGGCGGCAGAGGTAAAGGACAGTCCCATCCGCATATCCCGGGTGTCTGTATGCCGGAAGGTGGGGGAGTATGTTATTCCCCGGAACCTTTTTGTGGGAATCATCCCCAGGGAGAAGATCTGTCTTACGCCGGCCGGTTCCATAGCCGGGCGGAAGCGCCAGGCCCTTCAGTTTCTTGCAGAGCATGGGGAGCCGGGATTTCCCAAGGTAATCAGCGTGCTGGAGCTTTCCGGCAGCTTTAACGAGGCGGCGGAGGAAAGCTTTGCCATGGCCTGCAGAAAGATTGAGGCCCATGAGGATTGTGCTGATTTCAGCCTGACGCCTTTTGTGCTGTTAAAGACCCGCTACAGCCATCTGCTTTCGCCGGAGAAGGAAAAGCGGATTCGGGATATGGTGGTGAATTTCCGCTATTGGATTGACGAGCCGGGAGACGACGTGATGTGGTATTTCAGCGAGAACCACGCCTTTCTGTTTCACTGCTGTCAGTATTTGTGGGGATTTTTGTACCCGGATGAAGCGTTTTCGGCCAGCGGGTGCAGCGGAAGAGAGCAGTATGCCATAGGAAAAACGCGGGTGGAGCAGTGGTTTGACGCCTTTTTTGCTTACGGTTTTGCCGAGTGGAACTCTGCCACCTACATTCCCATTGACCTGATTGGCTTCTTCACCCTGTATCTTGCTGCACCGGATGATTCCATAAAAGACATGGCGCGGCGGGCATTGGATGAGACCATGAAGCTGATTGCCTGGAATTCTTTCCAGGGGGTGATGAATACCACCTACGGCAGGACCTACGAGGAGAACATCAAGACCCGCATCCAGACGGAACCGAATTTCATCAGCTGGATTTCCAGCGGCGAAGGGTATGTAACCTTCTTTGGCAATGCCTCCTGCCTTTACGCGGTCAGCGATTATGAGCCGGAGGACTACGGGGCAGTCTGCAGGCTGGAAGAAGGGGAGGGGGCATCTCTGTCCTACTGCCAGGGCATGGGCCAGGTATCCATCGACGTATACCGCACCAGCCAGTATCTGACGGCAGGCCTTCAGGCCTTTAAGCCATTTTGCCACGGCCATCAGCAGCATCTGATGAATGTGGTCATCGGAAAGGAAAAGCCTGCGGTTTTCTACGTGAATCACCCGGGCGAGCGGCTGTTCAGTGGGGAGAACCGGCCCAGCTACTGGGCGGGAAACGGCACGATCCCCTGGATGTGGCGGTACAAAAATGTGACGGTAATGCTGTTTGACACGGATCCCCAAGAGCTGGTTCACTGGATTCACGCTTACGCGCCTCTTTATGAGTATGAGGAGTATCAGATCGACGGACAGTGGTTTTTTGCCCGGTCCGGCGACGGCTATCTTGGTTGCTGGTTTTCCAATCACTACCAGCTTACCGGCCAGGGAGCCAATACCGGCAAGGAGCTGGTGAGCCAGGGCCTTTCCCATGGAGTGATGGTAAAATGCGGTTCCAGAGCAGAGTTTGGAAGCTTTGGGGCATTCTGCAGGGCCATGAAGGAGATGGAGATTTCCTGGTCGAGAGAAGAGGGCATTCATCTGGAGGACTGTCAGTACGGTGCCATATATGCCAGCCGGGAAAGGGGATTTCTGGTTAATGGGATCCTCCAGGAAAAGGAGACGAAAAAAGACCTGGTTCTTGCGAAAGAAAAACAGATAATTTATAATTTTAAAGGAGAAGCAAATGTATAATATTCTGGATTACGGCGCTGTGGGAGACGGCGCTGCCAATGACGGACCGGCCATACAGCGGGCCATTGATGCCTGCAGCCAGGCAGGCGGCGGCCGCGTTTTATTCCCGGGCGGCCGGGTATATTCTTCCGGTCATGTAGCCCTCCGCTCCAATGTGGAGGTGCATCTGGAGATGGGCGCGGTGTGGAAGGCCAGCAGTGATCTGAAGGATTACTATTCCTTAAGAGAGCTTCCGGAAAGCCTGGAAAGAGAGGGCGGGGTGCCCTCCTACGTAAACTGCGAATACGCAGGACGGCCCTATCTGGTCTTTATCCACGCCTTTGACGTGGAAAACGCTGCCATTACCGGCTTCGGCGTCATTGATGGCAATGAGAGCATATTTTATGGAACAGATACGAAATACCATATCGAGGGGAGCTTTTATCCCCGGGTGCCGGTGCTCTTCCTTGAGGCGGTGCGCCACCTGACCATCCGGGATATCCGTATCCAGGGAAGCGCCTTCTGGACCCTTCATATGGTGGGCTGCGAGGATGTGCTGATAGACGGCATCCGCATATTAAACAACCTGCGCATGGCAAACTGCGACGGCATCGACCCGGATCACTGCCGGAATGTGCGCATCACCAACTGCCATGTGGAGTGCGGCGATGATGCCATTGTGTTAAAAAATACCGCTGACCATATGCAGTACGGCCCTACGGAGAATGTGCTGATTTCCAACTGCACCCTGGTTTCCACCAGTGCAGGCATCAAGTTCGGCACCGAGGGAGAGGATGATTTCCGGAATGTATGCGTCACCAACTGCAGCATTTCCAATAGCAACCGGGGCATTTCCCTTCAGATCCGGGACAAGGGCAATGTGGAGAATGTGATGTTTTCCAATATTACCATCGAGACCCGGCGGTTTTCCTACCAGTGGTGGGGACGGGCCGAGGCCATCAGCCTGACGGCCGCCGACCGCAAGCCTGGGGTGAAGGCCGGAAAGATCCGGAATGTGACCTTCCGCGACATTCACTGCCGGGGAGAGAACGGCATCCTTCTTTTTGGAAGCCCGGACAACTGGATTGAAAATATTGCCTTTGAGAATGTGTCGGTGGAGCTTAAGAGAAGGTCAAAATGGGAGATTGAAGGATATGACCGGCGGCCCTGCCCTGATGTGACGGACGACGGGCTGATTAAGAGCAGGATTTCCGGCATTTACGCCGATTACGTAAAGGGGATTCATCTTAACCGCCTGCAGGTATCCTGCTCGGAGGAATTCCTTCCTTATTATCAAGAAGAAAAGACCTTCCTGCACGTACAGGACAGTTCAGACACCATATAAAGGCCCGCGAAAGGAGAGCATGAAATGCAGCACACAGCAGCAGAAATCGATATGCAGATGAAGAAATATCTGGACAGCTTTGAAAAAGTATTATATGAGGAGGATTCCCAGTTTCTGGACGGCATGAAGACCAGGAGCCTGGCCAATGATGACATCCGCCGGTATCAGTTCTGGGAGTGGACCCAGGGCGTAGGCCTTTTCGGCGTGTGGAAGCTTTACCGGGAGACGGGCGAGAAACGCTACATGGATATCCTGATTTCCTATTATGAGCGCCAGCTGAAGGTAGGCCTGCCTGCCAAAAATGTAAACACCGTAACCCCTCTTCTTGCCATGTCCTACGTGGCGGAGGAGCTGAAAAATGACACCTACATGGCCATCTGCCGGGAGTGGGCAGAGTGGATCTACAAGGATTTCCCCAGAACAAAAGAGGGCGGCCTGCAGCACATCACCTCCGATTCCATCAATGAGGGAGAGCTCTGGGACGATACTCTGTTTATGACGGTGCTTTTCCTGGCCAATATGGGCCGGATTCTGGGCGAGCAGAAATACATCGACGAGGCGGAATACCAGTTCCTCCTTCATGTCAAGTATCTGGCGGACAGAAAGACCGGGCTGTGGTACCACGGCTGGACCTTTAAGGGCGACCACAATTTCGCCGGGGCCTTCTGGGGCCGGGGCAACTGCTGGGTGACGGCAGCGATCCCCGAGTTTCTGGCCATGGTTTCCTGCTCGGCAGGGGTAAAGAAATTCCTGATCGGGGCGTGGCGCCGTCAGGTGGAGACGCTTGTTAGACTTCAGGAGGACAACGGCATGTGGCATACCCTGGTGGATGATCCCGATTCCTATCTGGAAGCCAGCGCCACCTGTGGCTTTGCCTACGGCATCTTAAAAGGCGTCCACATGGGCTTTGGCGAGAAGGCCTGGGCGGACAATGCCCTGAAGGCCATCGATGCCATCATGGAGGCCACCGATGAGGAGGGCGTGGTGCATCAGGTTTCCTATGGCACTCCCATGGGACGGGAGAGCAAGGATTTCTACAAGCAGATTGCCTTAAAGCCCATGCCTTACGGACAGGCCATGGCCATGCTCTTTTTCATGGAATGCCGGAAATTTGCTGAGTGATTGAAATGAAAAAATGGAAATTTGCTGAGATAGGAAGGAATGGACATCCATTATGAAACGATATATGCAGCATTTAATCCGCGGCGCAGAAAGCCGGACGGACGCATTTTTAGCCAGTCAGGAAAAGGATGAAAAAAGCCTGCAGTACGGCGGAATCAAGGGTGATATCTGGGAGGCCAAGCCCACCATATACGCCCTGACCGCAGCTGTGGCTGTGTATTTAAACCCGGAGAGCCGGTACTATCACCAGGAAAGGCTTTTTGAAGCCATGGATCTGGCGCTGGATTTTGTGCGGCGCACCCAGCGGCTGGATGGAAGCTTTGATTATCCCTCCTGCAATTTCTGCTCGGCCCCGGATACCTCCTTCTGCTTTAAGCGTCTTTACGCCGCTTACCGCCTGCTGGCAAAGCGGGGGGATCAGGAGGATGAGCGCATCCGCCGCTTAGAGGAGAAATACCTGGCTATCATGCACCGGGCCCTTGAGGCCATCTGCGCAGGCGGCTTCCACACACCGAATCACCGCTGGGGCATTGCCGCCGCCCTCCTTCAGGGAGCTGCGCTCTTTGGCGGTGAGGAGAAATTTGCCGCCCGCTTAAAGGCCAGGGCCGGACAGTATCTGGCAGAGGGCATTGACGGGGATGAGTACGGAGAGTACGCTGAGCGCTCTACGGGAAATTACAATGCAGTAGTGAACAATGCCATGATGGCCATGTACCAGGTCACCGGCGACGATTCCTTCTTAGGCTATGTCCGGCGGAATCTGTCCATGATGCTCACCTACATTGACCCGGACGATACCATCTTTACCCAGAATTCCACCAGACAGGATAAGGGGAAGAAGGAATACCCGGACAAATATTTTTACCAGTACCTTTACCTGTGCAGCCATGAGGAAAATCCGGTTTTTGACGGAGCTGCCCACAAGATCATTAAGGACAATATGGACCGGGGAGACCTGGCTCCGGACTGCCTTCATATCGTGATGGCTCATGAGGAGATGGAAAACCATGTCTTTACCCATTACGGGTTCTTAGATACCTACCGGAAGTTTTTCCGCCATTCCGGTGTGCTCAGGGTAAAGAAGGAGCGCTACGCCTACACGGCCATCCAGGGAAAGAGCGCCTTCCTCTTTTTCCAGACCGGGGAGACACGGGTGTACTTTAAGATCGGGGAAAGCTACTGTGATATCCGCAACTTCATTCCCGCCCAGATTCAGGAGACGGAGGATGGCTGCATGATGACGGGAAAGGCTAATGGCTGGTACTATCTGCCCTTTGAACAGCCGCCAAAGACCAATGACTGGTGGGCCATGGATCATGGCAGCCGGGAGAAGCTGATTAATACCAGCCTGGACCTTACCTTCACCGTGCGGGAACTGGAGGATGGGCTGGAGCTTACGGTAAAGACGGAAGGTCTTGACCGGCTTCCCCTTCGGGTGGAGGCCTGCATCCCCGCCGGTTCCGTTCTGGAAAATGATCATTTCTGGATGAAGGCGGCCGCCGGTGAGGGAATGATCCTGCGGGAAGGCCAGCTGAAAATCCGTGACGGCCAGACAAAGCTCTGCCTTGGGCCGGGCTTTGGAGAACACGAATTCCAGGGCCATTATTCCGGAGAAGAGGTAAATACCGAGGGCTATACGGTTTACTTAAATGCGTATACACCGGTGGAAAAGACTATACGCCTGACCATCGAGTAAAAGCTGTCCGGACTGGTGAAAAAGTCCCCGGAAAAGGGGCTGCAAATCTGCGGCAGATAAGCACGAAAAAAGCAGTAAAACTTGCAGGTACAGAAAAACTAGGAGGAAAACAGGATGTATCGTATCGGAATCGATCTGGGAGGAACGAATATTGCGCTGGGAATTGTTGATGAAAAGAAAAGGATTCTCCACAAGGCATCGGAACCCACAAACCTTCCACGCAGTGCGGAAAGCCTGACGGAAGCTATCGCTGAACTGGTGATGCGGGAGCTTGACCGCGCCGGGATTTCCGCAGAGGAGGTGGAGGCCGCCGGAATCGGCATTCCCGGTACGGTTAATCCTGTTGACGGCATCGTGGAGTATGCCAATAACTTTGGCTTCGTCAATGTGCCACTGAAAGCCCTGCTTCAGGAAAAGCTTCCCTTCCCCCTCCATGCGGCCAATGACGCCAAGGCCGCGGCCTGGGGCGAGTATCAGGCCGGAGCAGGGAAAGGCTGCCGCTCCATGCTGATGATTACCCTGGGCACCGGGGTAGGCGGGGCCATGATTATCAATGGCTCCTGCATTGAAGGTTATAACTATGCGGCGGGAGAGATCGGCCATATGGTGATCCGCCAGGGGGGGAAGCCCTGCACCTGCGGCCGCCGGGGCTGCTTAGAGGCTTATGCGTCAGCCTCTGCATTGACGGAGCAGGCCAGGGAGGCGGCTGCAGAAAATCCCGATTCCCTTCTTCTGGCCCACGCCGGAGGAAATCTGGAAAAGATCAATGGAAAAGTAGTGATGGACTGCGTGGCGGCAGGAGATGAGACGGCCAAAAGGGTCTTTGATCAGTATATGTCTTACCTGGCCGAGGGCACGGCCAACCTGATTAATATTCTCCAGCCGGAGCGGGTGGTAATCGGCGGCGGCTTAAGCGGCGCCGGGGAGGCTCTCCTTTCGCCCCTCCGGCAGCTGGTGAGCCCCATGCTCTACTCCCGGGATTCCAGCCGCAACGCCCAGATCGCGGCGGCAGAGCTTGGCAATGACGCCGGGATTATCGGGGCAGCCTTCTGGCAGCCTGCGGACTCTTTCTGATTGCCTGCAGATTCTTTCCGGCAGTTTTCGATTTTTCCATTAGAGAAACGTTTGTTTAATCAGCGCTTCCCTAGATTATTGATTGATAGAAGTGAGGGTCACATCGGTGCTGCTTTTCCGGGCCTCCGCCTTGTAGTCGGAGGGGGAGGCCTGACAGAGCTTCCGGAATACCCGGTTGAACTGGGAAAAGCTGGAGAAGCCGGTGGCCTCCGCGATGCGGGTGATCTTTTCGTTGGAATTTAACAGCAGGTACTGGGCATTCTTGATCCGGGTCTGCTGGATATACTGAACCACTGTGTAGCCGGTTACCTCCTTAAACTGATGGGAGAGGTAGTAGGGGCTGATGTAAAAGGCCTCCGCCAGGCTGGTCAGGGAGATATCCTCACTGTAATGCTGGTGGATGTAGCTGGTGATGGAGTAGATCTTCTCCTTCATTCCCCCTTCCATACTGGGCGCATAGTGGTTCTTTTCCCTCAGGGAATAGAGGGTAAAGAGAAATTCCACGAATTTATTGTGGATCATCAGATTCCGCACGGAAGGGTTGGACACCCGCTGGCTGATGTCGGCGATCTCGTTGAGGCTGGCGAATAACAGGTTCTGTTCCTCCCGGTGAAAACGGAACACAGGGCAGCTGCTGCCAAAGATTGACAGAATCTCCCGGTAGCCGCCGGGAAAGGCCCACATTTTTTCCGGGAAAAGAAAGCCGATGATGATCCGGTCACTGGGGGCTCCTGGAAGATACTCGGACTGGTGCAGCACCGATGGGGCCAGAAGGACGATATCGTTGGCGGCCAGGTCATAGCGGGTGCCGTTGACAAAATGATAAGCCTTGGGGCTTAATAAAATCATCATCTCATAAAAGCTGTGAAAATGAGGGAAATCCATGTTTACCGAATGGCTCCGCTGGTCGTAATCAAAGTAATAACAGATGGAGGAGTCAAAGGAAAGAGAGTCATCATTAATGATAATGGAAAAGCCCTTCTCGTAAAGAAGAGGGGAATTTGGATAATAATTCATGGAAAAACCTCCTGTTTTGGCCGGCCGCCCTGCGGGACGGCTGCTAAGAAAACGCTGATTCAGTCAGCGTTTTCCTAATTTAATCATAAAAAAGCAAAAAATGCAATAATATGGAGGAAAAAGCATATGATACAGTTTGGAATGCGTGCACATGATTTCTGCCAGCCGGCACCTATGGAGGAGGTGTTTAAGCGCTTTCGTCAGGGCGGGATCCGGCATATTCAGCTGGCTCTGGAAAAATCCATCTCCGATTACGATTTTTCCTACGGCAATTATTCTGCCGGTCTGGGTCGTTACATTGGGGAGAAATTAAGGGAAAATCAGCTTCATGTGGCCGTGCTGGGCTGCTACATCAACCCGGTGATTCCCGATGAAACTCTGCGGATGGCGGAGGTAAACCGCTTTATCGAGCGCCTCCGCTATGCCAAGCGCATGGACGCGGACATGGTGGGGACGGAAACCGGCCGCTACAGCCTGGATATGTCTGTGACCCCAAAGACCGAATCGAGGGAATGCTACCGCCTGCTTTTAGACAGCTTCACTCGGATTGCCGAGGCGGCAGAGGCCCTGGGGGTTACCGTAGGGGTGGAAGGCGTCTTTGACCACACCCTCTCAAGCCCCGAGAAGATGAAGGAGTTTCTGGATGATATTGCCTCCCCCTCCTTTGAGGTAATCCTGGATGCGGCTAATCTGATCGCTCCCTGGACCACGGAGCCGGACAAGCAGAATGCCATCATTGATAAGGCCTTTTCCCTGTACGGCGACCGGATTTCCGTTCTCCACCTGAAGGACTGCGTATTTACGGAGGAGGGCGTCCAGTCCTGCACCCGCCCCGGCGAGGGCCTCATCGTCTATGACAGCCTGATGAAGCATATCCGCGGGGAGAAGAAGCAGATCATCGGCCTTCTGGAGGAGTCGGACCCGCAGCATTTTGCCAGCGACTGCCGTTTCTTTGCCGAGAAGTGCAAAAAATAATTCTGGCAGGGAAGATTTTGATAAAAATTCGGAAATTTTTGTAGCAAATTCCTCCGGCTCCTCGTTTTACGGGACAAAGGAGGAAGTAAGCGATGAAAAAGCAGGAACAGAATCAGCAGCAGAATCAACAGCAAAATTCGGAAGAAAGCCGCGGCGTTTCCATAGAAGCACAGAAGGATGCGGAGTTTGACCAGGAGTTAGCCCGCCTGATGGCGCCGGAGCCAGGCGGAAAGCATGGAAAGAAAAAGAAGAAAAAAGAGAAAAAGCCCTGGAGCCGCAGGCGGAAGATCGTTACAGGCGTGGCTGTTATAGCAGCTTTCCTGGTGGTCAGGGGAATTTTCGGCGGAGGAGGAGAGATGGCGCCTCTGGTTTCCACCCAGGCCCTGGAGCGGGGCTCCGTCCAGAACCGCCTGTCTGTAAGCGGCCCGGTATCCGGTACAGACAGTGTGGATGTGGTATCCAATCTTCACGCTGAGGTAACAGAGCTTCTGGTGAAGGAGGGCGACAAGGTAGAAAAGGATCAGCTGCTTGCAGTGATTGACAGCGAGGATTTGCAGCGGGAGGTAGAGATTGCCCGCAATTCCTACGATCTTGCCGCAGCAGAGAGAGACCAGAGCCAGAAGGATGCAGAAAGCGGCTATGCCAAGGCTCTGCAGGACTGCCAGGCGGCAAAGGCGGCGCTGGATCGGACGGCGGCCATGGTTCAGGCTGGAAGCGAGCCGCCCGTCAATCTGGAAAATGCACAGAATGCCTATGCCGATGCCCTGCGCCAGGTCAATTCCTACACCGTGGAGAATGGAAAGGCAGTAGCTGGCCCGGCCTATGATCTTCGTGTCCAGAGCGCCGCCTATGAGCTGGAGAAGAAGCAGAAGGATCTGGAAAACGCCCAGGTAAAGAGCCCCATTTCCGGAACGGTAGTGCGGGTAAATACCAAGGTAGGCCAGTTTGCCGATAAGCCCGAGGATGATGAGCCCATGTTTATCATTGAAAATCTGGATCAGCTGGAGCTGGAGATCAAGATCAGCGAGTATTCCATCGGCAAGGTAGAGGTGGGGCAGACGGCGTCCATCACTGCCGATATTTTGGACGGGCGTGTGGTAGAGGGCCTGGTGACCTCCATATCCCCTACCGGTGAGGAGAAGGGAAATGGCTCTACCGAGCGGGTAATCCCTACCCTGATTTCCATTGACGATCCGGAAAGCGGACTGATTGCAGGAATCACGGCAAAGGCAGAGATTATCTTAGAGGAGGCTCAGGACGCCCTGATCGCCCCGGCGGCCGCTCTGCTGCAGAAGGAGGACGGAAGCCTGTACATACAGAAGGTGGAAGCAGGAAAGATTATCCAGGTTCCGGTGGATACCGGCGTGGAGGGAGATGTAAATGTGGAGATTCTGCCCAAGGAGGAAGGAAGCCTTAAGGAAGGCGACCATATCCTTTCCGCAGCAAATCCATCCCTTTCCGACGGCATGGCCGTGACGGAAATGCCGCCCCAGGCTTAGGGGAGAGAGGAAGGAATGCCATGAAAAAGTGGAATCCGGGGCGGCTCTTTTCCAGAAAGAAGACACCGCCGCCCTATGTGACGGAGAATCTCAATGAGGAGCTGATCCGTCTGGAAAATCTGGTTAAAATTTACGATACCGGCGCCATCAAGGTGCTGGGCTTAAAGAAAATCAATCTGACCATCCGGCGGGGAGAATTTGTGGCCATCATGGGCCAGTCCGGCTCAGGAAAATCTACATTGATGAATATCTTAGGCTGCCTTGACCGGCCCACCATGGGCCATTATTATCTGGACGGCATCGACACGGCCAGCCTTTCTCCAAATCAGCTGTCCGAGGTGCGAAACCGGAAGATTGGCTTCGTCTTCCAGTCCTTCAATCTGATTCCCAGGACCTCGGCTCTGCGGAATGTGGAGCTTCCCATGACCTACGCCCACCGGCTTTCCAAAAAGGAGCGGCGGGAGAGGGCCATGGCCCTTTTAGAGCGGGTAGGCTTAGGCGCCAGGGCAGAGCATATGCCAAATGAGCTTTCCGGCGGCCAGCGCCAGCGGGTGGCTATCGCCCGGGCCCTGTCCAATGAGCCGCCCTTAATTCTGGCTGACGAGCCTACAGGAAATCTGGATACAGCCTCCTCCATCGAAATCATGGAGCTGTTTTCCCGCCTTCATGAAGAGGGGGCCACAGTGGTGGTGGTTACTCACGAGGAGGATATTGCCGCCTTTACGGAGCGGATCATCCGCTTTCGGGATGGCCAGATTATCAGCGATGAGTTGAACCGGCAGATTACCGGCGGTGAACGAAAGGGAGGGACGGAAACATGCTCTTAGAAAATATGACCATGGCCTTTTCGGCTATCCGCGCCAACAAAATGCGGTCGATTCTCACCATGCTGGGCATCGTGATCGGCATCGGCTCCGTGATTTCCATCGTATCCATCGGCGACACCATGCGCAATCTTTTCGCCGACCTTTATAAGGATGTGGGCGTGACCCAGGGCTATGTGCAGGTGATGCAGTGGATGGTGGATGATTATCGTCAGAGCGATCTGTTTACTCTGGATGAGATGGAGCAGGTCCGCGAGGTCTTTCAGGAGGAGATCGCTTACATTGACAGCAGTGCCGGCACCAGCGGGGATGCGGTTTTCGGCAGGAAAACGGTGGCCTTTGATTACAGCGGCATTGACTGGAATTACCAGCAGGTGCAGCCGGTGACCATGGTGTACGGCCGCTACCTCAATGAAGGCGATATTCTGGGCCGGCGAACGAATGCCGTCATGGATGTGGACAGCGCCATGAAGCTTTTTGGCACGGAGAACGCGGTAGGAAAGACATTCCGCACCACCATATACGGCGAGGTGCTGGACTTTACGGTGGTAGGAATTTACCGGAAGGAGATGAGTCCCTTCCAGAAGCTGATGATGGGCAATACCGGCGACAGCGGTTCGGCCTTTATTCCCTACACCCTGCTGACCTGGCCCAATGATTATTTTTCCATGCTCCATATTTACGCGGCGGCAGATGTAGATATCGCGGACTTTTACAGCCGCCTGACCAGCTATGTGGCCCGGATGAAGAACAGGACGGAAGACCAGATCTACACCTACACG
This sequence comes from Lachnospiraceae bacterium, assembly GCA_017889125.1. GTDB lineage: Bacteria > Bacillota > Clostridia > Lachnospirales > Lachnospiraceae > Caccovicinus. Next base: position 16,763 of record JAGHER010000080.1, read on the forward strand.
GCCCAGGAGGAGATGGACGCAGTAGATCAGGTAATGGGCGGCCTTTCTGTGGCCGTTGGCGGTATCGCTGCGATTTCCCTGGTAGTAGGCGGCATCGGCATCATGAACATCATGCTGGTGTCGGTAACGGAGCGGACCAGAGAGATCGGCATCCGCAAGGCCCTAGGGGCAAAGACCAGGGATGTGATGCTGCAGTTTCTCACGGAATCTGCCATCTTGTCGGCCATGGGCGGCATCCTGGGAATCCTCATCGGCACTGGCCTGGTGAGCCTGGGAGCCATGGCTCTCCAGGTATCTGTGGTGGTAAAGCCCTCGGTGATTATCCTGGCGGTGGGATTTTCCGCCATGGTAGGAATCTTTTTCGGCCTTTACCCCGCCTCAAAGGCGGCAGGGGCAGACCCCATCGACGCGCTGCGGTACGAATAAGATCTGCTGATGAAGGATGATCAGCAATGCCATAAGATGATGCGCACAGGCGGGCGGCCGGGAATTTCCGGCCGCTCCCTTTAGGATCAGGCAAAATTTTCGGCTCGTTTCTATGATTTTCAGATTTCTAACAAATTTCATAAATTTTTTCCAGACCCCTCGCAAACTGCAGAAGAATATGATATACTTAATTGATATGTTTTGGAAATAGTATGGCTGCTGAAAGGAGCTTGACTATGCTGAATGAAGAGAAAATCAGGCTTATGACAGGGATCGCCATGTTTGAAAAGAAGGAAGGGAAGCAGATTTTTCCCCAGAACCGTTTTTTTAAGCGGGATTATATCAGCTGGCATCTGTTCGGCGCCTTCTTTGGATATACTGTCTGCTGTCTTTTAGGGGTGGTTTTGTGGGCGCTGTACCATGCGGAGTCTCTGCTGGATGAGCTGGGCACGGACCTGATCTTTTCCCTGGTGCGCCGCTTTGGCCTTTTTTATGTGGCCGGGCTGATCCTTTATCTTCTTGTGGCGGCCTGGGTGGGCCGTAGGCGGTATGAGTATGCCAGAGGCGGCATGCGGGTCTATCTGGCGAAGCTTAAGCGCCTGGAAAAGCGGTACGAGTACCAGAACAAAGCAAGGGAAATTGCAAAGGAGGACGCACAACATGATGGGGCTTCTGGTATTTAAGGAACGGCTGCGGGCCTTCTATGGGAGACACAGCATGTGGATACAGCCGCTGTTGAAATTCGCGCTGTCCCTTACGGTGTTTTTGCTGTTGAATACAAATCTTGGATATATGACCAGGTTAAATCACCCACTGGCGGTGATCGCTTTAAGCCTGGTATGCGCCTTTCTGCCGTTGGGGGTTCTTACCTTCCTTTCGGCGGCGGTGATGCTTCTGCATTTGTACGGGCTGAGTCTGGAGCTGGCTGTTACCTCCGGTATCCTGGTGCTGATTGTAGCCATCTTGTATGGAGGCTTCCAGCCGGGAAATTCCTATCTTATGGTACTCACTCCCGTGCTGTTTTTCCTGCGGGTTCCCTATGTGGTTCCCCTGGTGCTGGGCTTGTCCTGGGGGCTTTCCGCCATTATTCCCATGACTGTGGGGGTGTTTATCTACCATCTGATTGTGTATGCCAATCAGAATGCCGGTGTGCTGGCGGGCTCTAATACGGTGGACATTGTACAGAAATATACGCAGATTTTAAACAGCCTTTTTACCAACAGCACCATGATTCTGATGGCGCTGGCGTTTGCTTTGGCTCTGCTGGTGGTATTTCTGCTGCGGAACCTGGCTATTGATTACGCCTGGACCATCGCTACCGGAGCCGGTACGGTGGTGCTGCTGGCGGTGATTTTTATTGGAAACTCCGGTGCGGGCATGAATTTATCCATTGTCAGCCTGGCCCTGGAGATGCTGTTTTCCGTGATTCTGGCCTTTATTTATCAGTTTTTTGCCTTTGCCGTGGATTACAGCAGGACAGAATATCTGCAGTTTGAGGATGACGATTACTATTACTATGTGAAGGCTGTGCCGAAGATTGCAGTATCTGCGCCGGATGTGAAGGTGCAGAGGATTAATCGAAGGGAAGATTCCTGACAGTGCGTCACGGAAGAGTTTGCCGGCGGCGCATGCAGGCTTAGGAAGGAGGAGATGGCGCCATGGCGGAGCTGATGGATCGACTTGGTTCCTGGATATGGTTTCTGCCGCGGATCAGCCTTTCAAATCTGGTGGAGATTATCATTATCACCATCGTGATTTACGAGGTTCTTCTGTGGATCATGAATACCCGTGCCTGGACATTGCTGAAGGGCCTGGCTGTCATTTTGGCGTTTACGCTTTTTGCAGCGATTTTCGAGCTGCGCACCATATTGTGGATTCTGGAGAAGACGGCGACCATAGCTGCCACCGCTCTGCTGGTTATCTTTCAGCCGGAGCTTCGGAAGGCTTTAGAGCAGCTGGGAAGCCAGAAGATCATCACCAATATCCTTTCCTTTGATGACGGGAAAGAGAACACCGGTTTTTCTGAGCGGACGGTGAATGAAATCGTGCGGGCAACCTTTGAGATGGCTAAGGTGAAGACCGGAGCGCTGATGGTCATTGAGCAGAATGACTCCCTTAAGGAGATCGAGCGCACTGGCATTGAGATCAACGGACTGGTGTCCAGCCAGCTGTTAATTAATATATTCGAACATAATACGCCGCTTCATGACGGAGCGGTGGTGATCCGCGGAAACCGGGTGACTGCTGCCACCTGCTATCTTCCCTTGTCGGATAACATGAGCATCAGCAAGGAGCTGGGCACTCGCCACCGGGCAGCGGTGGGAATTTCCGAGGCCACTGACAGCCTGACCATCGTGGTTTCTGAGGAGACCGGCCGGGTTACCGTGGCGGAGGGCGGAAGGCTTACGCGAATCAGCGACGGGGAGGCTCTTCGGGGTGTTCTCTCCAGAAAGAAGGCTGAGGAGACGGTTTCCGGCGGCAAGTTTAAATTATGGAAGGGAAGGCTGAAGAATGAAAGAAAAAATCACTCATAATCTGGGCCTTAAAATACTTTCTGTGGTGATTGCCTTCCTGGTATGGCTGATTGTGGTCAACGTATCTAATCCAGATGTGGCAGGGACGGTGAATGTCCCCCTGGAGGTCCTGAACGGGGATGTGTTAACCGGCGCCGGCCTGTCTTACAAGATCGAAGGAAGCCGGTCAAGCGTTACCGTGGCCTACACGGCGAAGACCCAGGATTTAAACAGCATCACCAAGGCAGACTTCCGGGCTTATATTGATTTGGCGGATTATTATCCCGCTACGGGCACGGTTCCGGTTTATGTGGAGGTGCTGAACAATAAAGAAAGCCGGCTGATCTCCGTAACCTCCAGGCCATCGGTTCTTCGGGTGGAGACGGAGGAGATTCAGAAGAAGGACTTTGATCTGGCGGCCCATGAGGTGGGTACAGCAGCGCCTGGCTATGAATTGGATTCCATTACCATGTCTCCCTCCATGGTTACGGTGGAGGCGCCGGAGTCGGTGATCGGTCGGATCAGCTCCGTAGGCATTGAGGTGGATATCGAGGGCCTGAGTGCAGAGACAAGCGGCGTGGCCGTACCGATCTTCTATGATGCCAATAACAATGAAATGAACCTTGGCGATCAGGTGGAGATCAATGTTTCGGAGATTGCCTATACCCTCACCTTTGTAGAAAAGAAGACTGTGCGTCTGGATTTCCAGGTGAGCGGCACCCCCGCAGAGGGATATCGTTACACTGGTCTGGAGGCTTCTGCGGACAGCATGCAGATCATGGGGCCCCACGAGGCCATCGCGCAGGTGGATGTGATCACCATTCCCGGACAGGTCTTAAGTCTGGACGGGGCTTCGGGCGATCAGATTTATACCGTGGATGTGGAGGAGTATCTTCCGGATAAGCAGACCATGAGCATACCCTGGGACAGCCAGGTTACCATAACCTTAAAGGTGCAGCAGACAGAGCGCCGGACACTGGAGGTTTCCACCGACCGGATCATTCGGGAGGGAAGCCTGGATGATTATCATTACACCTATGACCAGGATACCATTGCGGTGGTTCTGGAGGGTCTCAGTGAGGAGCTGGAGGGTCTGGATGCGGCAGATTTGATTATGGAGATGGATGTATCCCAGATGGGAATCGGCTCCTACGCAGGTGTGCTTACCTTCGGCGGACTGGAGGATGGTGTAGAGGCAGTCAGCTATTCGGATTTCCATGTGCTGGTCAGCTCGAGAGAGCTGGGGCCTGGCGCAGCCATGACAGAGGAGAGCAGCGATGCCGAAAGCGCTTCATCCGATGAGAGTATGCCGCAGGTAGAGGAAAGCAGTACAGAACAAACAGAGGGCAGCAGTGAAGCTGCTGCCCCGTAACGGAGGGATAAGCATGGTTAGTGAAAAGGTAGTTATCAAAAATCCAAGCGGGCTGCATCTGCGCCCGGCAGGTCTTCTGTGCAAGGAGGCGATTAAATATAAATCATCCATTAACTTCCGCTTCCAGAGCACGACAGCCAACGCAAAAAGTGTGCTCAGCGTCCTTGGCGCATGCATCAAGAGCGGAAATGAGCTGGAATTTATCTGTGAGGGTGAAGATGAAAAGGAAGCCCTGGCGGCGATGATTAAGCTGGTCAATGAGGGGCTGGGTGAGTAAAGGAATTTCCGGGTAATCCCGAGAAATAGAATCAATAATGAGGAGGTAGTATTTTATGTACAAGGGTACAGGAGCTTCGGCCGGAATTGGAATTGGCCGGGCGGTAATTGTGGAGGAAAAGGAGCTGGTGATTAAGAGGGAGACGGTCACTGACCCCGCAGCTGAGATTCAGCGTTTTAAGGGGGCGCTGGAAGTCAGCATGCAGCAGACCGAGGCTTTGGCTGAGGATCTGGGAAAGCGTGTCGGAGAGAAGGAGGCCGAGATTTTAAAGGGCCACATTATGCTGCTCTCTGACCCCATGCTGGTAGGCGAGATTGAGACGAATATTCAGAATGAAGGCATCAACGCAGAGTATGCCATTGAGAGCGTATGCACCATGTATGCAGATATGTTTGCTTCCATGGGCGATGAGCTGATGCAGCAGAGAGCGACGGACATGCGCGATATCAAGACCCGCATGCAGAAGGTGCTTTTAGGCGTCGCCTCTGTGGATATTGCTGCTCTTCCTGCGGGAAGCGTGATTGTGGCTAAGGATCTGACTCCTTCCATGACTGCAGGAATCAATCCGGACAATGTTACGGGTATCGTGACGGAGCTTGGAGGACGTACCTCCCACAGCGCCATCCTGGCCAGAGCCCTGGAGATTCCGGCAGTAGTAGCTCTGGGCGGAATTCTGGAGCAGGTAAAGGACGGCGATATGGTGGTACTGGACGGCACCGACGGCGTGGTGATCGTAGATCCCGAGGAGGCTGTTCTTTCCGAGTACCAGACTAAGAGAGAGGCATTTTTAAAGGAAAAGAAGGATCTGGAGCAGTACATCGGAAAGCCCTCCATTACCAAGGACGGCGTTCAGGTGGAGCTGGTTGGCAATATCGGAAAGCCGGAGGATGTGGACAAGGTGCTGCAGTACGACGGCGAGGGCGTAGGCCTGTTCCGTACCGAGTTCCTGTTTATGGACCGGGATGCCATGCCTACCGAGGAGGAGCAGTTTGAGGCTTACCGGAAGGTAGCAGTGGCTCTGGACGGAAAGCCGGTGATCATCCGTACCCTGGATATCGGCGGTGACAAGGAGATCCCTTATATGGGCTTAGAGAAGGATGAGAATCCCTTCCTGGGATACCGCGCTGTTCGCTTCTGCCTGGATCGGAAGGATGATGTGTACCGTCCCCAGCTGCGGGCACTTCTGCGGGCAAGCGCCTACGGAAATATCAAGATCATGGTTCCCCTGGTGACCTGCATCGAGGAGTACCGCCAGGTGAAGGCTCTGGTGCATGAGATTATGGCAGAGCTTGACCGTGAGGGCATTGCTTACAATAAGAACATCCAGCTGGGCATCATGGTGGAGACCGCTGCCGCATCCCTGATTGCGGATATCTTTGCTAAGGAAGTGGATTTCTTCAGCATCGGCACCAATGACCTGACCCAGTATACCATGTCCGTAGACCGGGGCAATGATAAGGTTTCCTATCTGTACTCCACCTTCAATCCGGCAGTACTGCGCAGCATTAAGCGCATCATCACCTGCGCCAGAGAGGCTGGCATCATGGTAGGCATGTGCGGCGAGGCGGCCAGCGATCCCATGATGATTCCGCTGCTTCTTGCCTTCGGCCTGAATGAATTCAGCATGAGTCCTTCCGCAATCCTGCGGGCAAGGAAGATGGTGACCCAGTACAGCACTCAGGAGCTGCAGGCTGTGGCAGACAAGGCCATGAGCTTTGCCACCACTGCTGAGGTGGAAAACTATATGAAAGAGTTTGTAAATCAATGATTATTTATCTGATCAGCTATGTGCTGTGCTTTTGTTTGGCCAGGCTCGGATGGTTTATTCCATCCGGCCTGGTTTTAATTGCCGGTGGGATCTGGCTGTACTGGAGAGATTACCGGGCTTTCGGGAATCTGATCCATCTGCGGGGGCTGTTCTGCCTCTTTTTTGTGGGAGGCCAGGGCATCTCCTGCTTTAAGCTGAGCCGGCTGCAGGAGCCATGGAGCCTGATGACCTGGGCCTGCTTTCTGGCGGCGGTGGTTTTCTTTTATCTGGCCTTTGCCCTGGTGATGGCCTGGCTTGGCGAGCCCAGACAGCCCCACTGGATGAAGAAGCAGGCCAGAGGCAGCAGGGAGATCCTTCCCCAGGAGCGGAGCCGTGCCCTGCGCCTGTACAAGAAGCCACTGTTTTATTCCATGGGGATTGTGGCCGGAGTTTCCAGCGCGGCCTTTCTTTTGGAGGCGGTGGTTTTGGGGTATGTGCCCTTCTTTCTTCGGGGAGTTCCCCACGCTTATTCCTATTTCCATATCAGCGGTGTCCACTATTTTACGGTATCCTGTGTGCTGGAGCCGTCGCTGGCGGTGCTGTACTATATGGCAGGAGAGGAGCGGAGCCGCCTGCGCCGGGTGCTGGCAGTGGTCTTTACCGCAATCTGCCTGGCCAATCCCATCCTCTGTGTGTCCCGTTTCCAGCTGATTCTGGCGGTGGGGATGGCGGTCTTTACCTTTATTGCGGTAAATCACCGGATCCGCGTTTATCAGGCGGCCATCCTGGTGTGCCTGATGATTCCCGCTTATGTGGTGCTGACCATTGCCCGCAGCCATGATGTGGCTTACTTAAACGGCATTTTTGAGATGAGGAACGAGGCCACGCCCATCTTCATCACCCAGCCCTATATGTACATTGCCAATAATTATGACAATTTTGACTGTCTGGTGCGGGAGCTTCCCGCCCATGCCATGGGTCTTAGGATGCTCTTTCCCCTGTGGGCGCTGACAGGACTTAAATTCCTGGTTCCCAGCCTGGTGAATTTTCCGATTTACGTCAATAAGGAGGAGCTGACCACCCTGACGCTGATTTATGACGCTTATTATGATTTTGGGATTGTGGGCGTTGCGCTGTTTTGCGCCCTGCTGGGGGCGGCCTGTGCTTTTCTTGTGTGGAAGCTTTCCCAGGTGAAGAATCCGGTGGGGTATGTGATCTATGCGCAGATTGCCATGTACATGACGCTCTCCTTTTTTACTACCTGGTTTTCCAATCCGGCCACCTGGTTTTATCTGGCGGCCACTTTGGCGGTGTATCTCTTCTGCCGGTACAGGCAGGGGCTGTGAGAGGGCGGCAGGCGCGCGGCGAGAGAAAAATTCTCATTAAGCGCAAATGTGCGCATTATTGATAATTGTTTCACAATAAGTGCAGAACATACCATTGACGAAAAGAGAAACACTTGGTATATTGTATACATGCAAAACGCAACAATTGTTTTTTCTGAATAGGAGGAAATACTTTATGGTACAAAAGGAACAATGGGGTGGATTTAAGGGAAGGCTCTGGAAGGAAGAGATCAATACGCGGGATTTCATTCAGAGTAATTACACGCCTTATGACGGCGACGCTTCCTTCCTGGCAGAGCCGACCAAGGCCACAGAGACCCTCTGGGGGATTCTGCAGGGACTGCAGAAGGAAGAGCGGGCTAAGGGCGGCGTGCTGGATATGGATACCCATATCGTTTCCGGGATTAATTCCCATGCACCTGGATATATCAGCGAGGAGCACAAGGATCTGGAGAAGGTTGTGGGCCTGCAGACCGACAAGCCCTTAAAGCGCGCCTTTATGCCCTTCGGCGGAATCAAGATGGCTGAGGAGGCCTGCCGTACCCACGGCTATGAGCCGGATCCGGAGCTTCATAAGATTTTTACCGAATATCACAAGACCCACAATCAGGGTGTGTTTGATGCCTATACACCGGAGATGAAGAAGGCCCGTCACAACAAGATCATCACCGGACTTCCCGATACCTACGGCCGCGGCCGCATCGTGGGCGACTACCGGAGAGTGGCCCTTTACGGAATTGATTTCCTGATGGAAAAGAAGAAGGAAGATTTTGCAAACTGCGGCAATGGGACCATGACTGATGAGGTGATCCGCCAGCGGGAGGAGATCTCCATGCAGTACCGGGCACTGGGCGAGATGAAGCAGATGGCTGCATCCTATGGCTATGATATTTCCCAGCCGGCAAAGGATGCCAGAGAGGCCGTGCAGTGGCTGTACTTTGGATACCTGGCTGCCATCAAGACCCAGAACGGCGCTGCCATGAGCGTAGGCCGTGTGTCCACCTTCCTGGATATCTATATTCAGCGGGATTTAAAGGCCGGAACCCTCACCGAGGCAGAGGCGCAGGAGCTGATCGACCACTTTGTGATGAAGTGCCGTATGGTGAAGTTTGCCAGAATCACCTCCTATACCCAGCTGTTCTCCGGCGACCCCGTATGGGCGACCCTGGAAGTCGGCGGACTGGGACAGGACGGCCGTTCTATGGTAACCAAGACGGACTATCGTTTCCTGCACACCCTGGAGAACATGGGCCCCAGCCCGGAGCCTAACATGACGGTGCTTTACTCCTCCAGGCTGCCGGAGAATTTTAAGTCCTATGCAGCTTACATTTCCATTAAGACCAGTTCCGTTCAGTATGAGAACGATGATGTGATGCGTCCGGTATGGGGTGATGATTACTCCATCTGCTGCTGTGTATCCGCTACCCAGACTGGTAAGGAGATGCAGTTCTTCGGCGCCCGGGCAAATCTGGCCAAGTGCCTCTTATACGCCATCAACGGCGGTGTGGACTGCAAGACCAGAGAGCAGGTAGGCCCGGCATACCGGCCCATCACCTCTGAGTATCTGGAGTATGACGAGGTTATTGAAAAGTACGATGCCATGATGGACTGGCTGGCAGGACTGTATGTGAATACCCTGAATGTGATTCAGTACATGCATGATAAGTACTATTATGAGGCGGCAGAGATGGCCCTGATCGACACCGATGTGCGGAGAACCTTTGCTACCGGTATCGCCGGATTCTCCCATGTTATCGACTCCTTAAGCGCAATTAAGTACGCAAAGGTAAAGGTGATCCGCGATGAGACGGGCCTTGCGGTGGACTATGAGACTACCGGCGAATTCCCCAAATACGGAAATGACGATGACCGCGCCGATGAGATCGGTGTGTGGCTGTTAAAGACCTTCTTAGATAAGATCAAGAAGCATCATACCTACCGGGATTCCGAGGCCACCACCTCCATCCTGACCATTACCTCCAATGTGGTTTACGGCAAGGCTACCGGTTCCATGCCTGACGGAAGAAAGGCCGGCGAGCCTTTATCCCCCGGTGCAAACCCAAGCTACGGCGCGGAGAAGAACGGCCTTCTGGCTTCCTTAAATTCCGTGGCAAAGCTTCCTTACGAGTGGGCGCTGGATGGTATTTCCAATACCCAGACCATCAGCCCCGGCGCTCTGGGACACAATGATGATGAGCGTGTGGAAAACCTGGTTCGTGTCATGGACGGCTACTTCGATCAGGGTGCTCACCACTTAAATGTAAACGTCTTCGGCATAGAGAAGCTGATTGACGCCATGGAGCATCCGGAGAAGGAGGAGTACGCAAACTTTACCATCCGTGTATCCGGTTATGCGGTGAAGTTTATCGACCTGACTAGGGAGCAGCAGCTGGATGTAATTGCCAGAAGCGCCCATGAGAGAATGTAAGGTTTTAAGCATGTAAGCTTTTTGGTGCGTGCAGACTTTTAAAGGAAACACTGATTAAAGCGTTTCCTTAGAGAACGCAGGCTTTTAACAGAGAGGAGACTGTACAGAAATTGTGCAGTCTCTGCTTATGTGCGGAAATACAGTCATGGAAGAGCCTGCTTTGGCGGCTGGCGTGGAAAGGAAGGCAGGAAAAGTCGCGCTTTGGACTTGACGAAAATGGGCTGGCTGTATTATAGTAGGGCAGTAGGATTTGCGCAAAGGAGAAGGAGTGGCAGATGGAAGCAGGGAAGAAGAGTGCAGTTGGTTTTATCCATTCGGTAGAAAGCTTTGGCTCTGTGGATGGGCCGGGGGTGCGGTACGTGATTTTTATGCAGGGCTGCCGTCTTCGGTGCCAGTTCTGTCATAATCCGGATACCTGGAACCGTCACGGAGGCGAGCCGGTGACGGCAGAAGAGCTTTTTGAGCAGGCGATGAAATATAAAACCTACTGGGGGAAAAAGGGCGGGATTACCGTCAGCGGAGGCGAGCCTCTGCTGCAGATGGATTTCCTTATGGAATTGTTTTCCCGGGCAAAGGAGGAAGGGGTGCACACCTGCATTGATACGGCAGGACAGCCTTTTTCCAGGCAGGAGCCCTTTTTCGGAAAGTTTCGGAAGCTGATGGATATGACGGATCTATTCCTTCTGGATATCAAGCATATGGATGCGGAGCAGCATAAGATTCTCACCGGCGCGCCTAATGAGAATATTCTGGACCTGGCCCGCTATCTGGCGGAGCAGGAAAAGCCGGTATGGATCCGTCATGTGCTGGTACCGGAGCGAAGTGATTATGACGAGTATCTGCTTCGGCTGGATGAATTTGTCCGCTCTCTGGGCAATGTGCGCCGCTTCGAGGTGCTTCCCTACCACACGCTGGGGATTTATAAGTGGGAGGAGCTGCGGATTCCTTATCCGCTGGCCGGCATTGACCCTCCGGCAAAGGAGCGGGTGGCGTATGTGAATAAGCTGCTGCACACGGATGCGTATAGAGGGTATCTGGAGGATTAAGGTGGCTGAACCCCAAAACCGCTGTTACCATAATGACAAAGGTATGGCTGATGACTTCTGCAGGATATTGCTGCGGGGGTTATCAGCCTTTTTGTTTTTGGGCGTTTTGTTTTTGCGCTGCTTGTGCCGTGGATTTAATAGAATAAGGACTTGACATATAATATTATATGATATATAGTATTGATAAAGAAATATATTATACAAAATATAATATAGAGAGTCAAATAATATTGCTCTAAGGCAAAGATGCTAAGGGCAAAAGGCGTTTTGGAAAGAAGAGGTGAGGATATGGTCTTTAACACGGGAGCAGCCCTTTTGGATGCGGTGGTTCTGGCGATTGTGTCCAGAGACGCGGAGGGGACTTACGGGTATCGAATTACCCAGGATGTGCGGGCTGTGATTGAGATTTCCGAGTCCACACTGTATCCGGTGCTGCGGAGGCTGCAGAAGGATGAATGTCTGGAGGTTTACGATCAGGCCATAGACGGAAGGAACCGGCGCTACTATAAGATCACCGAGCGCGGCAGAGTGCAGCTGAATCTGTACCGCAGCGAATGGGGAAATTATTCACGGAAGATATCCCGAATTTTCGAGGAGGCCAGGGTATGAGAAAAGAGGAATTTATGAGAGAGCTGGAATATCTTCTGCAGGATATTCCAGATGAGGAAAAGGAGGATGCCGTGGCCTACTACCGGGACTACTTAGAGGAGGCAGGCCCGGAGAATGAGGAGGCGGTAATCCGGGATTTTGGAAGCCCGGAGCGGATTGCGGCGATGATCCGGTGTGATATCAATGGGACGCTGGAGGAAGGCGGAAGCTTCACTGATCAGGGATATGAGGATGAGCGGTTCAGAGATCCTAATTATCAGATTGTAAAGCGGATGGATCTGCCGGAGGAGAATGGCGGAAATGCTGCTGGCGGTCAGGCTGGTACTGGCGGAGTCTATGGCAGCGAAGGGGAAAATGGCGGCGGCTGGAGCCAGCAGCAGAGCGGTTCGGGAAGGGGCCATGGCAGCAGTGGATATGGAAGCGGCTATGGAGCCAGCCGTGGCACCAATGGAAACTCCAGCGGGTATCGCGGCACCAATGGAAACTCTAGTAGGAGCAGCAGCGGAAATGGCCAGGGCAGCAATTATGGCGGCGGCTACAGCAGCGGCTACGGCACAGGCTGGACCAATACTGCTGGTTCTGCTGCCCAGGGAAATCAGGGAAAACCTGCAGGCCGCAAATGGGAGTGGTGGCAGATTGCCGGTATTGCGATTTTAATCTGCCTGGCAGCGCCCATGGCGCTTACTGCGGCCCTGGGAATCGGAGGCGGTCTTGTGGGAATTCTGGCGGCCCTTCTGGGGGTGCTGGCGGCAGTGACCATTGCTCTGGCGGCCTGTGTCTTTGCGCTGATTTTAATGGGAATTGCGTTTATCGGCGTGGGGATCGCCCATATGACCGTTCCTCTTCAGGGATTTATGTTCCTGGGGGCGGGGATTGGCGTCCTGGGCCTGGGAATCCTTGGCCTGTCCCTCTGCGGGCTTTATTACGGCCGGTTTCTGCCCTGGCTTTGCCGCAGTGTGGTAAACAGCATCAGCAAGGCGCTGCATAGAGGAGGGAAGAAGGCATGAAGCATTTTGTACGGAATACCGCAGCTTTAGGAGCGGTTCTCACCATTGTCGGCTTTGGCATGGCTATGGGCGCCCAGGCCATGGGCGGAAGATGGGACAATTCATGGTACTGGAAGAAGCCTGTGTTTCTGGGCGTGAGTTGGGGTGAAGATTGGGATTCCATACCGGCAGATGCTTACCAGGGTGAGGCGGAAGGTGCGGATACGGTGAGCTTTTCCGATGTGGAGGATGTGAAAATTTCCCTGGGAGCAGGTGAGATTATCTGGAAAACTGGAGAGGGGGATTCCATCCTGGTTAAGGTGGATGGCCGGGCAGAACTGCCGAACCGGTGCCAGGTTTATGAAGAGGATAAAGAACTGGTAATCCGGCTGAAGGGCCGGAATAACCGGGGCGTTAAGGCAGAGATTACAGTGCCTGAGGGAAGCCGGTTTTCGGATGTGGAGATTGAAGTGGGGGCAGGTACCATCCAGGCGGCGGAGCTGCTCTGCGGCAGTCTGGATGTGGAACTGGCGGCCGGAAGCGCGGAATTTTTCCAGTGCGAGGCAGAGGAGAGCACATTTTCCTGTGCCGCAGGAGAGATCCGCTATCAGGGAAAACTTGCCGGAGGCACAGAGGCTAACTGTGCCGCAGGATCCATCGAATTTATCCTGGATCAGAAAAAAGAGGATTTTAACTATGAAATTGACGCTGCCGGTGGTATGATTGAAATTGGCGGAGTGGAATATTCCGGCATTGCCGCAAGAGATACGGTGAGCAGCGGTGCTCCCTATTCGCTGGATCTGAGCACGGCAGCCGGAAGTATTCAGGTAGAATTTTTAGGAGGTGACCTGTGATGAATGGAAAAAAGCTGTACCGTTCCAACCGGGATAAGATGCTCTTAGGCGTGTGCGGAGGAATGGGTGAATATTTTGAGGTGGACCCGACGCTGATCCGTCTGGGTGTGGCTCTGTTGACCATGTTCAGCTGCGGAACTATGCTTTTGGCCTACTTTATTGCGGCGATTATTATTCCCCAGGACCCGGTGCTGTAGGAATGCTGCTGAGACGCCTGGGATTTAGGATGCCTTGTATTGGGAAGCCTCGGGTTTAGGATGCCTTGTGCGGAGATATCTTAAAGAAGGCGGAAAAGCAGGCCTGGGGTATAAGGGGCAGAAAAAGGGGCACACTCTTAAGGAAAGCGGATTAAATCACCGTTTCCTTAATCGATGATGATCTGACGGGATTTTGCAAAAAGGAGTGTGCGAGAGTAATGCCGAAAAGTAAGAAGAAGGAAAAGGATTCCTTCGACCCTACAAATATGAAGCCGGAAGAGGTTTTGAAGTTTGAGATTGCCTCGGAGCTGGGGCTGGCGGATAAAGTGATAAACGGAGGCTGGCGGAGCCTGACGGCCAAGGAGAGCGGAAGGATCGGCGGGCTGATTACCAAGAGGAAGAAGGAATTGAAGAAAGAAGCTTTCAGGATGGAAGGACAGTGACCGTTCCTTTATTCTGGCGGGAAAAGACGGGAAGGCGGCAGGCTTTACAGCAGGCGCGCATGTCCCGTCTTTTTCTATAGGTTTCCTTTTTTTATGGATTCCGCTGCAAACCCGTGGATGTTCGCAGGAGGGAGTTTACTTCGGCACAGCCATAAAGGGATATACCGGCCCTCTTAATTCAAATTCGTAGGTATCCCGGTTTACTTTCCCTACAATAGAATCGCTGTCATACAGCTCCATAAGGAATCCGGCCATTTGCCGGGCAGTGTGGTATTTGGGGATGTTCGTCTGATAATCAAATTCATTTATGCCCAGGTAATGCAGCTTAAACTCCGTTTCGGTTTCTGCGGGGGCGAGGACCTTTGCCCGAAGCTTTGCGCCGCTTCGGATCAGCTCCTGGGCTAATCCTTCGGTAAATGCATTGACAAAAAACTTTGTGGAGGTATAGATTACGCCGCGTTCCCCGATAAAATACCCTCCGATAGAGGAAACATTGATAATCTGCGCCCCCTCTGTCATCAGATGGTCTTTGGCAAAAAGCGTAGATAAAATGGCCAGGGCTTCCATGTTTACCCGTATCAGGTCGGCGCACTGTGACCGGGGAAGTTCCCTGGGGATGGCAAGCACGAACCGCCGGGCAAGCTGGGAGTTCCATTGTTTCTCTGCGGCCTCGGCGGCGTTCCATAAGGTGTTGCGGTCGGCGTACTCCGGCGGGGCGTGAGGGGGAAGCAGGATTTCGGTATGGACGATTTCGCTTTTATGGGAGTAGTATTTCTGCTTCTGGTCGTATTGGGAAAACAGCCGTTCCCCGCTCTGATAGGCGGCGGACGCAACGGCTGACTGGCGTTTGCTTCGTTGGATAATCTTCACGTCAAAATGCGGGCATGGCAAGAAAAAATCCTCCTTTCTCCCGGCGTCCGGGCAAAGAAAAAGCAGGGAACCTAATCAAAGATTTCCTGCTTGGTGGTGCCGCCGGTGGACGGCTGGTATTCAGTTGTAAAAGTTCGGGCCAACGTGGCCCGAAGGGGGATAACGAAAAAATTCTAATTGCTAATTCCAGATAATCATGGCTCCACAACTATTACAGGTTCTGCTATAAACACATATTCTTCCTTCATAATCTGGAAACTTATTTCTTTTAATTCTCGTTCGGATTTGTGAGAAAATATTAGTAATACTTGACGCGGAAAGTCATTGTATACCTCATCGGCACTGTCACTGTATCGGTCTATAACAGCTTGCACGGCTTGTATAGGCGTATCTTTTTCAAAAGTTATAGAAATTCCATTATAATAAGTCTTATTAGACGTTGAAATTACTGCTATGATAAGAATAAACAAAATAGCCACTCCTGCTATGCCTAATATATATTGCTTCTTCATTAACAGCCCTCCTAATCTAAGTTATTGTTTTTCTTATTATATCTTATTTAATAAAGAAAATATAGCTGGCTTTTCTTAAAACTTGCTGACCGAAAACAGCTTGCAGCGCAAGGTGTTTCCGGGCGGCAAGTCCACAAAGGGGTAGCTGGCGCAAGCCAGCGCAGGGGTGCAAAACGTCCAGTGGACGTTTGCCCTGCACCGACCGAAGCGGAGCGGAGACGGGGTAGCTTCTCCTGTGGGGATTTGGCGCGGATTGAAAATCGGCGGAAAATCCTTAGCCGTCTGCAAGACGCCCCCGGCAGGGCGCAACGCACCGGCTCGACCGGTGTATAGTTGCGCCCTATCCGAGTTCTGGGATAGGGCGCATTATCCGAGATATTCAACTATCCGAGGAAATTTTCAAATAGTGGCTATA
>JAGHER010000081.1 GCA_017889125.1 Lachnospiraceae bacterium
GACTGTTTGATATGCTGGGCGGCGGGCTGCTGGCCACTATGGCCAAGCATTCGAAGATGGATTCCGCCGTCCAGTATATGGAGGAAGCCAGGGCGAATCTGCAGAGCTTTGGAAGAGAGCTTCAGGACGTGAATACATCCATGGAATTTGGGCTGGATATCGGAAGCTTCCTGCACTTTGCCGATTACTTTTTTGACGGCTTTCTGGCAGACTACCTGGTGCAGGAGCGGATTCGGAATTCCCGGGAGCAGGTGGAGGAGGCCATCCGCCAGGTGCGCAGTGTGCTGTGGGAGCTGGAAGGCCGGCTTAGGTAAGCTTTTTCGGAGGGCAAACAGGCGGAGCCTGGCCGGATCGATCTATGCCTTTTTGCGGATGCTGTCCCGGTACTCACGGGGAGAAAGCCCCAGCTGCTTTTTGAAGATCCGGCTGAAGTAATTGGAATCCAAAAAGCCGCAGCGGGAGGCCACCTCCCCGATAGGCAGGGAAGAGGTATTTAAGAGGATCAGAGCCTGGCGGATCCGGGTGCTGTTGATGTAGTCGGTGATGGTGGTGCCGGTCTCCTTTTTAAAGAGAGAGGATAAATAGCTCTCCGACACGGAGCACATTTGGGCTAAAAAGGCCAGAGAAAGCTCTGTACCGTAATGAAAATCAATGTAGTCAAGACACTCCTGGATCAGGGCAGAATAAGTCCGCCGGGAGTAATTGTTTACCAGCATGCAGTATTTGCGGATAATTGTGCTGCTTAAGCTGTCCAGCTGCTTTAAGGACAGGCAGGATTCAATCTGGATGGCAATCTGGCGGGAAAGGGCATCGATGTGCATGGGATGGACATGGCCCATCTCCGCTGCCTTCCGCAGCAGGGTATTGAAGGTAAACATGAGATTTTTCTGGTTGCGCACCGGGTCTGCCACCCGGGGAAGGATGCGGTACTGCTGGAACTGGCGGTAAGCCCGGTAGCCCTCAGCCGCATTTCCGGCAGCTACTGCATTCATAAATTTATTTTCCAGGGCATAGCGGCTGGCGATGGTTTTTAACGCGATATTTGGCTGGCTGGGCACAGAATAGTCCAGACCGGCAGTGTTAAAGGATGCCTGGTATTCTTCCATGCAGTTTAGATTTCGGAATTCCGGCGCTTCGCCCTGGAGCCGTTCCAGATAGAATCCCAGCATATGATTCCAGGAATCCATGGAGTAGGTCAGGGGTATGCGGTTAAAAAATTCCAGATAATCCTGGTGATAGATCGGGTCAATGGACTTTTCCTCCATCAGGGCATCGAAGGCTTCCGGAGAAAATGGCTGGAAAAGAAAGGGCCCCAGGGTCAGAAGGCGGCAGTGAAGCTCTTTGGAAAGCTCCTCGGTCATCCGAAAAAAGGAATAATGCAGATGCAGATCATCCTCATACATGTAAACAATTCCCGGCGCAAGAGTCTGCTCAAGCTGACCGGCCAAGGGGCGATAGTCAAAATTTGACGCCATCTTCCGGCGAAAGCCCAGATCGATTTTGTCCATTTCATCTTCGATATCCCACAGGGAAAGCACATTGATGCCGTAATTTCGGTATGCGTCAAGCATAATGGAAAACAAGTCTGTTTTTATCATTGGTAAAACCTCCCAAATCGACAAAATGAGATAAAAAATAGCACAATCTCCATGTGTAGAATATGATAGCAAAAAAATATGCTAAAATCAACGAAAATAATGCTATGGAAGAACGGGAAAGTTCGTTATAATAATAATTAATGGTTTCGTAGAAATCCATATGCGAAAGAAAGTATTCTGAAAATTCAAAAAGGAGGAGTTGTTATGCGAAACGTCATTAATCTGAATCAGGGGTGGAAATTCATCCAGAAGGATGCGGGACTTCCTGAGACGTTCCCGGCAGAATGGCAGGACGTAAATCTGCCTCATACCTGGAACGCAGTGGACGGACATGACGGCAATGGCAGCTATGACCGGGGAAGCTACTGGTACGCGAAGACCTTCGCTATGCCGAAGCAGCCGCTGGCCGGAGGGAAGGTTTATGTGGAAGTCCTTGCGGCAGGGCAGCAGGCTCATGTCTATGTGAATGGAAAGGAAGCGGTTTATCATGAGGGCGGCTATTCCATTTTCCGGGCGGATGTGACGGAGCTGTGCAGAGAAGAGGGAGAGAATCTGCTGGTGATCAACTGCTCTAATGAGTATAAGGACAGCGTGTATCCCCAGTCTGCAGATTTCACCTTCTACGGCGGCCTGTATCGGGGAGTAAACCTGATCAGCGTCCCGGATACCCACTTTGATCTGGACTATTTTGGCGGCCCGGGCCTGACGGTAACGCCGAAGCCCTGTGACTGCGGCGGAGCGGTGTTCGAGCTGAACAGCTATGTGACCAATCCCGATGAGAATTTTACCGTGCTTTACTCCATCAGAGATGCAGAGGGAAAGGAAGTGGCAGGAGGCTGCCGTCCGGCAGATGCACCGGCCATCACCCTGTATGTTCCTGATGCCAAATTGTGGAGTATCGATGAGCCTTATCTGTATACCGTTACGGCCACCCTTCAGAGACGGAATGAAGCCTACGATGAGGTATCGGCAAAGGCCGGCGTGCGCAGCTTTTCCTGCGACCCCAGCAAGGGCTTTATCCTCAACGGCACAGAGACGCCTCTTCGCGGGGTGAGCCGTCATCAGGATCAGCTGTACAAGGGCAATGCCCTCACCAGAGAAGACCATTACCAGGATGCCGCCATCATCAAGGAGCTGGGAGCCAATACCATCCGTCTGGCTCACTATCAGCATTCCCAGGATTTCTATGATGCCTGCGATGAGATGGGCTTCATTGTCTGGGCGGAGATCCCCTTTATCAGCGTCTTCAATAAGGACCCGGATGCCCATCAAAACTGCATCAGCCAGTTAAAGGAGTTAATTATCCAGAATTACAATCATCCCTCCATCTGCTTCTGGGGTATCTCCAATGAGATCCTCATCGGCGGCATTTCCGAAAAGCTGGTGGAGAACCACAGGGAATTAAACGCGCTGGCCAAGGAGCTGGATCCCACCAGACTGACCACCATTGCCCATGTGTCCATGACGCCTTTAGAAAGCCCCATGCACCACATCACCGATGTGATCAGCTGGAACCATTACTTTGGCTGGTACGGCGGAAAGATGGAGGACAATGGTCCCTGGCTTGACCGGTTCCATGAGATGCATCCCGACCTGTGCGTAGGCGTAAGCGAGTACGGCTGCGAGGGCGTGATCACCAACCACGGCCCCAATCCGGCCTGCAAGGATTACTCCGAGGAGTATCAGGCTTTGTATCACGAGCATATGGCCAAGGTTCTGGACGAGCGTCCCTGGATCTGGTCCAGCCACGTATGGAATATGTTTGACTTTGGCTGCGCAGCCAGAAATGAAGGCGGCGTTGCCGGACGGAACAACAAGGGTCTTGTGACCATGGACCGGAAGACGAAGAAGGACAGCTTCTACATCTATCAGGCTTACTGGAGCAAGAAGCCGATGGTACATATTGCCGGCCGCCGCTATGCCCAGAGAGCAGGCGAGACCACTCAGGTGCGTGTATATTCTAACCAGCCTGAGGTAACCCTGTATATGAACGGCGATGCCGTGGAAACGAAGGCGGCAGAGAAGGTATTTGTCTTTGATGTAGCCTTAAAGGACGGCATGAATATCCTGACTGCCGATGCCGGATGCGTGAAGGATTCCATTACCCTGGAGAAGGTGGAGAAGGAACCGGCGATCTACGTGCTTCCTGAGGTGAATGAGCGGGCCGAGGGCGTGGCCAACTGGTTCTCCGCAGTAGGCAGCATGGATCTGAAGGCTCCCATGGAGTTCCCCGAAGGCAAGTACAGCGTAAAGGATACCATTGAAGAGATTGCTAATTGCCCGGAGGCGATGGAGCTTACCGCCAAGGCAGTGAAGCTGGCTACAAACTTTACCATCGAGCGCGGAAAAGGCATGTGGGATATGATGCATTCCATGACGGTAGAGCGGCTGATTACCATGTCCAGCGGGCTGGTGCCTGATGGCTTCCTGGAGAGCTTAAATGCCAAGCTTATTCAGATTGATAAGGTATGACCGGAACGCGGTTAATTGAGAAATAAAGGAGACGTAAATATGGCAGCAAATACGAAGACAAATGTCAAGCCCTTTGGCATGGCAGATAAAGTCGGATATGCATTTGGTGATTTCGGAAATGACTTTACCTTCATGCTGTCCTCCATGTTCATGATGAAATTCTACACCGATGTAATGGGTGTTGCACCGGGTATTGTAGGCGCACTGATGATGCTGGCCCGCTTTGTGGATGCGGTTACCGACGTAACCATGGGTCAGATTGTTGATCGGTCAAAGCCCACTAAGGATGGTAAGTTTAAGCCATGGATCCGCCGGATGTGCGGACCCTTAGGCATCGCTTCCTTCCTGATTTATCAGTCCGGGTTTGCCGGAATGCCTATGGGCTTTAAGATCTTCTGGATGTTCTTAACGTACATCCTGTGGGGATCCATTTTCTATACCTCCGTGAATATTCCTTACGGCTCCATGGCATCCGCAGTTTCTTCGGACCCCAATGACCGTGCACAGCTTTCCACCTTCCGAAATATCGGCGCCACCATGGCGAACCTGATTATCGGAACCTGCACGCCCCTGGTTGCTTACGAGGTAGTGGACGGCGCGACCGTTCTATCCGGCGGCCGGATGACCATTATTGCAGGTGTATTTTCCATCTGTGCGATTATCTGTCATCTGGTTTGCTTTAACCTGGTTACCGAGCGTGTGGAGATTCCCCAGAATACCACGAAGCTGGATGTAGGAAAGATGCTGAGCAGCATTTTCACCAACCGTGCCCTTCTGGGCATTATCGCAGCGGCAATCATGCTTCTGCTGGGCATGCTGGGCATGACCGGAATGGCTCCCTACGTATTTCCGGTATACTACAACAGCGGTTCCGCTCAGTCTATGTCCTCTCTGGCAAGTAATCTGGGCGTGCTGTTCGTCTGCGCGCCGCTGGCGGCAAAGCTGGCTGCGCAGTTCGGCAAGAAGGAGATTTCCGTAGCAGGCTGTCTTTTCTCAGCAGCGGTATGGATTCTCTGCCTGATTATCCGCCCCCAGAATGCCATCGTATTCGTTGGATTCTACACGGTAGCACAGATTGGCCTGGGTATGTTTAATACGGTTATCTGGGCAATGATTACCGACGTGATCGATGACGCTGAGGTAAAGAACGGCGTCCGCGAGGATGGTACGATTTATTCCGTATATTCCTTCGCAAGAAAGCTTGGACAGGCATTATCTTCCGGTATGATCGGCGCCCTGCTGACCATGATTGGCTATTCTGATGCGGTTGCGGCAGCTCCGGCCAGCTATCCGGATGTCCTGAACAATATCTTTAATCTTGCCTGCATTATTCCGGCGATCGGTCTGATTATTGTAGCTCTGGCGCTGATTTTCATTTACCCGCTGACCAAGGGCAGGGTAGAGGCAAACGTAGCTGAGCTGGAAAGACGCCGCAGCAAATAACTTAGGAGGAAATCAAGTGGCGAAGAAAGCATCTGAAAACATTACGTATTACAAAAATCCTAACGGCCCGGTGATCGGAACAGTTTCCCGCAAGGTCATCGAGAAGGACGGACTTTACTTTAAAGATCTGGACGGCAGCGGCGAGTTTAAGCCTTATGATGACTGGCGCCTGCCGGCAGAGGAGAGGGCCAGGGCTTACGTAAAAGCCCTGACCACAGACGAGAAGATCGCCCAGCTTTTTATCTCAGACTGGCGGATGGGCAAGTACGCAAGCCAGCTGCCGGATCATAAGCCGCAGCTGGACGAATCCGGCATCCTGGATGATGCGGAGTTCAATGGAAAGACCATTTTCGGCGAGCAGCATCTTCCCGGCACTACCGAGCTGATTAAGGAGTGGTTTTCCCGTCATTTAATCCTGCGTGCCAATCCCACGCCGGAGGATATGGCAGACTGGCTGAATCAGCTCCATGCAGTGGCGGAGGAATGTGAACACTTCGTTCCCGTGCAGGTAGCCTCCAACTCCCGGAATGAAAACGGCGAGATGGTATTCGGCATGAATGACGCAGGAGGCGTGTTTGCCACCTGGCCGGGCACTCTGGGAATCGCTGCCGCCATTAAGGGCGATTCGATGAAGATTATCGATGATTTTGCCGACTGCATCCGTCGGGACTGGAATGCCACCGGCCTTCGGAAGGGCTATATGTACATGGCGGATGTGGTTTCCGATCCCCGCTGGCAGCGGACTTACGGTACCTTCGGCGAGGATCCGGAGCTGATCTGCGAGATCTTTCGCCGGATGATCCCGAGGGTTCAGGGAAGCGAGGAGGGCGTGACCCCGGACGGCGTGGCCATGACCGTAAAGCATTTCCCCGGCGGCGGCGCTAGAGAGAATGGCTTCGACCCTCACTACAAGATGGGACAGTGGAATGTATACCAGACCGAAGGGTCTTTAGAGAAGTACCATATTCCCGGCTTCCAGGTGGCGGTGGATGCCAATGCTTCCTCCATCATGCCCTATTACGCCAAGCCTGCGGCCGAAAAGAGCGCGCCGCAGACCGATAAGAACGGGGATTCCATGGAGCTTAAGCCCTACGGCTTTGCCTACAATAAGCCCTTTATCGACGGCCTTCTCCGCCAGCAGATGGGCTTTAAGGGCTACGTCAATTCCGACACCGGCATCGTCCACAACATGAGCTGGGGTGTAGAGATGCTGGATGAGCCGGAGCGCATCGGCTTTGCCGTAAACAATGCCGGTGTGGACTTAATCAGCGGCCTCTTTGACAATGAATTTGGCCGGGAGGCCTATGACCGGGCATCCAATGACTACTATGAGAATCACCCCCTTCCCGAGGGCTTTTCCAAGGAGGAACTGGTGCTGACTGATGAGGCTCTGGACCGTGCAGTGGCCAGAACCCTCACCGAGATGTTTAAGCTGGGTATGTTTGAAAATCCCTACCGTGACCCCGGAAAGGCCGCAGAGGCAGTTGCCACCCAGTCCGACTGGGACAACGCCATGGATGTGCACAGAAAGAGCGTGGTTCTGTTAAAGAATGAAGGCGCTCTTCCCCTCACCGCAAACAAGCTGGAGGGCAAGAAGGTTTACGCCCAGTGCTTTAACAAGAATCCGGAGGCAGCCGAAAAGGCTACCGCATCCCTGCGCCAGCAGCTGGCGGAGACGGTGGCTCTGACGGAGGATTATCGGGAAGCCGACTATGCCCTGCTGCTGTTAAATCCCTCCTCCGGCGAGTACTTCAATGCCACGCCAGGCTATCTGGAGCTGGAGCTGTGTGACGGAAAAGTAGTCCCCAATGTAGATGACGAGGGCCGTCCCGTCGAGGAGACCCACACCGAAACCACCCTGTCCGGCGTGGGGCAGATCGCGGAAATCGCGGAGGCTGTCCATGCCAGAGGCGGAAAGGTGATCGCCAATGTAAACGTGACCCTGGCCTGGGAGGTGGGAACCGTAGAGCCTTACTGCGACGGATTCCTGGCAGGCTTTGACACCTACGTTTCCGCTGTGCTGGATGTGATCTTCGGGCGGTTCGCACCCACCGGAAAGCTCCCCCTGACCCTTCCCAGAGGCGACGAGGTGCTGAAGGTAGACGCAGACGGCGTCTGCATCAGTCCCAACGATGTCCCCGGCTATGACAAGGATCAGTACATGCCGGATTCGCTGAAGGATGAAAACGGAAAGGCCTATGCTTACCGTGACGGAGCCGGAAATTATTATGAGATGAATTTCGGGCTGCGCTACGAATAAGGGGATGCGGTGAATAAGGCGTAAGGACTGGGAAGTCTGTGACATCAGAAAGTTGATGATTGCCGGGACAGCCCATGTGATAAAAATTGACGGCAGGAGACTTGCCTGCCGGTTGAGAAGAGACTGCTCTTGAGCGATTGAGGGCAGTCTTTTTTTGCACACTCTTTTCTGTTTGGGCCGGAGCTATGCCAGGATGCGAAGCTTTTGACTAAGGAAAAAATTTCCATACTTTTCGGCTATCAAGCTATTGACTCGAACGAATGTTCGAAATATAATTAAGACAGAAAGAAAGGTGGTGCATTCATGAAGAGAATCGTTTATCATGTAGATGTCAATTCGGCTTTCCTGTCATGGGAGGCGGTCTACCGCCTGCACCATCTGGGCGGGCGGCTGGATCTCCGTCAGGTTCCCTCGGCAGTGGGGGGCGACCGGGAGAAGCGCCATGGGATTATCCTGGCTAAGTCCATTCCGGCTGGACGTTTTGGGGTGGAGACCGGAGAGCCTGTGGGAGCTGCCAGGGAAAAGTGCCCTGAACTTTTGGTGGTTCCGCCCAATTATGATTTGTATAATCGCGCATCCAGAGCACTGTTAAAGATCCTGGCCCGCTACACCGACCGGATCGAGCAGTATTCCATTGACGAGGCATTTCTGGAGATGACCGGCTGCACCAGGGAGCCCAGGGCGACGGCAGAGGAGCTTCGGGAGACCGTTTGCCGGGAGCTTGGCTTTACGGTAAATGTAGGCGTTGCCGGAAATAAGCTTCTGGCCAAGATGGCCTCCGATTTAAAGAAGCCCAACCTGGTGCATACCCTGTGGCCGGAGGAGATTCCGGAAAAGATGTGGCCTCTTCCCGTGCGGGAACTGTTCTATGTGGGGGCGGCCAGCGAAAAGAAGCTGGCCCTTCTGGGGATTCATACCATCGGAGAGCTGGCCTGGACACCGGAGGAGGTGCTTTCTGCTCATATGAAATTCCATGGACGCCTGATCCGTCAGTATGCTTTGGGCATGGATGACAGCCCGGTGGAGGCACAGCCTCCTGCCAATAAGGGCTATGGAAACTCGCTGACCACGCCCCAGGATGTGACGGAGCTATGGCTGGCCAGGCGTTATCTTTTGTCTCTGGCAGAGACGGTGTCTGCCAGGCTGCGGGCGGATGGGGTGCGGATCCGGGTGGTGTCGGTGAGCATACGGGACTGGCAGCTATGCTTTTGGCAGCATCAGATTACGCTGGATGTATCCACGGATCTTACCTGGGAGATTTACCAGGCGGCCTGTACCTGCTTTGACCAGCTCTGGGATGGACGGCCTGTCCGCCATCTTGGCATCCATACCGGACAGGTTACCAGGGAAAGAGGACGCCAGCTGGGATTATTTGATTCGGTTGATTATGAGAAGCAGAAGCGGGCGGAGGCGGCAGTGGACAGCCTGCGCAGACGCTACGGCCAGGATATTATCATGCGGGCCAGCTTCCTGTCTTCTCCGGCTGACGGAGGAGTTCCATATATTGATCATATGGGCGGCGGCATCAGCCGGGAGAAGCGGCGGCCTGATTACAGCCGGGAGGTGGTGAGCTGATGGGATTTGCAGAGGCGGCGGCCGGGACACCGGAAATTGACAGCGGTCTGCCCAGGGGGACCATGTACCATGCGGCAGTCATGGCATGGTTTCAGGCAGATGGGAAGCTGCGCCCCATGAGCTTTAAATTTCAGGGAGATGACGGGGAGATTCTGACCGTTCGGGATATTTTGATTAATTATGAAGAGGATAAGAACTATGCAGGGATTCCTTCCAGAGAGTACGGCTGCCAGGCCGTTGTGGGAGGGCTGATCCGGGATTTCCGCCTGGTGTTTTACTGTGAAGCCTGCAAATGGGTCATGCTGATCTGATGGAGCAGGGAAAGCCGGATAAAGATTGAGGAAGAGAGGCTGCGTGTATGTGCGGAAGATATTATGTAGACGAAGAAACCAGAAAGGCCGTAGAGGCCGCAGCGGGGAAGGGAAGCTGGCCGTCAGGCCTGAAGTGTGGAGACGTGTTTCCCTCGCAGCTGGCAGCAGTGCTGGCGCCGGGGGCCGGCGGACATCCGATGATGATACGTCAGATGTACTGGGGATTTAAACGCCAGGACAGGAATGGGCTGTTGATTAATGCCAGGGCAGAGACAGCTCTGGAGCGGCCTGCCTTTCGGGATAGCATGCGGTACAGGCGGTGCGTTATTCCTGCGGCTGGATTTTATGAGTGGAATCGGGAGCGGGAGAAGGCGGTATTCACCCGGGAGGATAAGGGGGTCCTTTATCTGGCAGGCTGTTACACACAAAGCGGCGATGGGCAGCAGTATGTGATTCTTACTACGGAGGCAAATTCATCCGTCCTGCCGGTACACCAGCGTATGCCGGTGATTTTAGAGAGCGGTGAGCTGGAGCGATGGCTGTTGGATGAGAGGTTTGCGGATGCCGTACTGCACAGGATACCGCCGCTGCTTGCCAGAGAACAGGAATATGAGCAGCAGCGGCTTCCTTTTTAAAGATAAAGCTGCCAAAAAGCGCAGTTCAGAAAAATTTTTTTAGAAATAAAAACAGGCAGAAGACTGCAACTTTTTCCATAGGAAATGAATCTATAAGATAGAGGAAAACAAAAAGCAGCAGCCGGGAAGTGACAGCCGGGAGGCAGCTGCGTAAAAGAAACATGAGGAAGAGGTGCCCCAATGAATACAGACCTTTATGAGGAGATTACGGCATATCTGATTGCCAACCAGAATCAGTTTTACCGCCTGGCCTACAGCTATGTACAGAATCAGGAGGATGCCCTGGATGTGGTTCAGAATGCGGTCTGCAGGGCGCTGGAGCATTACGAGGAGTTAAAAAAGCGGGAAGCTATGCGCACCTGGTTTTACCGGATTCTGGTAAATGAAAGCTTTCAGCTTCTGCGGAAGCGAAAGCAGTTTCTCTGGCAGGATGAGGAGGAGATAGCACAGATCCCATATGAAGAGAAGGCATTTGAAGGGACGACAGATGTATATACCTGTATAAACCAATTAGCTCCGGAGCTGCAGACCATCATCAAGCTGCGTTTTTATGAGGAAATGACCTTAAGGGAGATTGCCCAGGTGACCGGGCGGAATCTCAATACCGTAAAGGCAAAGCTGTACCGGGGTCTTAAGTGTTTAAAGGGGATGATTCAGGAGGTGGACAGATGAAATCTATGGAAGAAGCAAAGCGAAGATATGAGGAGATTCCCATTCCCGAGGAACTGAATCAGCGGGTTTTGGATGCGGTGCAGATGGCGGAGGCGAAGCGGGTGAAGCAGGGCCGGATAGCGCAGGGACAAGTGGAGCAGGGCCAGATCGCCCAGGAACAAATGGAGCAGAGCCAGACGAAGCCGCATCAGAAAATTTACGGCAGCTGGCGGGCAAGATGGGCCAGGGGAGGGCTTGCAGCAGCAGCTGCGGCAGCGGTTTTGTTTGTGACGGGTCTGAATACCAATGTGGCATTTGCAGAAGGTGCCGGCCGCCTTCCCGTCATCGGTCCGGTAGCCAGGGTTCTGACTTTCCGTTCTTACCAGACGGAGATGGATGCGGTGCATATTTCTGTGGAGGTGCCCAGCGTAGAGATGATTGCCGCAGACCTTAAAGGGCTGGAAGCAGAGGTAAATGAGCAGATTCACCAATTCTGCCAGGATTATGCGGATGAAGCTCGGGAGCGGGCTATGGAATACCGCCAGGCCTTTTTGGATACCGGAGGTACGGAGGAGGAGTGGGCGGCCCATAACATTCAGATTCAGGTCTGGTATGAGGTAAAATCGCAAACTGCGGACTGCCTTTCTCTGGTGGTAACCGGAAGTGAGAACTGGACCAGTGCTTATCAGGAATTTCGCTACTATAATCTTGACCTGCAGAAGGGAGGATTGATGACTCTGGAGGATGTATTGGGAAAGGACTTTGTGACCAGAGTAAATGCGGAGATTGAAAGGCAGATAGAGGAGCGAAGGAAGGAAGGGGAAATCTTCTGGACAGCAGAGGAAGGCGGATTTTCCGGAATCAGCGAGGATGTTTCCTTCTATCTCAATGAGTCAGGCAATCCGGTGATTGTATTTGATGCGTATTCCATAGCGCCGGGATCCGCAGGCCGGGTGGAATTTGAGATTCCGAGAGCCTGACCATCCGAAATGAGCAGCCCGGAAGTTCGGAATGGAAACGAAGATAAAAGCAGGTAAAGAAGATAAAATGAAAGGAAAAGGTTCCGGCCAGGATTCTTCAGCCGGAACCGGGAAAGTGGAATGAGAAAAGGAATGCGAAGTGAAATGAAAAGCGAAATGAAAAGATGGAAGCATATTTTGGTGATCGCAGCAATCAGTTTTTCGGCAGCGGCCTGCGGACAGAAAAGCGGAGAGCAGACAGAGACCGTGACTTCTGCAGTGGAGGAGGCGATGACAGAGGCGGAGGCGGTGACGACTGCAGGAGAGCCGGTAAGGGAGGAAGTATCCTCTGCGGCGGCCCCGGAGAGTGAAGAAGCATCCTCGGCCGCAGAGCCGGAAGAAACCGGATTTGAGGATAATTTTGCGGTGGATGATGCATCGGCAGAGGATTTTGCGCAGCAGCTTAAGCTGATTGTGATGTCAGAGGATCTGGAAGGGCTGGCTGATTTGACAGCATATCCGGTTTATGTGGGATTTTTGGATGAGGGTGTATCTGTGGAATCCAAAGAGGAGTTTATGGAGCTGGGCTCAGAGACCGTTTTTACAAAAGAATTAAAGGACTCTGTGGCTGCCGCTGATGAGTCCGCACTTTCTCCCAGTATGGCCGGATTTGTGCTGGCTGGAGAGAGCGGACGGCCGAATATTATCTTTGGCGTGGTGGA
>JAGHER010000082.1 GCA_017889125.1 Lachnospiraceae bacterium
CTGAGCCAGGATCAAACTCTCATGTTAAAAGTTGATTCTTGGTTAAGACTATTAGCTTGGCTAATTCTTTAACCCGTTTTACTTTAGGTTTTGTTCTGAATTTTTCTCAAATCCAAGGCTAACCTAGAAGCCTTGTGTTTTAAGAATTTTCAGGGTCTGTGTATGATTCAATCTTCAATTCTCAAGGTTCAGTTTCTTTGGCTTGCGCTCCCTTCGTTTCTTCGTCTCTCAGGAGCAACTCGTTTAGTCTATCATAGGCTTTCGAGTTTGTCAAGCACTTTTTTCTTTTTTGAAATTCTTTTTTGCTTGAATTTCTGTTGCTTTTGCTTCTTAATTTATTATCATTAAGGAAGCATTCCCATGAATCGGGCGATGGAACTTGCTGTCCATTCGGTTCATGGAAGCCTGTCGACCTGCGGCGTCTGGCAGGAGATTTTCCTGTAGAAACCTAGGTTTTTCAGGGTTTTTGTGCCGCCTCATCAGCGGCGCGAGGATTATAATAGCACGCCCTCAGGGAAAAGTCAACTGCTTTTTTCATTTTTTTTAATTTTTATTTTCCCTGTCTCTCAGTGTGAATTTTCCTGCCCCGCAGCAAAAATTTCCCTATCCCACAACGTGAAAACGGCAGGGGATATCCCCTGCCGACAATTTCCAGATTCCTGATTGATTTCTGAATTCCTAATTGATTCCCAATCTCCTGATTGTTCCCTAGATTCCTAATTTCATCTGTACCATGTCCCGCAGCAGATAAGCGGTCTTCTCCGCGCCCAGATTCTGGCTGTTGATTAACAGATCCTTGTGATGGATGTCATGAGGCAGATACCGGGCGTAAGTCATATGATAGGCCTGTCTGGCCCGATCTACGGTTATGGTCATGTTGCGTGCGGTCTTTTCATCCATGCCGAAGCGCTCCATGCAAACCTGTACCCGTCTTTCCAAGGGAGCGTAAATGAAGATGCTTACATGGTTTTCCCGATTCTCCAATATGTAATCGGCACATCTGCCCACGAAAACACAGGGCCCCTGGTCTGCCATGCGCTGGACAATCTCCCGCTGCATCTGAAATAAATGATACTGAACATCGCTGGGCCCGTTCCCCAGGGGATATTTCATCATAAAATAGGGATCCTCCGATGCCCGCTTCAGATCATTGACAATAGATACGGGCAGGTGTCTCTGCCTGGCACATTCCTCCACAGCATCTCGGTCATAAAAGTTTACGCCAAGAAGCTGAGCAAGTTTCCTGCCGATGGGCCGCCCCATACTGCCAAACTGGCGGCTGATGGTTACAACATAGTTCTCCATTCCGCTCCCCCCTTTTTCAGGCTGTGCATTACTCTTTGCGCAAAGGCATTTCTGGTGAATTTCTTATCTGGAAACGTTTATTTAATCAGCGTTTCCTTAGAGATACGTATAACACGGCCTTAAAGGGTTGTCAACATTTTTCGAAAAATCATCTAGCGCAGAATAACTTTTTCCACATCCGCTGGGTTTACCCGGCAGGTGATCGATTGGAGCCATTCTGCCTGGTAATCCCGCAGCTCGCCTTCTCTGAGACCCTCCAGCACCTGATCCTTCCACTTCATCAGATATTCTACCTGATGGCTGTTTCCTGTACCGTAAACATCCACCACCAGGCGATTGGCATCGGACCAGAATCCTGGCTGGCATACCTGGCTGTTGTACACCACAGATACCTCCACTGTATCTGCAGGAATATCTTCATCTGTCTCCAGTCTTTTTCTCACTTCATTGGCATAGGTGAGCACCTGAAAAGTGTCCTCGGCCTCCTCCAGGCTGCAGGTGTAGTTTTCTGTCTCAAAGCTGGCCTCTCCCACGGTAATCCGCTTATAGGTAAGGCCGGAAAATTCGCCGAAGGCGATCCCTGTGCCCACGCCCCCAAGGAGCACGCCCAGGCAGAGCATTGCGCCTGCCAATATTCTCAGCTGTTTCATCCTACCTGTCACCTCTCTTCTTTCTCCAGAAAAATGTGCCGCCAAACAAGGTCAGGGCCGCGCAGCACAAAACTGCGCCCAGGCAGCCGCAGACCAGACCGGCCAGGGGATAGCCCTGGATCCACAGGACAACCAGTGTGCCAAAGCAGAAGAGGAAGAACAGACCCATAAGGCCGAAGAACCCTGCGCCGCAGATGACCGCTCCATTCCATGCCAGGCGGCAGCAGGCAACGAATAATCGGAAGCAGAAACCAAAGAGCCGTCCCAGCCCGTCCTGGGTTCTCTCGAAAATGCTCCTTTTCCCCATTCTTACACCGCCTTCTATCCTCAGCTGGTCGTCCTGACCGACACCGGACGCTTCTCCAAGACGGTCGGCTGCTCCGGCAAATCCCACCGCTCCTCCTTCCAGCATAGTCTGACGGAAAGCACGCTTCTCGCGAAGCCTTTCTGCCAGCTCGCTCCCCTTCCGGCCAATAAGGGCGAAGGGTCTGCAAATCTGTTTCCAGATAAAGCGGCAGGCTTTGCGGATTCCTCTGCCCACGAATGCAGCTTTTGCCCCAAGCCAGCTGGCCGCAGCACCAAGGAACGATTTCCTTTGCAGCGCCTCGCTGACATGATATGCCTCCAGAATCTCTGCAGCCAGCTCCTTCACCTGGCCGAAATCCCGGATGGCCTCCTCCTCGCTGAGGCCATTTTTCATCTTCATTTCAATATGCTGGGAGTATTCTGCCAGAATATCCTCCTGCTCCTCATCCTGGAGAACCTTCAGATACTCCCGCAGCTGGTCAATAAACTCCTGTCGATTCATCTTCTCCTCCATTCTGCTTCTGCAAAAACGCAGAGACCCGTTCCATAAGCTGCATCCACTCCGCCTCAAGGGAATCCCGGTAGAGGATACCGGCGGCAGTCAGATGGTAATATTTCCGCGGCGGCCCCTCAGTGGACTCCCGAAGATAGGTTTCAAAATAATGCTCATTCGTCAATCGCTTCAGCAGCGGATAAATGGTTCCCTCATTGACATCAATCACCTTGGAAACCTCCTCCACCAGCTCGTAGCCGTACATGTCCCTCTTCCGCACTGACTCCAGCACGATCAGCTCCAGCACGCCCTTTTTCAATTGAGGATTCATACCTTCCCTCCTGGTTCCTTCCTGGTAATTACTATAGTATACCTACTACCTTGCAATGTCAAGTACTATAAAAACAAAAATACAGTTGAACATGCTGGAATTGCTGCAGAAAAAAGCAGTTAACGCCCGCGTGCTGCCTGGCATTAACCGCTTTCTTTCCCATCCTGCTGCCTGTATTTTCTTTTGTGTCTGTATTTTCTTTATGCGTCCGTATTTTTCTTATCTGCGCAGCGAATCAGCAAGTTCCTTCTTACTCCGCCGCCAAAATCTCATTCATATCCTGGGTAATGACCGCGCAGACATCGCTCATGGTGCTGTTTCCATTCCATGCTTCCTTCAGATCCTCAGTAATCTTGTTTTCCCAGGTGACTGTGGAAGAGCTGTAGGGACGGAACACAATATCCTCACGCATATCCAGGTAGGGCTGAAGGTCAAAAGCGTCGGTGCTGTTCTTCCAGCCGTCAGAAACACCCTCGTAGGCGGACATGGATACGCCTAACTCTGCCTGACGGGTCTGCCCATCCTTGGAGCCAAACCACTCTACCAGCTGCCAGGCTGCTTCCGGATTCTCCGTGTTGGCACTGACCGCCCAGCCCAGACCATTGTAAATGGAGATCCGCCTGCCGGTCTCCGCATCCTTGGGCAGTACAGCCACCGAACAATTTTCCACTACATAGGCATTGTCCTTTAAGGGCGCCACCATCCAGGAGCCCAAGGGCAGCATGGCGATCTTTCCGGAACTTAACATCACATCATTGGCATTCTCCGCCATAACTGCAGCCGCAGGCATACCGTCCTTTACCAGCTTGTCCACAAATTCCATAGCTTTGATGGTATTGGGGTCGTCAAAGCCGGAGGACTTTTTATCCTCGCTGATTACAGAACCGCCCATGGAGTAGACAATGTTCATCCAGCCGTCCTGATTGTTGCTGGGGCTCATGGCTGTTCCGTACTGGCTTCCATCCTCCTTGGTCAGGGCAACAGCCGCCTCATAATAGTCATCCCAGGTCCAGGTCTCATCAGGATAGGACAGGCCGGCCTCATCAAACATGGTGCGGTTGTACCAGAGAGCAATGGTATCCACGTCCTTGGGGATGGCGTAGGTCTTTCCCTCATACTGGTACAGATTCCGGATATCCTCTGGGAACTTCTCCATCTCCAGCTTGTCGCTGGCGGCAATGCGGTCTGTCAGATCCATGAGGATTCCATTCCGCATGTAGCGCTCCGCCTCATTAGAATGCATCCAAAATACATCCGGCAGGTCTCCGCCGGTAGCGCCGGCCTCAAGGAGCGTCCAGTACTGATCCCAGGTAACCACCTGCACCTCTGCCTTATTTCCGGTAGCCGCCGTATAATCGGCGATAATCTCCTCGATTCCTGCCTGCTGGCCGCTGTCCCAGATTGCCACGGTGATTGGGGCATTGGATGAAGCCTGCTGACCGTTTCCTGTGCTCTGCTGGGTTCCGGTTCCTGACGCTCCTCCTGAGCATCCAGTAAGAGCCAGTGCCATGCATGCCATTGCCGCCGCAATTCGTTCCTGCTTTCTCATCATAACCATCCTCCATATCTCTCTTGTTTTTGTACCTTCATTATAGAGGATATCCCTGTGCGGGGTGAGAAATGCATGTAACCATAATCCGTGATTATGTTGGGTATTAATTTGTCCTATTAAAAAATTCAAGCCAAATCGGCTTTCTGATTTACTTTTTTCAGGACGTATGTTATATTCATCCCAAAGAAAGAAGGTGAGCTTTATGGAACAGGCACGCATTGTCTTTCCGGCAGCGCCGCTGCTTAAAGAGCTGTATCTGTGCACCGGCGGAAAATCCCGCTGCGGGCCGGGGCACAGCTTTGGGCCTGATGTGCGGTTAAATTATCTTATTCATTATGTCCTCTCAGGGAAAGGTGTTTTTAAGACCGACGAGGCCTCCTATACGCTGGAGGCCGGGCAGGGCTTTCTCATCTGTCCCGGCCGCTCCACCTGGTATCAGGCAGATCACGAGGATCCCTGGACTTATCTTTGGGTAGGCTTTAACGGCACCCTGGCCGGAGCCATCCTGGAAGAAATCGGCCTCTCTTATGAAGAGCCGGTCTTTTCCTGCCGCGCCGGGGATGAGCTGGATTCCCTGATGGAATCCCTTCTGCTTCCCCCGCCAGAAAATCAAAATCCGTCCCTTAATCAGCAGTCTCTTCTGCTCCTGTTTCTTCATCTCCTCTCCCGGTCCTCATCCGTCCCCCAGCGGCCGGGAGAACGGCAGAGCAATTACTACATTTCCAGAGCTCTGGCTTATATTCAGGCCAATTACGGCAACTACATCACGGTGGCAGACGTAGCCCATTATCTTGGCATCAGCCGGTGTTACCTTTTTGACCTGTTTAAGAGTACCATGAACCACTCTCCGCAGGAGTATTTGTCAAGCTTTCGCCTGGGCAGAGCCCGGGAGCTTCTCACCACAACTGCTTATCCGGTTCAGGATATCGCCCTCCTCTGCGGCTATCGGGACCCGGACGTTTTTACCAAGGCCTTCAAACGAAAATATCTGGCCTCCCCCACCCAGTACCGACGCTATACACTGGAGCACCCGGAATGCAGCCCCATGGACTACATCCGCTCCCTGCGGCGCGGGAATTCTCAGCAGAAAATGGAGGTATAGCTATGGACAATCATGCCCACATCACACAGCTTAATGACGGATTTTTTCAAGAGCTGCAGCTAAGCTTTCTCAGCCGCCAGACCCTTGCCCCAGGCCAGGAACTGAGCCCATCCCTTAGGTTCCAGCACGGTCTGCTCTGCACGCTTTCCGGCGCGGGGCAGATTCGTCAGCGCTCTTCCCAGGGCCTTCCCTCTGCCTGGACGGAGCTTCCGGCCGGATGCAGCTGGCTGTGCTGTCCTGAAGCCTCCATACACGGCCAGGCCTCCTCCTCAGAACCATGGGAATGTCTCTTTATCGGCCTCTCCGGCTCTCAGGCAAAGAGCCTCTTTCAGCACGCCCGCCAGGTCCAGGGAGAGGTATGCCATTGCCATGATATGCGCCTTCTGGAAGAAATTCTCTATCAGCTGGAAGCTCCCTCCCAGAATGTGTTCAGCCAGATTCTCTATCGTCAGCACCTGCTCTTTTCTCTCCTGTCCCTCTTCCTGCCGCCCTCCGGAATCTTTGGAGTGTCCAGCATCGGAAATCCGGGCGTCCCAGGCAGCGGAACCGGCATTCTTCCTGCATCTGAGCCCGGCGCCCCGTCCCATTCCCGGGACTATGTGGAGCGGGCCGTGGGCTTTATCGAGAAAAATTACGCCCGCCCCCTGACGATTACGGAAATCGCCGCAGAGGCGGGCATCAGCCGCAACTACCTTTTTCTCTTGTTCCGGAAGACATTCAAATGCCCGCCCCAGGCGTATCTTCGGAATTTCCGCCTGGAACGGGCAAAACATCTTCTTTCAGAAACGGGCTGCTCCGTGGATACGGTAGCCAGCGCCTGCGGCTTTCAGGACACCGCCTTTTTCTCACGCTGCTTCCGTCAGCGCTTCGGCTGCACGCCTACCGCCTGGAGAAAGCAGCTTACCCCTTAACCGCTTACCCCTTAAGGCCGCTGGTGGCGATTCCTTCCACGAAATACTTCTGTGCGGCAAAGAACAGAACCATCAGCGGAATTACCGCGATAAAGGCCACGGCCATCAGCTTTCCCC
>JAGHER010000083.1 GCA_017889125.1 Lachnospiraceae bacterium
GGAAATCCTCTCTGGCTTTCGACACCATTTACGCGGAAGGCCAGCGCCGGTACATGGAGTCCCTATCCTCCTACGCCAGGCAGTTTTTGGGGCAGATGGAGAAGCCGGATGTGGAGAGCATCGAGGGTCTGTCTCCGGCCATCTCCATTGACCAGAAGTCTACCAATCGCAATCCCCGCTCCACCGTGGGGACGGTGACCGAGATTTATGACTATATGCGTCTTTTATATGCCCGGATCGGTATTCCCCACTGCCCAAAGTGCGGCAAGGAGATACGCAAGCAGACAGTAGATCAGATGGTGGATCACATCCTGTCTCTGCCGGAGCGGACGAAGATCCAGCTTCTGGCTCCCGTAGTCCGCGGGCGCAAGGGCGAGCATGTGAAGGTGCTGGAGCAGGCACGGCGCAGCGGCTATGTGCGTGTGCGGATCGACGGGAATCTCTACGAGCTTTCTGAGGAGATCCGCCTGGAGAAGAACATTAAGCACAATATTGAGATTGTGGTGGACCGTCTGATCGTGCGTCCCGGCATTGAGAAGCGCCTTACCGACTCCATCGAGAGTGTGCTGGCCCTATCCGGCGGCCTTCTCCTGGTGGATACCGGAGAGGCGGAGCCCCTGCGGTTCTCCCAGAGCTTTTCCTGCCCCGACTGCGGCATCAGCGTAGAGGAGGTGGAGCCCAGAAGCTTTTCCTTCAACAATCCCTTCGGCGCCTGTCCGGAGTGCTTTGGCCTGGGCTATAAGATGGAATTTGACGAGGATCTGATGATTCCCGATAAGTCCCTGAGCATCAGCCAGGGGGCCATTGTGGTGCTGGGCTGGCAGTCCTGTGCGGATAAGGGAAGCTTTACCCGGGCCATACTGGACGCTCTGGCTGAGGAGTATCATTTTGACCTGGACACACCATTTGAGGATTATCCCCAGCATGTTCACGATGTGCTGATCTACGGCACCGGCGGCAAATCCTTGAAGGTTCGCTACAAGGGCCAGCGGGGAGAGGGCGTGTACGATGTGGCCTTTGAAGGCCTGATTGAGAACGTAAACCGCCGCTACCGGGAGACCTACTCGGAAGCCTCCAAGGCGGAATACGAGACTTATATGCGGATTACCCCCTGCCCTGTGTGTCACGGACAGCGTCTGAAGAAGGAATCCCTGGCAGTGACCGTAGGCGGTCTGAATATTTATCAGGCCACCAATATGTCCATTGTCAAATTCCGCGAATTTGCAGACAGTCTGACCCTGACGCCCATGCAGGAGGCCATCGGCGGCCCCATTTTAAAGGAAATCCGTGCCAGAGTCAGCTTCCTGATTGATGTGGGCCTGGATTATCTCTCCCTTTCCCGTGCCACCGGCACCCTGTCCGGCGGCGAGGCCCAGCGGATCCGCCTGGCCACCCAGATCGGCTCCGGCCTTGTGGGCGTGGCCTACATCCTGGATGAGCCCAGCATCGGCCTCCATCAGCGGGACAATGACAAGCTCCTAAAGACACTTCTCCATCTTAGGGACCTGGGGAACAGCGTGCTGGTGGTGGAGCATGATGAGGATACCATGCGGGCGGCGGACTGCATCATTGACATCGGCCCCGGCGCAGGCGCTCACGGCGGCCAGGTAGTGGCGGTGGGGAATGCCCAGGAGATTATGGACTGTCCGGAATCCATCACCGGCGCTTACCTTAGCGGACGCATCCGCATCCCCGTGCCTGCCGAACGGAAAAAGCCCACCGGCTGGCTTAAGGTAAAAGGCGCCGCTGAGAATAACCTGAAGAAGATTAACGTGGACATTCCCTTAGGCGTCATGACCTGCGTCACCGGCGTCTCCGGCTCCGGGAAAAGCTCCCTGGTCAATGAGATCCTCTATAAGTCCCTGGCTAAGAAGCTGAACCGGGCCAGAACCATCCCCGGGAAATTTTCTAGTCTGGAGGGTGTGGAGCAGCTGGACAAGATTATTGCCATCGATCAGTCCCCCATCGGGCGCACTCCCCGCTCTAATCCGGCCACCTACACCGGCGTCTTTGATTTAATCCGCGACCTGTTCGCGGCCACCACCGACGCCAAGACCCGGGGCTATTCCAAAGGCCGTTTCAGCTTCAACGTAAAAGGCGGCCGCTGTGAAGCCTGCAGCGGCGACGGCATCATTAAGATCGAGATGCATTTCCTGCCGGATGTGTATGTGCCCTGTGAGGTCTGCGGCGGCAAGCGGTACAACCGGGAGACCCTGGAGGTAAAGTATAAGGGAAAGAGCATCTTCGATGTGCTGGACATGACTGTAGAGGAAGCACTGAAATTCTTCGAAAATGTCCCCACCGTAGCCAGGAAGATCCAGACCCTTTACGATGTGGGCCTTTCCTATGTGAAGCTGGGGCAGCCCTCCACGGAGCTTTCCGGCGGCGAGGCCCAGCGGATCAAGCTGGCGGCAGAGCTGAGCAAGCGCAGCACCGGAAAGACCATCTATATTCTGGACGAGCCCACCACCGGCCTGCATTTTGCCGATGTGCACAAGCTGATTGACATCCTCCACCGCCTGGCCGCCGGCGGCAATACCGTGGTGGTCATCGAGCACAATCTGGACGTGATCAAGACCGCCGATTACATCATCGACATGGGACCCGAGGGCGGCGACCGCGGCGGCACCGTCATTGCCAAAGGCACACCCGAGCAGGTAGCCCAGTGCCCGCAGTCCTATACGGGGCAGTATGTGAAGCGGTATCTGGAGAGCGTAGATTGAGCGTGCAGATTCGTGTTGGATAAAGTATTTTTCGTGCAGGTATTGTCCTGAGGCTGTGCCGGGACAAAAGAAAAAAGTGGTATTTTGTCAAAACCTCTTGCTATTTGCAGGGAGTTTCGCTATAATGAGGGCATACGAAAGAAAAAGAGAGATTGTGCTAAGAGGCGCAATCTCTCTGCCTTTCAAAAGACAAAGACCGGACGGCTCTCTTTCTACATAGGATAACGGTGATTGGATCAACGTTTCTTTAGGGAAACGCTGATTAAAGCGTTTCCCGTGCCGGATTTGCGCTGCGAAGCAGCAATTTCCCTTGCAAATCCGTGCACATCCACCGGAGGTTCTAAGGAAACGGTGATTTAATCAGCGTTTCCTTA
>JAGHER010000084.1 GCA_017889125.1 Lachnospiraceae bacterium
ATGGGATTCCCTCTGGTGACCGACTCGGCCGCCTCCACCCCCAGGGTCTCATACAAAAGATTGTACAGGAAAAAGCCGAAAAGGCCGAAGGCCAGGCCGCCGTTGTACAGATTATAGCCCTTATGCCAGGCATAGGCGCCCGGCAGGATTGCCGGAACCGTATAGCCCAAAAGAATGGCAAAAAACACGGCCAGCACAGCGCCATAGGCAGAAACCTGCAGCCGCCCGAACACATACTCCACATCGCTGGGATAGCGGAAAAGGAATTCGCTGATAAAGGGGCCAAAGCTGGTAGCAAACATGCAGACATGAAGATTTTTCTTAAAATCCAGCTTCCTGTCATCCAGATAAAGAAATGGCGCCAGAAAGCAGGGCCACATATTCAGGAAATTCAGCCCGTAAAAGCAGTGGGCCACCACCAGGAAATAGCCCGCCAGCGTATTAGCCCTCGACTCGCCCTTAAGGAGCACCATAAAGGCCCAGCAGGCCAGACCGCAGGCCCCGGCATTTAAGAGGGCGCTGAAAAGACCGCCGATGGCAAAATAATCCGTCACCAGCGGGCAGGGGGAAATCATAATCAGATACCATCCATGGAGTACCTCTCCCAGCTCCCCGGTATAAAGAGCGGCCGCCAGCGCGGCAGCCAGAAAAGCCAGGGAAAATCCCAAGGCTGTGCCGTTGATAATCCGGCTGTTGTTTCTCGTCCTGCTCATTTCTTCATCCATAAAAAGGTACCCCCCTGCCGGTGTAATGCCGGCATGTTTCCGTGGTATGGCCTGCGCCGCCTACAATCACATAATACTTCGCCATTTCCTTTCTCATGGCCTCCGCCATCACATCGCCGCCGCAGAGGATGCTCCCCAAAAAAGCACCATCACATCCGCCTGCTTTATGCCATACTTCTCTTCCAGATGCTCAGGAGTAAGGGCCGTTAAATCCCGTTTCCCGCAAAACGCGCATAGACAATTCATGCATTCATATTACACGCTCCTCCATCTTCTATACCAAATGCCAAACAAAAGCAGGCTCATCAAACAAATTCCTATACCAAAGATAAATGCCAGCTCCAGCGCCATTTCAGCCAGAACCCCAAAAACAAGATTCGTCGCCACAGCCACTCCATCCATAACCATGGCATGGACGCTGAGGGCCGAGGCCCGGTCGGCTCCGCAAATCTGCCGGTTCTGCAGCTCCATCTGAAAGGGCTGGAAAAGGGTATGGGACATCCGCAGAAGCAAAATTCCAAAAATCGAGGAGGCGCCATGGCTGCTCCAGGCTAAAATCAGGCAGGAGCTCACAGCAAGGCCGCCAAAAAGCCAGAGGCCTCCCCGGATTCCCGTCCTTCTGGTTACACCAGGTGAAAACCGCCCAAGCATGCCAATCACCGTGGCTGCTATGTAAATAATTCCTATGGCCCCGCTTCTCAGTCCGCAT
Organism: Lachnospiraceae bacterium; assembly: GCA_017889125.1. Classification (GTDB taxonomy): domain Bacteria; phylum Bacillota; class Clostridia; order Lachnospirales; family Lachnospiraceae; genus Caccovicinus. Next base: position 1,435 of record JAGHER010000084.1, read on the forward strand.
TTTTCGTACTGCAGCTGGTTGAGAAAGACGGTCACCGTCTGATGAGTTTCCGCCAGAAGGGCCGAGGCAATCAGGAAAAGAAGGATGCTTCCATCTCCCAGCGCTGCGCCAATGGTTTCCTGCAGGGATGACCAAATGGCAGCCGCACCCTCCATTTTCTCAGAGTTTCCCATTGCCTCCGCATTCTCCCCCTTCCCGGCTTTCCCCTTCACCTCCACCAGCCCGCAGGACAGCACCGCCGCCGCCCCATAGCTGATAACCGTCAAAAGCCCGGCAAAGGAATAATTATCCCGCACAAACACAGTAAATATGCAGGAAGCCGCCAATAGCCCGGCCATCTGCATCCCTGCGTATACACCAAATACCTTCTGGCTGTCTCCCGCCTCCGCAGACAGATACAAAATGCTGGCATCCACGCCGGAGAATCCTGCAATCACCACGCTCAAAAGGATTCTCTCTGCCAGGAACCAGAAAAAGCTGTCCGCCTGCCAGAAGATGATTTTAGACAGCAGATAGAGCCAGCAGCAGATCACCAGTGTCCGTTTATAGCCAATCCGATCCGCCGCGATCCCCCAGGGAAATTCCAGGAGAATGCACAAAAGCAGAGAAATCCCTTCAATCAGGGTAATCTGAAAAATGGAAATCCCATGAGCCTGCCGGTACAGGGTTGCCACCGGCCCGTAAAAGACCATTCCCTGCAGCAGGGCAATGCCATACATTAGGGCAATATTTCGTTTCATAAAAAATCCGCTCCTTTCCGGTACAACAATAAGGCGCTGCTTTTCACAACGCCTCAGCTAACTCGCTTTTTGCGTACCGGTCAGGTCGGATTTTCCATTTTTCTGCGCTTTGCCCCGCCAAGCTTTCCCATATCTTTTCCTGTCTCCCCGGGCATCGGGTATGAGTCTGCCCTGCGCCTATTCCCCTGTGCCCTGTTTCGTGCTTAATGCTTAACCATCTAATGCTTCATTTATTTTTCCTTATCTCTTAACAGAATAATCCATATACAGGGTTCTGTCAAGAATGTCCGCTGCCTGTTATCCAGATTTTCAGCGAATTTTCATTAACCAAATATTGCCCAAACCGGCCATATGCGCTATGATTCTGATAGCTTAAGAAAATTATCACTTTCAGGAGGGCAAAGGATTGGGCATCACCTATTCATCATTTTTGAAACTGAACATCAGCCTGGCACCGTTGGGAATCGCCTGGGATGAAAGCGCTGCAGCTTATTTCTGCACCCCAAAGGGAGCCAGAATCATCGGCTGGGCCGGTTTTCTGATTTTCTCCGTCTCCTTCTAGCCTGCAAAAGCTGCGATGCGTTAGAACAGGCATGGCAGTATATCCACAGCCTTCAGGATTCCTTTGATTATGGAAAGCTCCATTTTGCCAAAAGCAAGCCGGGAATGCTGCATTCCGCTTAATCTGAATACGTGCATTCCCGGCTGCCGAAGCCGCAATCAATTTTCCCCGCAAGGTCCTCCAGCGGCGCAAATCCAATGCCGGATTTCACAGGCAAAGCCCCTGCTAAAAAAGCCTTTTCACCGGCCTTTTCTAAATCCCGTCCTAAGCGGATTTCTCCATCACCGCCGCCTTCTTCAGGAAATAAACCACCATCGCCGTACAGTAAAGAAGGGCCAGCCCCCAGGCCAGAGGGTTGGCATAGCAGATGCCTGCAAAGCCAAAATAATCAACGGAAAGCCATCCGCCTGCCGTCCGGCCCAGCAGCTCACCTACACCGCTTAACACCGCGTGGATGCTGTAGCCCATGCCCTGAAGGGTATTCCGCATAATCATCAGGCTTCCGTGAATACAGAAAAGCCGGCTGATGATGCGCAGATACATAACGGACAGCTCCGCAGCTTCCCCGCCATCGGGGCCAAGGACAATCTCCGTAAAGAAGCCCTTGCCGCAGAAGATTACCGCCCAGGCTGCAGCGCAGTAAACCAGCTGGATGGTAATGCCCGCCCGGATGCCGGAACGGATCCGGTCAATGCGCTTCGCCCCATAGTTCTGCCCCACATATGTAGCCATTCCCATGCCCACAGACTCCATGGGAAGGGTAAACATCTGCCGGATCTTTTCCCCAGCAGTCTGCCCGGCGATGGCGGCGGTTCCCAGAGAATTGATGGCTCCCTGCATGACTACCGCGCCCACCGCCGATACGGAATACTCAAAGCCCATAGGCAGTCCCAGCTTGCAGAGCTTCGCCGCATGCCCGCCGGAGAATCCGCGCTCTCCTCTGCTGCCGGCAAGCAGCTCCGTCTTCCCGATAATCCACCCCAGGTTCAAAAGCCCGCTGATCAGCTGGCTCAAAACCGTAGCCGCCGCAGCTCCTGCCACGCCCATGGGGATAACCGCAATAAACACATAATCCAGCACAATATTTAAAAGACTTGAAACCAGCAAGAAAATAGTAGGCCTGCGGGAATCGCCTGCCGCCCGCAGCGCTCCGGCACAGAAATTATATAAAATGGAGGCCGGGATTCCCAGGAAAATGATCCGGATGTAGCAGGAGGCCTCGGCAAAAATATCCTCCGGCGTCCTGAGCAGAGCAAGGAGCGGATCTGCCAGACAAAGGGTAGCCGCCGTCATCACTGCCCCCATAAACAGACAGAGCCAGGCTCCATTCCAAAAATATTTCCGAAATTCCCTCATCTCCTTTGCGCCTACCGCCTGGGCCAAAGGAATCCCAAAGCCCACACAGGCACCCTGGACAAAGCCCAGGGTCAGAAAATTCAGCGAATAGGTGGTTCCCACCGCCGCCAGCGCTTCCTCGCCGATCAGCCGCCCCACCATCACCGTATCCGCAAAGGAATACAGCTGCTGAAACAGTGTTCCGATCACCAGAGGAATGGAAAACAGTAAAATCTGCGTAATCGGCCTTCCCTGGGTCAGATCCATGGTTCCCTTCTTTGACATAACTCTTCTCTCCCTTTCTGCGCGGTAATGTCATACCGCCGATTCATAATGGTTATTATACGATTGACGACCTTGTTTGCGACCAGATCCGCTATTTCTGCACCGGCTCAAAACATATATCCCCCCATCATTACCGGCCAACTGCTGCCTCCCGCGGCAGCTCCCGGGTATATTTCGCCATCATCACCGCCACATAAATCACCACAATTGCCTCCGTAATCGGCATGGCAAACCACAAGGCATCGGCCCCGGCTGCGGCCGGAAGGAGGAGAATCAAAATGCCGCTGAGCAAAGCGCCTCTGACCACCGACACCACAAAGGAAGCCGCCGGTTTCATCACCGCCTGGAAGTAATACGTGGAAAAAATGTTCAGCGGAAGCAGCAAAAAGGAGATCCCGTAGCACCGGATAATGGCCGGAGCGATGGCCAAGATTTCCTCCGTGGGCGTCATGAAAATGCGGACGAAAAGGTTCGGCACCAGCTGCACCGCCGCTGTCCAGATTACCCCAAATACCGCCGCGGTTCCCAGGGCATAGCGGAGCGTCTGGCGGATCCTGTCCCCATTTCCCGCGCCATAATTCGTGGAAATAATGGGCTGGGAAGCCTGTCCGATGCTGTAAGCGCAGCACTGGACAAAGGTACTGACATTGATAATAATTCCGTACACCGACAGGGCCTCTGTGCCCAGATAGGTTAAAATCTGCCGGTTGAAAAGCACCGTAAGAATCCCCATTGCCACATCAATGAAGAAGGTAGAAAATCCGGTCACGCAGATGGATTTGATCATGGAAATGGGCCTTTCCGGCATCCTCAGCCGGAGGGTATTCCGACTTCCGGCAAAATGGGTAAGCATCAGCAGCAGAGAAATCACAGAGCCGATGGCCGTGGCAAGTCCTGCTCCCAAAATCCCCATATTCAAGCCAAAAACAAAGAAAACGTCGCCAAAAATATTAAATATTCCGCCAAAGAGCACCGCCTTTGTGGCAAGCCCCGGATTCCCGTCATTGCGCAGGAAAGCCGCCAGCATCTGTGAGAAAAGGAAGCTGGGAATCACAAATTTTACCGGGAACAGATACCGTCTTGCCAGAGGCAGAAGAGTTTCCTCCGCGCCGAACAAAAGCAGAAGCTGCCGGTCAAAAATGGCCACCGCCAGCCAGGAAACCGCAGCCAGCACGCTGACACCGATTAAAGAAGCCGTAAAATATTCATTGGACTTTTCCTGATTTCCTTCTGATTGTCCCCGCAGGGCAGAAAACAGCACAGAGCCGCCGATCCCCATTAAAAGCCCCAGACTGTAAATTACATTCCAGACAGGACTTACCACCGCCAGGGCAGCAGTCCCATCCGGCCCCTGATATTGTCCCACCACCGCCATATCCACCGCGCCGTAAATCGATGAGATCAGCGCGCTGCCGAAAGCGGCCCGCAGATACTTGAAATACATCGGTTTAATCTTTCCAGTCAAAAATTCCATGACACATCCCCCTTGTTTATCCTGTCGTTTGCTGCTGATTGTATAGATTGATGTTGAGGCTAAAAAAGGCTGGATAAGGCAGCCATCTCAGACTGCTGCCTTATCCAGCCTATCATTTCCAGCGAATGATATGCCCTCCGCGCAAGCATTTATCATTATACCGGATAGCATTGATTTGTCAAGAACAGAATTCCCAATTACTCCCCGACGGCCTCTCCCGGAAGCCAGATTTCACCCGCAGCCTTCTCCATCCTCACCTTGACTTGACTTTCGTCAGCAAAGGTATAAACCACCCATGCGGCATCCTTTTCTTCGCTCACCACCTGGGCGCTGCCACCGGACAGATTCAGAAGATATTCCATGGCGCGTTCCGGCTCCGTTATCATGCGGCTGTACGGTCCTTCCTCCGCCTGCTTTGCAAGATTTTCCACCCATCCCTCACAGCCAGTCCGGTAATCCATAGGCGTTCCCTTGATTCCACCAGCATAAACCTTCCAAAACTCCCTGGCTGAGATAATCTGCTCACCCCAGAAAAGCTCCTCCTCGCACCCATACCACTGGCCTTCCCTTTCTTTCCAGCTAACCGTCTCTTTCCAGGCCCACCGATGAGGATCAGAGGTCATGGGATAATAGGTAAACTCTGTGCGCCTTCCCTCTGTCTCAATGGTATACAGATAATCCATCGGCCATGGACTGGACATGCCAATGGCAATATAATCATCCTCCGGCGAGGACTGCACATATTCCATATCATAAAATTCATCCCGATTCTCAGGATCATACAGTGCATAAATAGCCTTTCCATCACGGCGGCAGAAGGCAGAAGCCCAGCTTTCTGCGGCCTCCTGGATTTCCGCAGACTCCTGGTCTTTACCCATCGCCCCGTTTTCCGCAGGCTCTGCGTCACCCGCTTCCCATTCTCCCCGTCTGTCCGCAGAAAACAGTGCGCCATCCGAAAACTCCACGCCAATCCCCTTATCAATCAGACTTACATCCGATGATCCATCTTCCACAAAACGCAGAGTATCCGCATCTGAAACGGCAAAAAGGTATCGTTTCTTTCCATCCTCCGTAACCAGCTCCAGCTGATCCCCGTTTTCTGAAAATGTACCTGAAGCCAGATAGGAGGACAATACATCATAAGAAAACTGAAACGTCCCTTCCTTCCAGTCCAGCACAAGCTCTGGCAAAAGATACTCCCGATCATCCGGCTCGGTTTCGTCTAACACTTCCTCATCCGGCACCAGCGTATACAGCTTTACGTTCTCATCCTTTTTTGCAGATTTATCCGTTTCCACAGCTTCTGCCCCAGCCTCCCGGGCCGTGCCATTGCCGCACCCGGTAAGATATGCCAGGAAAAGGATTCCCGCCAGCAGTCTTATTCTTCTCATGCACACCCTCCTTTCACTGTACGCCTCATAAATCCGCATATCCTACGCGCCCGGCTGGTTCACCACCCCTGCAAAGAGCGGAAGTCCCGTCCGGGAAGTGATGACAAAGAGGAATGGCCGGTCGAGGATAAAATCCACCTCATCTCCAGACGGCATACCGCTGCCTGCAGCCGCCATCACCGTGTAAGCCGCCGCTTCCACGCCTTTTTCATCCACCTTTACCCGGGCTGCGTGCTGCGCCATTGAAAGGAAGATCCCCTCCGCCGGTTCTGTCAGCGGTGAAAAATCCGCAGTCTCCCCATCAAAAACATCCTGAACTCCCAGTGCCTTCAATCCATCAATCAAATTGATATCGGAGACCACATCAAATTTAGGAAGAGACAGATTGACGATCAGATATTTTTTGTCTGTCCAGTTTTCCTCTGACTGAATCAATGCAAAAACCTTGTCCTCTGCCAGAAGTGTATCCACCTCCACCCCTTCATCTGGAAGCACCAGCCACATCTTTCCGCTTTCATTCAAATACAAAGGCACAGCGCTGAAATTTTCTGCCCAGTAATAGTTTGCACTGCCGCTGCGATTCATGAAATCCCAGGGAATATCCCCAGCCGCGCTGTGAAAGATTCCTTCCTTCGTGTTCTCCTCGAAAAATTCACCGTTCCATTTCGCCCGGTAGTACAGAGTACTGGCAAGAGCCATTACCGTCTCCGGGCGCAGCTCTATATTTGCCGCCTGCTCCCTTAAAAGTCCGCCGGTCTGTTCATCCAGCCAGTTCTGCAGGGCCTGGTTGTATTCCGGCGATCCCATCTCTCCCCGGAAGTAAGAGGCATAATACTGGCTGGCAAGCCTCTCCAGAGTATCCTCCTTATACGCCATCCCCTCCCGCAGCCAAAGAGAATTGGCCAGAATACTGGTGACCGCCCCATCATCGCTGTAGCAAAGCTTCCAGATATTTTCCCCATGGGTTCGCAGGGCTTCTATATCCTCTGCCTCCAGCAAATGAAGAATCTGCTGCCTGCTCTCCCCATCTGTGGTCTCTGCCAGCATAGCCAATGCCATGTACACATTTACCGGCGAATATACCCGATTTTTCCCGTCACTTTGCGAAAGAAACTGGCGGATGCTGTTCTTAGAAAAGCCCTCTATGGCCTTTCCATCTGCCTCCGGAAGGGAATACAGAGCCCGTTTTTCCTCCCGCCACGCATCGTAAACCGCAAAAAATCCTTCATCGTCCCATTCTCCCGTCCGCTCATCCCAAAATTCCTCCTCATTGGGATACACGGCCTGCTGGGGATAAGCAGCTTCTGCAATGGCGAAGGAACTGGCTTCCCCTCCCTCATCCGCGCCGCCTCCATGGGGCTTCGTTTCGCCGCTGCAGCCTGCCGCAGTGAGAAAAGCCGCGCAAATAAGCCCTGCTGCGAAGGCTCCCCACAAAATCTTTTGTTTTCTCATCTTTTCACTCCTCTCTCATTTTTCTTTGTTCCTCTCCTTTCATTATAACAGGGCTTTTCCCGCGCTTTCTTACCTTCCCCTTAAGCTTTTTCTAAGATTTCCGCCGCTTACTCCTCATTGCCCAGCAGCATTTCCAGAGAGGCAAGCCATTCCCCGGTCAGGGTTTGGTCCTCGTCCATTTTTACATAGGCAAACTGGGCAATCTCCCCTGCAAGCCGCCCCATCCAATAATTCTTCTCCTCCGAAAGGACGGCATCCTCCGGCGCAGGCGTCTGAAAGGCCTGATAATAGGCCTCCAGATAACAGCCATACCAGATGCCTTTCTCCAGGATCTCCTCCTGGCCGCAGTAATCCGGAAAATTCTCCCGGATAAAGGCAATTCCCTCCTCTGCGGCAGCCGTATTCTGCGCAGCCAGATCGGCCTCTGCCTGCTCTTTTGCATCGGACTTAATTTCCTTCACCCGCTGATGCAGCTCCTCTGTGCCCTCCTTCTGGAAAATCTGTCCTACCGCCTGTTCCCCTGGCGGCTCTATGCCCTCCAGAATCCGCAGCAGCTCCTCCTTAGGAAGGGTGTCCGGCGTGCTGATCAGGAAAAAGAGATCGCCGGTCTGGGCCCTTGCCATCCGATACTGCCCCTCCTTAAAGGTACAAAACCACTCCAGCCCATTTATCTCCACCGTCTCGCTGGAGGTATATTCCGCGTCCATCATAATGGAAAAGCTGCTTCCTCCGATAAACTGATACATCCGGTAAGAAATCGATTCTCCTGCAGCATTCTCCCACATCATGGTCAGGTAATGCCATTTTTCACGATACTCCTTCTCTGTCTCCGTATATCCCTCCGGCACATAAGCCGGATACACCACAACCAGCTCTCCGCCCTGCCCTCTCTCGGAAGAAAACCGGTACACATCAGCCCCCTGTACCTCATCCCGGTACTGCGTCACACGGATTTTCCGAAAAATAGAGGCAGCCACCGTAAAGGTCAGAGCCATCACTGCTGCAAGGATCAGCGCTGCTGCCAGCACTCGTTTCCCGGAAAATCGGCGATTTCTCTGGTTTGCAGCATCTCCCCGCTGTTTCTCCTTTTCGCTTCGCCTCTCTCTGCAGATAAGCCGGTTCATCCTCCGCTGGAACCGGCGTGAAGGCTCTGGAGCAGGCCGTTCTTTCTCTTCCTTCTCCAGCTGCCTCTGCATGGCCCTGTCCAGATCGGGAAGGCATTGATATAATAACTGATCCAGCTGATCCTGCACCTCCATCAGTGCTTTCCTGTTTCCATTTTCCATCACAAAAAAATCCCCTCATCCACAAGCTTTTTCCTTAACAGCTCTTTTCCTCTGGATATCCTCTGCTTCACTCCGCTGACCGTCAGCTTCAGAAGCCCGCCAATCTCTTCATTGGTAAGTCCCAGAGAGTATTTCAGCAGGAACACGTCCCGATAATGCTCCGGAAGCCCCTTAACCGCCTCCAGCACAGCATTCCCCTTTTCATCCTCTCCCGGTTCAATCTCCGCCCGAATCTCCAGGTCCTCATAAGAAAGCTCAAGAGATGCCTGCTTGGATCTCTTCCGGTACAGGTCAATGGCCGCATGCTTGGCCGCCGTCAGCAGATAGCGGCGTGCCTGCCAGCCATTCAGCCGGTTTATAGTGTCCATACTGCCGGCAGCCCGCACAAAAGCGTCATGGACTGCATCCTCCGCTCCGTAATGATCCCCCAGAATCCGAAAAGCCAGAGACAGCATCATGCTGCTGTTTTCCCGGTAAAGCTCTTCGAACCGTGTCCTTTGTTCCTCTGTATCAATCAATGATAAATAAACTGTAAGCATCGTCCCTTTTGTCCTCTCAAATGTCCCTTTTTCCCCTTTTCTCCGCGCACCTTACGCGCCCTACTCTTTTATGACGATTTTACCAGCCAAAAGGATACAAAAATTTGAAAATTACTGAATTTTGTCCGCATTTCCTTTGCGGAATGTGCCTTCCTGCGGAGCTTTTTTCACAGGGAACGAAGCGTGCGCCGCCAGACGCACTCATAAAAAGCCGGCAGCAAACCTTTTTTCAAGGCTCTGCTGCCGGCTGACCTCTGCCCTGCTTTTCATTTACGCAGAACAGAGTTTATTTCCCTTTTCTTATTCTGGCGGCAATGACCTCAGCCCCTGCGCCTGCAGCGCCGCCTGCTCCTTCACCCGCTTCCATTTTTTCGAGAAAAAGTAGCTGAACATGCACACCATGCCGAAAATAAAGCTTACCGGAATGCTGGCCATCACATAGCCGCCGTCCAAAAAGGCGGCAATCACATAAGCGCAGGGAATCCGCACTGCCCAAAGCGTAAGAATATTCACAATGGTTGGGAATCGGATCTCCCCCATGCCGTTGACAAAGCAGATGATGCCGTTAAAGACCGCGTAGGCCCATGTAAAGGGAAGGACCACCCAGATATAGCGCACCGCCAGCTCCAGCACTGCCGGATCCCTGGTAAACAGCTCCAGGATCGGGCGGCAGAAAAAGGTCACCAAAAGCCCTGCTGAGCAGGTAATCAGGCCGGAGAAAAGAGGGATGCGGATTCCGCCCTTCTTCAGGTACAGATAATTTCCCGCCCCAAGATTCTGTCCGGAAAAGGTAGTGGCCGCCGAAGACATGGAAGTAATGGCCACATTGGCAATTCCGGTCACCTTGCCGCTCACCGAGCAGGCCGCAATAAATGTGGAGCCCTGAAGATTAATCAGGGACTGCATGAAAATGTGCCCCACAGAATAGATGGAGCTGTTTAATCCCAGAGGAAGGCCGATGGATACAATGCGTCCCATCATTTTCCTGCTCATCCGGTGAGGAAGAAAGGTAAATTCCAGCTCCGGGTACTGCCTGCGGATATAAAAAATACTGAACAGCCAGGAGCAGTACATGGCGATAGCCGTAGCCAGGGCCGCACCGCCCACATCCATTCCCATGCCTGCCACAAACAGCAGGTCAAGGACAATATTTACCACGCAGGATATCAGCAGAAAAAACAGCGATGCCCTGCTGTCTCCCATTCCCCGAAGGATTCCCGCGTTCATATTGTAGCCCATGTTCCCCAGCGTCCCCCAGAAAATGATCTGAATATACGCATTAGCCAGCTCCCAGGTGTCCTCGGGCACCTGCATAAGGCGAAGGACCATAGGCCCCAGAAACTGGCCCAGTATGCTTAAGGGCACCGCACAGAGAAACAAAAAGGAAATGGCTGTGGCACAGACCTCCTGCTGCCCCTGCCGGTCATCTCTTCCGGTAAACTGCGAAACCAGAATAGACACGCCGGTTCCCAGGCCGAGAAACACGCACAGCAGAATCTCCACCGGCTGGCTGCTGGTTCCTACCGCCGCCAGAGACACTGAACCGCAGAAATTTCCGATAACCAGCGTATCCACTGTACTGTAAAGCTGCTGCAGCACATTTCCCACACAAATAGGAAGGGCAAACAGCAGCACCTTTTTCATAATTGAGCCTTCTGTCATATTAATCTTCGCTGTAGATTTCATCTCATTTTATCCCTTTTCCTGGTCACATGATTTTCGGCCGCATTTTTCTGGCCGTGTTATCCCATTTCCTGACCATGTTATCTCTGCATACTTCATCTGTTTGCCAGCCCCTCATCTTTGGCCGTTTTATTTATTTCCCCTGGCCCGAATCTGCTGCTCAGTCTGTGACGATCACGTATTCTCCCTGGCCGTAAAATCCATTCTCTTCCAGATTTTCCTCCGGCCACAGGGCGGTAATCACATAGACTCGGTCTTTCTTTAACTTCAGGAAATCCGTATTCTCTGCGGTCCCCTCCCACAAAGGCTCCGCCTGGCTGCTGCCCAGAGCCGCTGCCGGGTATTCCTTTATCTGAAAGGTATCCGGCATCCGCGCCATAGAAACAGAATACAGCACGCTTTTCATCCCCTGATAATCCGGCACCGCTAACTTCTCCCGCTCTATCCCGGCATCCAGCGGGCCTGTGCCGCAGGTGGCCACCCCAACCATCTGCCCCTGTTCATCCGGATAATTCCAGGTATAATTTCCACAGTCCACCGTAAATTCCGCCAGCGTGCTGGAAAGGGAATCCTGCAGCGTAAGCGGCGGCGCCTGGGTAAGCAGCACATCTGCCTGGGCCTGCGGCGGCCCCTGGGGCTGCGGCAAGTCCGCCTGGGGCTGTGGCAAGTCCGCCTGGGGCTGTGGCGGCTCCTGGGTCTGCGGCAAGTCCGCCTGGGTCTGAAAGGTACAGGGAACCTGACGGCTTTCCACCACGTTTCCCGTCTCCATCTCCCGTCGGGTAAAGATAACCGCTCCCGCCGCCTGGTCAATCTCCACACGGTATTCATACCGCAGGCCATCCTCCAGACGCTCAATGGTTCCAATCCAGCCAGGATACCGGGACAGCTCATGATCCGCCATAATCCCATTGGATGACTCCACGCTGACCCCCGCATCGGTAAGCAAAACATAGTCAAAATCCCGGTAATCTCCAATTTCCGCCTTCCGTCCCAGCTGCTCCAGATAAGCCTTTGCCTGTTTCTGCTCCTGCTTCTTTAACTCCTCCTGCACCTCTTCCGATGGGGAGATTGCCTCCTCCCACAATTCCTCCGGGAACATGGCCTGAATCGACGGAACATACCGGCTTCCGTCCTCCGGATTCCGGTAATCCGTCAGCTCCCATGAGCCATCACTGTCATAGTGAAAGGTCATCCGCACCGGAATCACGCCCGTTCCCCCATTCTTAACCAGGTTGCCATTCTGAAACTGATACTCTCCGTACATGGTCAGCACGTAGACGGTCATGGTATCCGGCTCCACATCCTGCTTTAAGATCAAGTGGCCCTCTGCGGTACACTCCTCTCCGGAATAATGGCTGGCATTCTCAGCCAGGATTGTCTGGGAGATGGCTGAGTTCCAGTCGATGAGGGATGGGGCGGCAAACTCAATTTCAGAATTATTGTCCTTTGCTGCATCAGTCTGGCTTACGGATTCCGCGCCGCTTCCAGTCTCCGCGCCGCTTCCAGTCTCCGCTTCGTTTCCAAATCCCGCTCCGCTTTTCGCCTCTTCCGCGCATCCGCCCACGTTCAGCATCAGCACCGCACACAAGGCCGCTCTGCACAAGGCAGCACTCATTGCCTTTAGATTTTTCATCAAACTCCCCTCTCTTTCTATTCTCTCAGCTAGATAGACTGCACATTTTCTTTCTGCTTTCATTCTATCACGGCTGCTTTTAGTAAGTCTTACTTATCCCTTACTGTTTTCTTAA
>JAGHER010000085.1 GCA_017889125.1 Lachnospiraceae bacterium
AAGGAGTAAACTTGACATTGTATGGAAAAAAATACAAAACTCCGGAAAAAATTATCGGTCTGTGAACACAAAATGAACACAATACGATGATACAGTATACTCAGAAAGTCCAGTCCGGCCAGATACCGGCCGGTCTCGGACAGAAAAATGAAGGTCCAGGTTCAGAGAGGAGCGTTAGGATGAATTCGAAACAGCTTGTTTCTTCTATATTGATAGGGGCAGCCGCGGTATCTTCCTTTCCGGTTACGGCCCAAGCGTCGGCCGCGTATGATCTGCGGGAGCGGGTTGTGACGCTGACAGGGATATTAAGCCCTTCCAACGGCAGCAGGTTTGTCAGCCGCGGGGAGTTTGCCGCCATGCTGGTGAAGGCTTCGGAGTACCGGAGCACGGTAAATAATGCCAGCGCCGTGTCGGTCTTTGCGGATGTGCCTGTGGACAGCAGCTATGCCCCCTACATACGGATTGCCGCAAGACAGGGATGGATGAAGGGATATCTGGGCGGACAGTTCCGTCCGGAGGAATACATAACCATGCAGGATGCGGCCTGGGCAGTGCTGGCTCTGTTGGGATACACCAATGAGGATTTTACCGGCGACCAGAACGGAAGCCGTATGGCGAAATTCAGCTTCCTGGAATTAAATGAGGAGCTGGGAAATATGGGAGCCAGCGAGATTCTTACAGAGGACAACTGCATTAATCTTTTTTATAACCTGCTTAAGACAAAGCCCAAGGGAGCTTCAGCCATCTACGGATCGATCTTTGATCTTACCCTCAGCGCAGATGGCGAGATCAGCCCGCTGGAGATGCTGGATACTACGGTGAAGGGCCCCTATCTGGTGAATAAGAGGAATACCATGTCCTCTCAGCTGCCGTTTTCTATGGATGAGGCCAGTTTCTTTGTGGATGGTGAGGCAGTTTCCAGAAGCAGCATCAAATCCATTCAGAATGAATACGGATATCTGGTGATGTATTACAATGCTTCCTCCAAGACAGTATGGATTTACACGGAGGAGGGAAGCGATACCACCGGAAACCGGGTAATCAGCGGCGAGGTAACCAATATTTACTATACCTCCTCCGACGTGATGACCCCTACCGCCATTACCATTACCGGTGATGACGGAGAGACCTATGAATGCCAGCTGACCACATCCGATATGCAGTTTGCGTTCTCCATCTACGGAACTGTGGAAGTGGGCGATGATGTGATTTTGATCTGCAGCGGCTCCTCGGAGAGCGCAGACGGCGACACCACCTATCGGGTGACGGATTTCCTGGAAGACTAAGCAGAATGAGGTTTAAGCATGGAAGAGCGTATGGATAAGCAGACAACAGAAAAAAAGAACGGGCCGGATGGTGTACCAGGCTCGGGCAAGAAAAACCGGCGGAAAAAGCAGAAGAGAAAAAAGCTCATTATTCTGGCAGTGATTCTGGTGGCAGCAGCAGGGGCGGTAATTGTTCTGCAGCAGAGGGCCAAACAGGCAAGCCAGGCGGCGGCTGCGGCTTCCAGCCAGCAGCGGACGGCTGTGGTGGAGCGCCGGAACATTACCTCGGAGCTTTCCTCCTCAGGGACGTTGTCTCCCAAGGATACCTACGAGATTACCTCTCTGGTGGAGGGGGAGATCATTTCTGCGGATTTTGAAGAGGGAGATCAGGTGGAGAAAGGCCAGGTGCTGTATGTGGTCGATTCCAGCAGCATGGAATCGGAGCTGAATTCTGCAAACAATTCCCTGTCCAGAGCACAGAAGAATTACCAGAGCGCCGTGGATGATTACAATGAGATTCAGGCGAAGCTCAGCGGAAACACCTACAAGGCCACCAAGACCGGCTACATCAGCGAGCTTATGATTGATGTGGGCGACAAGGTAGGGTCCAATACCCAGATCTGCAAGCTTTACAACGATCAGATCATGGAGCTGCGTCTTCCCTTCCTTTCCGGAGAGGCGGCAATTATCGGTCCGGGCATGACGGCGGTGATCTCTCTTTCGGATACAGGGGAACAGCTGACGGGAACCGTGTCTTCTGTCAGTGCCCGTGAAGAGGTATTGACCGGGGGAACGCTGGTGCGCTATGTGACGATTGATGTGCCCAATCCGGGAGGGCTGACCTCCAGCATGACGGCTACCGCTGTGATTGGCGACTGCTACTGCGCTGAGGAGGGAAGCTTTGAGGCCAAGGTAGACACAGTGATGAGCGGTGATTTGGACGGTACCGTGGAGGTGGCTGCCCTTCTGGTGGCAGAGGGCTCTTATGTTGCGGCGGGGACGCCCATTTTCCAGATTACAGCCGATTCGGCTGCCGATGTGCTGGACAGCTACCAGGACGCGGTAGACAATGCCCAGTCCAGTGTGGAGACTGCGGAGAATAAGCTGGAATCCACCCAGGACAGCTACGAGAATTACACCATTACCGCCCCGATCTCCGGACAGATCATTACGAAAAGCTCCAAGGTGGGCGACAACATCGACCGGAGCGGAAACAGCAGCACCACCATGGCGGTGATTTACGATCTTTCAGCCCTTACCTTTGAGATGTCCATTGACGAGCTGGATATCCAGAGTGTTAAGGTGGGACAGCAGGTGGTGGTGACGGCGGATGCCTTTGAGGGGCAGACCTTTTCCGGCACGGTGACCAACGTAAGCCTCCAGAGCACCGCTTCCAACGGGGTTACCAATTATCCGGTGACGGTGACCATGGATGAGTGGGGAGACCTGCTTCCCGGCATGAATGTGGACGGTGTGATTATCCTGGATTCTGTGGAGAATGCCCTTTCCGTTCCGGCGGATTCGCTGATGCGGGGCAATCAGGTTTATGTGAAGGACGATACCGTTACAGAGCCCCAGGGCGCGGTTCCCGCAGGCTTCCGGGCGGTAGAAGTGGAGACCGGCCTGATCAGCAGCGATTATGTGGAGATTTTAAGCGGCCTTGAGGAAGGGCAGGAGGTATACGTTGCCGAGTCCACCGCGGATTCCCGCTCCGGCTTCATGAGGATGCCTGGCGGAGGCGGAGGCATGCCGCCTGGAGGCGGCGGTGGCGGAATGCCCGGCGGCGGCCGACGGTAAGCGTGCCGGGCATCCCGGTGAAGGTACCGAAAGCGGCCGTCAATAAGCCTCCCAAGAGGAGCGGCCAAGGCAGTGGACGGGAAGTTTCCCGGGGGCCAGCGGCTGCGGCTTAGAAATAAGGCAGAAAAGAGAGAGGATGGAGGAAGCATGGCGGGAGTAAAGATAGACGAAGGTCAGCCGTTAATTGAACTTCGGGATATTTACAAGATCTATCAGATGGGCGATGAGGAGGTCAGGGCCAGCGACGGCGTTTCCTTCACCATTAACCGGGGAGAATTTGTGGCCATCGTGGGAAAATCCGGAAGCGGAAAGTCCACGCTGATGAATATTATCGGCGCCCTGGATGTGCCTACCTCCGGGGAATATTACCTGGGCGGGGAGGATGTCAGCGATATGACGGACGATGAACTGGCAGAGATCCGCAATAAGATGATCGGCTTTATCTTTCAGCAGTACAATCTGCTTCCCAAGCTGAATCTTCTGGAAAATGTGGAGCTTCCCCTTCTCTATGCCGGGGTTCCGGCTCAGGAGCGCAAGGAACGTGCCCTGGCCTCCCTGGACCGGGTGGGCCTTAAGGAAAAATGGAAAAATATGCCCAGCCAGCTGTCCGGCGGACAGCAGCAGCGTGTGTCCATCGCCCGGGCTCTGGCTGGAGACCCTTCGCTGATTCTTGCAGATGAGCCTACCGGCGCCCTGGATTCCCGGACCAGCCGGGAGGTATTAAACTTCTTAAAAAAGCTGAATGATGAAGGAAATACCATCGTGATGATCACCCATGACAATTCCATTGCCATGGAGGCGAAGCGGGTGATCCGGGTCCATGACGGAAAGATTAATTTTGACGGAGATGTGAAAGATTATGCTGCAATCCTTTAAGTTAGCGTTAAAAAGCATATGGAGCAACAAGATGCGCTCCTTCCTCACCATGCTGGGCATCATCATCGGCGTGGCGTCGGTGATTATCCTGGTGAGCATTGTCAATGGCTACATGTCCACGGTGGTGGAAAGCTTTGCAAGCATGGGCGTAAACCGGATCTCCGTGCGGCTGACCAATCTGTCTACCAGATCGGTAAACGTAGATGATATGTATGAATTTTATGACGAGCACACAGATCTTTTCGCCCAGCTTTCGCCAAACGTTTCCTTAAACGCGGTGCTGAAGAAGGGGGAGGATTCCCTGGATATGTCCTCCGTGGGCGGCTACAGTGAACAGTATCTGGATATTATGGGATATGAGCTGGAGGCCGGGAGAAACATCTCCTATGCGGATATTGTGGCCAGAAATAAGATTTGCGTTATCGGCTATTATGTGGCCAGCCAGCTTTTCGGCAGTCCTCAGGCGGCGCTGGATCAGACCATCAAGGTAAATGGATATGCCTTTACGGTAGTCGGCGTGGCGGAGCGGCAGGATGAGGAGGATCTGGAGGAAGGGGGAACGGATGATTTCCTCTGGATGCCCTACAGCATTGCCACCAAGCTTTCCCGCAGTGCAGACATTACCAGCTACACCTTTGCCACTATCGATACTGACGATACCTCCACCTGCAAGGAGCTTCTGGAGGAGTATCTGTATGAGGTGTACAAGGACGATGACCTCTACAACGTTACCGCCAACAGCGAGATGCTGGATTCGCTCAATGAGCAGATCGGCATGATGTCTGCCATGCTGGGCGGCATCGCCGGCATATCTTTGCTGGTGGCCGGCGTGGGCGTGATGAATATCATGCTGGTATCCGTCACAGAGCGAACCAGGGAAATCGGTATCCGCAAGTCTCTGGGGGCAAAGCGGGGAACCATCATGCAGCAGTTTGTTATTGAGGCGGCGGTGACCAGCTCCATCGGCGGAATCATCGGCATCGTCCTGGGGGCAGTGGTGACGCAGCTGGCGGGAAATATGATCGGCATCACTGCCACGCCCACACCGGCAGCGGTGCTGGTTTCTTTCAGCGTTTCCGTGGGCATTGGCCTGATCTTCGGCTATATGCCCGCAAACCGGGCGGCGAAGCTGAATCCTATTGATGCTTTGCGGAGTGAGTGACGGAATTGGCCGATGGGAAAAGAAAATAGACAAAAGAAACTCGCATTCTTCATCGATATGCGAGTTTCTTTTATTTGGAAATCATGTTAAACTATTTGTGGGCCGGAGGGGATTTCTTTTACCTCCTGTATGCCTAAAATAAAAAATGCCAATTTGACATGGATTTGGGAGGATATTCATATGGTAAGGTTTATTGACATGCACTGTGACACCATCGCGGAGCTGTACCTGGAGCATGCAAAAGGCGGCAGGGCGTCCCTGCGGGATTGTGCGCTCAGCGTAAACCTGGAGAAGCTGGAAAAGGGCGGCTGCGGCCTGCAGAATTTTGCTCTGTTTACCTGTTTGAAGGATGCGGGACCTTCGCCTTTTTTGTACTGCATGAAGCTGGCGGATACTTTTTTTACAGAAATGCGGGCCAACGGGGACCGGATCGGGATTGTGCGCAGCTGGAAGGAGATAGAAGAAAACTGGAAGGCTGGGCGGATGTCGGCCTTTCTTACGGTAGAGGAGGGCGGCGTCTGTCAGGGAGAGATAGCCTGCCTGCGGATTCTTTACGAGCTGGGGGTGCGGATGATGACCCTTACCTGGAATTATCCCAATGAGCTGGGATGGCCAAACCGGCGGGTGGAAGAGGAAAACGGACAGGTGCATTACGAGACGGACGAGGAACATGGACTGACGGAAACGGGTATTGCTTTTGTGGAGGCCATGGAGGAGATGGGAATGATTATCGATGTGGCCCATTTAAATGACGGCGGGATATGGGATGTCTTTCATCACACAAAGAAGCCTTTCGTGGCCAGTCATTCCAATTGCCGGGCCGTTACCCCTCATCCCCGGAATCTGACGGATGAGATGATCCGGGAGCTTTCCTGCCGGGGCGGCGTAGCCGGAATAAATTTCAACAAGGCCTTTGTGGCCGGGCGGCCAGGCTTAAGCGGCCGGGAGGAGTCCACTATGGAGGAAATCCTGGCGCACATCCGCCATATGAAGAAGGTTGGCGGCATTGAGGTCATCGGCCTGGGTTCGGATTTTGACGGCATTCCCAATCCGGTAGCCTTTAAGGATGCCTCCGGCATGCAGCTTCTGGCGGAGGCTATGGAGCGGGACGGCTTTACCACAGGAGAGATCGAAGCCGTATTTTACAAAAATGTGCTGCGGGTGTACCAGGAGCTTTTATAAAAGGCAGATTTTTTGGCAAAACTATCGAGGGACGGCGTGTCAGGGAAGGAATGCCTGGAAATTTTACATGGATTTTACATTACCATGTTGTAAATTTTACATACCTTTGTTATGCTTTAACAGAGAAGAAAGAGGGACAGGACAATTCTGCCTGTCCCAAGATTATGTTTTTTACGGTCAGGAGGAAAACACAGCATGGAAGCAATCGGCGTATTGTTTCAGTTCATCGGCGGTCTGGGCATGTTCCTTTACGGAATGAATGCCATGGCAGACGGCCTGCAGAAATCCGCAGGCAGCCGGATGCAGCAGCTTTTGGGAGTGCTGACTTCCAATAAGCTTCTGGGCATTCTGGTGGGGGCAGGAATCACGGCCATCATTCAGAGCTCATCAGCCACAACGGTTATGGTTGTCGGCTTTGTAAACGCAGGAATTATCAATTTAAGTCAGGCAGTGGGAATCATCATGGGAGCCAATATTGGTACTACCGTGACCAGCTGGATCGTTTCCATGAGCGAGTGGGGCGAGATGCTGAAGCCGGAATTTTTTGCCCCGCTGCTGGTGGGAATCGGTGCGGCGGTCATTATGTTTGCCCATGATTCCCGGAAAAAGCAGATCGGTGAGATCTTTATCGGCTTCGGCCTTCTCTTCATCGGTCTTGATTTTATGTCCTCGTCCATTCAGCCTTACCGGGATGCGCCGATCTTTTCTCAGGCCTTTGCCGTCCTGGGACGGAATCCGCTGCTGGGAATCCTTACGGGAGCGGTGGTTACGGCCATTATCCAGAGCTCTTCGGCATCTGTGGGTATCCTGCAGACTCTGGCTTTAAACGGCGTGGTGAACTGGCAGTCGGCAATCTTTATTACCCTGGGACAAAATATCGGAACCTGTGTCACCGCCCTTCTTTCTAGTGTGGGCGCTCACCGTACCGCAAAGCGGGCGGCGGTAATCCATCTGCTGTTCAACTGTATGGGTGCGGTGATTTTCGGCATCATTATGTTTATTCTGTTTCAGATGAACAAGGCGCTGGCCATGGCCTCCATCAACAGTGTGGAGATTTCCATTTTCCATACGGTGTTCAATATTGCCAATACCATCATTCTCTTTCCCTTTACCAATTATCTGGTGAAGCTTTCCTATGTATTTGTGAAGGAGCCCAAGGATGAGAAGGAGCAGGTAGTGGATGTGGAGACGGAGATGGTGCGCCATCTGGATGACCGTATCCTGGAGAACCCTGCATTTGCCATTGAACATGTGGAAAATGAGGTAGTCCGCATGGGGCAGACTGCGTTAATGAACTTAAAGATTGCCGGGGAGGCCCTTCTTGGCAACAATCAGTTTGAGGCGGATGAGGTGCTGAAGAATGAGGAAACCATCAATCATATGGAGCGGATGCTGACCGATTACCTGGTTAAGATCAGCAATCTTTCTTTGAATGAAGATCAGCATCTGCTGGTGAAAAATCTCCTTTACTCCATCAGTGATATTGAGCGCATCGGCGATCACTGCAAGAATCTGGCAGAGCTGGCGGCGGATAAGATCAAGAATCAGATCCAGTTTTCCAGTGAAGCCCAGAAGGAGATGGAAGAGATCATCGGAGCGGCCCAGTCCTCGGTGGAGCACGCCATAAAGGCCAGAGAGGGCCACGATATGTTTGAGGTCCGCCAGGTGGTGCAGAGCGAGGAGCTGGTAGACAGCCTGGAAGAGGATCTGCGGGAGCGCCATGTGGAGCGTCTTTCCCAGAATCTGTGTACAACAGAAACCGGCATGATTTTCCTGGACGCCATCAGCAATCTGGAGCGGGTGTCCGACCATGCCCACAATATAGCCGGCTACGTGCGGGATGAGATGTAGGGAAATACGGATTAATGGGTTTCTCTGGTCATTATGACGCAAAAAGCCGCGAAACGGAGGATAAGGTGGAACGAATCTATGTAATCGAGGATGATGAAAATATCCGGAATTTGCTGAAAATTGCCCTTGAGGGCTTTGGCTATGAGGCGGAGGCCTTTGAGACAGCGGAGGAGGGGCTGGAGCGGATCCAGGAGCTTCCGCCGGATCTGGCCATCTTTGACTGGATGCTTCCGGGGATGGACGGAATCACGGCGATCAAGAGAATACGGCAGACCGAGAATCTGAGCGGCCTCCCCATCATCGTCCTCACCGCCAAGGAAAAGGAGCTGGACAAGGTGGTGGGCTTAGACTGCGGCGCCGATGATTACATGGTAAAGCCATTTGGGATTCTGGAGCTGTCTGCCAGAATCCGCAGCCTTCTGCGGCGGACCGGAAGACAGGCGGAGACCGGAGAAAAGCTGGTTTTCTGCGGCATACAGGTGGATAAAAAGACCAGAGAGGTCTCCTGCCAGGGCAGGACAGTGGAGCTTACCCTGAAGGAATACGAGCTGCTGGTGTACTTAATGGAGCATCAGTCCAGGGTGGTGACCAGGGATGAGCTGTTAAATCAGATCTGGGGCTACAGCTATGACGGGGAGACCAGGACTCTGGATATGCATATCCGTACCCTTCGCCAGAAACTGGGTGAGGATGGCGGCTCCTGCATAAAAACAGTCAGGGGCGTAGGATACCGGCTGGTGAGGTGATGAACATTGCGGAAAGCCATACTGATTAAATTCGTTCAGGTGCTTCTGGCTGCACTGGTGCTGAACAGTGTGATCTTTTACGTGGCAGCCAGCAGCATGATGCTCAAAACGGTGCGGAAGGATATGCTGTATACTCTGGAAAGTATTGACAGTATCCTGGATTATGAGGAGGATCTGGAAACCCGTGTCGGGGAGATGGAGCAGATTGCCGGGCTCAACCAGAGCCGGCTTACACTGATTGATGGTGACGGCACCGTTCTTGCGGACACGGGGGCAGAGGAAAAGGAGATGGATAATCACCTGGAGCGGGAGGAGGTGGCTATGGCCCTGAAGGAGGGCAGCGGCTACGCCACCCGCTATTCCGACACATTAAAGGAGAACATGCTTTACGTGGCTTATCATTCCCCGGAGTCAGGAGTCATCCTTCGAATTGCTGTCCCCTTCTCCGGGATGCGGGAGTATCTTCCCATGCTTCTTCCCGCCGCATGGCTGAGCTTTGCGGTGGCGGTGCTGGTGTCCTTAGGCGTCACCGACCGGTTTGTGACTTCCGTGATCCGCCCCATCCGCGACCTTTCCAATGAGATGATGAAGGTGAGGGGAGAGTGCATGGATCTGTATTTTGAACCCAGCCCTTATCCGGAAATCAATGTCATCGGAGCCACGGCAGTAAAGATGTCCAACAACGTAAGAGAATATGTGACCCAGATCGAGCGGGAGCGGAAGATCCGTCAGGAGTTTTTCAGCAATGCCTCACATGAGCTCAAGACGCCCATTACCTCCATTCAGGGATATGCGGAGCTTCTGGAGAATGACATTGTTACCGATCCGGCCATGCAGAAGGACTTCATCCGCCGGATCAAGAAAGAGGCGGTGCATATGACCAGCCTGATCAATGACATCCTGATGATCTCCCGGCTGGAGGCCAAGGAGGCGGAGGTTTCCTTTTCGCCGGTGCGCATCGCGGTGGTGGTGGAAGATATCCGCAGCTCCTTAGAGCCTTTAGCTGCCAGTCTGGGGATTTTCCTGCACACGGACTGCCCGCCGCTGCGGATTTATGCCAATCCGCAGCAGATCCGGGAGCTGTTTATGAACCTGATGTCCAATGCCGTCAAGTACAATCGTCCCGGCGGCCAGGTATGGGTCACCGTCCGTGAAGAAGACGGCCAGATGATCCTTAAGGTGCGGGACAACGGCGTGGGCATCCCCAAGGAGTCCCTGGACCGGATTTTCGAGCGGTTTTACCGGGTGGATAAGGGGAGAAGCAGGAAGCAGGGCGGTACCGGGCTGGGCTTATCCATTGTAAAGCACATTGTGAATTTCTATCACGGCACCATCCAGGTGCGTTCCCGGGTGGACGAAGGAAGCGAATTTCTGGTGACGCTGCCGGTGCAGAAGGCAGAGGGAGCCGATGAGGAGGCTTTCGCAGAGCAGGAGAACGCAGACTGATCCAGTTGCGGCCGGAGAGACGAAACTCGCTTTTTTTATCTTTTTCCCTTCAATGCGTTAAATTCTAAAAAAATTAATGTGATAAAATTGACTGCGGCTGCATTTTGTAGTATGATAAAAAAGATTTCAGGACCGCGGTCCGGAAAATCCATTTAATTGCAGGGAGAGTGAAGGATTATGAGAAAAAGCAGAAGAGCGCTGGCTCTTGTAATGGCAGGACTTATGGGCTTATCCATGACTGCCTGCGGATCAGGCCAGGCGGAAACAACAGCAGCAGAGGAGACCACCACTGAGAGCGCGGCAGAGGCAGCAGATGAGACTACGGAAGCTGAGGCAGAGGAGGAGTCTTCTGAGGAGGCAGCAGCGTCCGACACGGTTTATCAGATCGGCGTGCTCCAGCTGACGCAGCATGTGGCACTGGATAAGGCAAACGAGGGCTTCTTTGCCGCTCTGGATGAGGCTGGTATCCAGTATGAGGCAGACCAGCAGAATGCAGCCGGTGAGCAGTCCACCTGTCAGACGATTGCAGAGAAGTTTGCCAGTGATGGAAAGGATCTGATTTTTGCCATTGCCACTCCGGCGGCACAGGCTGTAGCTGGCGTGGTTGCGGATACTCCGGTGATTATCACCGCCGTTACTGACCCGGCAGACTCCGGACTGGTAGCAGATAATGCGGCACCTGGCGGAAATGTTACCGGTACCTCCGATCTGACCCCTGTGGCAGAGCAGATTCAGCTGTTAAAGCAGATTCTTCCTGAGGCTAAGACTGTGGGAATCCTGTACTGCTCCGCAGAGGCAAACTCCGTGCTGCAGGCAGAGATGGCTAAGGAGGCCTGCGAGGCAGAGGGCCTTGAGGCAGTAGACTACACGGTTTCCGCATCCAACGAGATTCAGACGGTGGTTGAGTCCATGGTCGGCAAGGTAGATGCCATCTATGCACCCACCGACAACATGATCGCAGCCGGTATGGCTACCGTAGCCATGGTTGCCAATGACAATGGTCTTCCCACCATCTGCGGTGAGGGCGGCATGGTTGACGCCGGCGGACTTGCTACCTACGGCATCGATTACTATCAGCTTGGCTATCTGGCAGGCGAGCAGGCTATTGAGATTCTGGTAGACGGAGCAGATCCGGCAGAGATCCCCATCGGCTATCTGGCTGCAGAGGACTGCGAGCTTCAGGTAAATCAGGATACGGCAGATGTTCTGGGAATTGATGTATCCAGTCTTCAGTAATCTGTATCCGCGGCGGCATTTTCCTGCCGCCGCGGATGGTAAATGGTTTGCATAAGAGGGGATGGTGTGCCGCCATTCCTTATTATGCAAGCCTTTTATCATGTGAAGAGAAATAAATATTGGAGGTTTTTCGCGTATGAGCGGTTTATTTACGGCCCTTTTGGGCGCAGCGGCCCAGGGGGTGCTGTGGGGAATCATGGTGCTGGGTGTTTACATTACGTACAAGCTCCTTGACATTGCGGATTTGACTGTAGACGGAAGCTTTGCCCTGGGGGGCTGTGTCTGTGCGGTGATGATTCTGAATTTTCATATGGACCCGGTGGCAGCTATTGTGGTCTCGGCTCTGGCAGGGGTACTGGCAGGGGCAGTGACCGGTCTGCTCCACACCCTGTTTGAGATTCCGGCTATTCTGGCGGGAATCCTGACCCAGATCGGCCTCTGGTCGGTGAACCTGCGGATCATGGGCGGGAAGAGCAACAATCCCCTTCTTCAGGAGGAGACGCTGATCTCCCGGCTGGTGGGCCGCACTGGTAGCAAGACGGTGGAGACGGCCTCTCCCCTGGTGCAGAAGCTGGGGCTTACCCAGTCCCAGGCCTCTCTGGTCATCGGAATTATCATTGCCATTCTGATGGTGGCAGCACTTTATTGGTTCTTCGGCACGGAGATCGGCAGCGCTCAGCGGGCTACGGGAAACAATGAAAATATGATCCGCGCCCTGGGCGTGAATACAAAGATGACCAAGCTTCTGGCCCTTATGCTGAGCAACGGCCTGGTGGGCCTTTCCGGCGCGCTGGTGTGCCAGAGCCAGAAGTACGCAGATGTGGGTATGGGAACCGGTGCCATCGTTATCGGCCTGGCAGCTATTGTTATCGGTGAGGTCCTTCTGGGAAGATTCCGTCATTTTGCCTGGAAGCTTTCTTCTGCGGTGATTGGTTCTGTGGTTTACTTTCTGATCCGTGCATTGGTACTGCAGATGGGTATGGATCCCAATGACATGAAGCTTCTGTCTGCGATTATTGTGGCCCTGGCTCTGTGCGTTCCTGTAGCCGTAAATAAATGGAAGCTGAAAAAGGCATATTCTGAAGAAGGGGGTGAGGACTGATGCTGACCTTAACCAATGTGAGAAAGACCTTTAATAAAGGTACGATTAATGAAAAAAAGGCATTAAAGGGCATTGACCTTCACCTGAATCCAGGGGATTTTGTCACCATCATCGGCGGAAACGGCGCAGGCAAGTCCACCATGCTGAATATGATCGCCGGTGTGTATCCCATCGACTCGGGAAAGATTGTCATTGACGGCATCAATATTTCCAGAGATCCGGAGTACAAGCGGGCAAAGTATATCGGCCGCGTTTTTCAGGACCCCATGATGGGAACAGCAGCAGGCATGGAGATCCAGGAAAATCTGGCTCTTGCCTTCCGCCGGGGACAGAAGCGGGGCTTAGGATGGGGAATTAAGTCTGAGGAAAAGGAATTTTATTACGATGCCTTAAGCCGCTTAGGGCTGGGCCTTCAGGGACGGATGACCAGCAAGGTAGGCCTTCTTTCCGGCGGCCAGCGCCAGGCGCTGACTCTTCTTATGGCTACCCTGCGCCAGCCAAAGCTCCTTCTTCTGGATGAGCATACAGCGGCCCTTGACCCGAAGACGGCCAGGAAGGTGCTGGATCTGACCCAGGAGATCGTGGATAATCAGAAGCTGACCGCCCTGATGGTGACCCACAATATGAATGACGCCATCCAGATCGGAAACCGTCTGATCATGATGCATGACGGCAAAATTATCTATGATGTGGCAGGCGATGCCAAGAAAACGCTTCAGGTGCCGGATCTGCTGCAGAAATTTGAGGAGGCCAGCGGGGAAAAATTTGCCAATGACCGGATGATGCTGGCAAAATAGCGGAAAAGTTCGTTTTGTAATAGAATTTTAATAAATTTGACATTTTCATGGCCGGAAATCTGTGATAGAATGTTACATCAGGTACGAAGGCATGAAGGGGGCCGGGACTGTCGGTGAAGGGCAGCACTCCCGGCTCCCTTCTTTTTACGAAGTATCCGGCCGGGGCGGCTTTCGTCTGCCTGGCGGACAGTGACTTAAGTAAGGAGAGAATGTTATGCTGGACAACAAAGATTATATGGCGCGGCTGAACCGCTCAAGGAGGAGACGGAGAGGGCTTCCCGACTGGAAGATCCTTGCGGCGGTAGGAGGCGCTTTGCTTTTGCTGGCTTTGGCCGGAGGCGCGATTTATTACTCGATGACCAAGGAACCTCAGGTACCTGCTGCGGCAGACAGCCAGAACCAGGGAGCGGGGACCGGTGAGGATGCTGTACCGGCAGAGGCGGCCATTTCCCCGGAGGAGGAAGCGGCGGCTAAGGAAGAGGCAGAGATTCAGGCGGTGCTGGATTCCTACCAGAATCTGGGCCTGGTGCAGGTGAGCGGCTACCTGAATATCCGGGAGGCACCGGATCCGGAGGGAAAGATTATCGGAAAGCTTCTGGGGGACAGCGCCTGCGAGATCCTGGGACAGGAGGGAGACTGGTATCAGATCACCTCCGGCGGCCTATCCGGCTACATCAGCAGTCAGTATGTGCTCACCGGCGATGAGGCCCTGGAGGCGGCCCGGCCTAATGTAAAGAAGCGGGCGATCGTGACGGCGGACAAGCTGAATGTGCGCAGCGAGCCGGTGCTTGATCCGGCCAATGTAGTGGGACAGGTGCTGCAGAATGAGCGCTATGAGGTGCTGGACGAGCTGGATGGCTGGGTGCAGATTACCTCCGGCTACATTTCTGCCGATTATGTGGAGGTAAAGTATGCCCTCAATGAGGCCAGGGAGCTGGATCTGGTGACGATGGCCTTAAGCCAGTATGACAATCTGGTGATTTCCAAGGTCAATAACTACCTGAACGTGCGGGAGGAGCCCTCTCTGGACGGGAAGGTGATCGGAAAGATGACCAGCAAGGCGGCAGGAGAGATCCTGGAGACCCTGGACGGCTGGTACAAGATAAAGTCCGGCAACATTACCGGATATATCACAGCAGATCCCCAGTATACGGCTGTGGGACAGGAGGCCAGCGATCTGGCAGTGCAGACGGCCACTCTGATGGCTATTGTGAACACGGACCGGCTGAATGTGCGGACGGAGCCCTCTACAGACGCCACCATCTGGACCCAGATTTCCAAGGAAGAGCGATATTCCGTGCTTCAGCAGCTGGACGGCTGGGTGGAGATTGAGCTGGATGCTGCTGACGGCGAGGGGACGGACCACGCTTACATTTCCACCAGAGACAATAATGTGGATGTGCGCTACGCCCTTCCTGAAGCCATCAAGTTCTCGCCTCTGGAGGAGGCGGCCCAGGCATCCGCGTCCCTGCGCACCCAGGTAGTGAATTACGCCCTTCAGTTCGTGGGCAACCGCTACGTATGGGGCGGCACCAGCCTGACCAATGGTGTAGACTGCTCTGGCTTCACCATGCAGGTCATGAAGAAATTTGGGGTGAGCCTGCCCCATTATTCCGGCTCTCAGGCCAAGATGGGCAAGGCAGTTTCCTCCAACGAGATGCGGCCCGGCGACCTGGTCTTCTACGCCAACAGCGGCGGCACCATCAATCATGTGGCGCTGTATATCGGCAACGGCCAGGTGGTTCACGCGGCCAGCAGCCGGAGCGGAATTAAGATCTCCACATGGAATTACCGGACGCCGAAAACCATCCGCAATGTGCTGGGAGACTAAATTTGTCAAGAATTCGTCGAAAAATAGGAATTGACAGATGGAAGAAGTGTGGTATTATAGTAAAAAACTAAGGCAGAAGGAGCAATACCCATGAATAACACATATTTGGCACAATATTATGGGAAATCCTCGAACTATACGGACATCCCCAACCAGCTGTTTAAGGAATACAATGTAAAGAAGGGGCTGCGGAATGAGGACGGTACTGGCGTCCGCATCGGTCTGACCCGTGTTTCTGACGTGGTAGGCTACGAGATTCGTGAAGACGGCGTAGAGATCACGGAAGGAAACCTGCTTTACCGCGGCTACAGCGTATACGATCTGGTAAAGGGAAAGCCGGGCTGCTGCGGCTTCGAGGAGGTGTGCTTCCTTCTCCTTTTCGGCTACCTGCCAGGGAAAGAGGACCTTCGCCACTTTATCGATGTGGTGCGGGGGCTGTATGCCCTTCCCGATGATTTCCTGGAGATGAATCTTCTGCGTCTTCCCGGGCGGAACCTGATGAACAAGCTTCAGCAGGCGGCCCTGACCTTTTATAATTACGATCCGGAGCCGGATGTGCAGGATGTGTACCAGACCCTTCTTAAGGGGGTAAATCTTCTGGCCAAGTTCCCTTCGGTGGCCTGCTACGCTTACCAGAGCAAGGTTCATCATTTTGACCGGAAGAGCCTGGTGATTCATTATCCCAGAGAGGATTATTCCATTGCGGAAAATATTCTCTATATGCTGCGGGAGGATAAGAAGTTTACCGCCAAGGAGGCAGACCTTCTGGATGCCATTCTGGTGCTTCACGCAGACCACGGCGGCGGAAACAATTCCACCTTCACCAACGTAGTGATTTCTTCCACCGGCACGGACCTGTACTCGGCCATCTCCGGATCCATTGGTTCCCTTAAGGGACCCCGTCACGGCGGCGCCAATATCAAGGTTTCTGAGATGATGGAGGCGGTAATCGGAGAGATCGGCTACTCCACCAGCGAGGCGGCAGTAAAGGCCCTGATCCGCAGGATTACGGCAGGGGAATTCTATGACCGCAGCGGTCTGGTGTACGGCTTCGGCCATGCGGTATACACCGTTTCCGATCCCAGAGCAGAGATCCTCAGGGGCTACTGCGAGACCGTGGCCAAGGAGCAGTACAAGATGGAAGAATTTAATTTCTACTGCCTCTTTGAGAAGTGCGTGAAGGAAGTCATGCTGGAGGATAAGAACAAGGTTATCCCCACCAATGTAGACTATTACAGCGGATTTGCCTATGAGATGCTGCAGATTCCCAGGGATATGTATACGCCGCTGTTTGTGATCAGCCGTCTTGTGGGCTGGGTAGCGCACAATCTGGAAAACAAGCTGTATGATGGAAAGATCATGCGTCCGGCTACCAAGTATGTAGGCGGAAATCAGGAATATGTGCCCATGAAGGAAAGGTAATCCTTTATCCTTTCCTTACCGGAAAATAGATGCTGTTGATATCGTGTTTAATGCCATGTTTGATGCCATGTCTGCGGGAGAGAGTCTCCTGCGGATGTGGCATTTTTGCATAAAGATGCCGGGATTGTCCATACTATTTTCCGAAGCTCCGTCACGGAGAGAAGAATAGATCCCCGGCATTTAAAGGCGTCCGGGGTCGGAAAGGCGGAATGTATGGGAGATAATGGATTGGACAAAAAGGATCAGGAGCTGGAGGAGTTTGGGCAGGTGCTTCTGGATGAGGGGCGGGATAAACGGCGGATTCAGCTTTTAACCATCATCGGCGAGGTGGAGGGCCATGAAAATGCCTCCGGAAACTGCAAGACCACAAAATATGACCATGTGCTGCCCAAGCTTGCCCAGATTGAGGACGATGTGACCATTGACGGTCTTTTAGTGCTTTTAAATACCTCAGGAGGAGATGTAGATGCGGGGCTGGCCATTGCAGAGATGATCGCTTCCTTAAGTGTGCCCTCGGTGTCTTTGGTTCTGGGGGGAAGCCATTCCATCGGCGTGCCTTTGGCGGTGGCGGCAGATTATTCCTTTATTGTCCCTACGGGAACGATGATGGTTCATCCGGTGCGGATGAGCGGAATGGTCATCGGCACCTCCAGGACATATGAGTATTTTGATATGATTCAGGATCGGATCTTAAGCTTTGTGGAAAGTCACGCCGACATTGCCTACGATCAGCTGAAGGGGCTGATGCACAATACCAGGATGCTGACCAAGGATCTGGGGACAGTGCTGGTGGGGGAGCAGGCGGTAAAGGAGGGGCTGATCAATGAGGTGGGAGGAATCCGCCAAGCGGTGAAAAAGCTTCATGAGATGATTGACGAGCGGACAGGACGGCCGCAATAACTTGACATAGCTTCATGAACGGCTTTGTGAACGGACTGCTTTGTGACGGACTGCAGACAGCGTAACTTTACCTGGGGAAATTTAAGAAAATAAAAAATAAGATGACCACTTTTTATAGTATAATGTAATCACGACAAAAACACATACGAGAAAAGGGGTCATCTTATGTTAAATAGTATAC
>JAGHER010000086.1 GCA_017889125.1 Lachnospiraceae bacterium
CCGTATTCCTCCGGGTCTGCCGCACCATCTGCAGCAAAGGAAAACTGGGTACCATCCTCAGCCTCCAGAACCAATGTCTCCTCATCCAGCGACACCAGAGAACCGGTCAGCGTCTTGTACGTAGCCTCTGCGTCCCCGGAGGCTTCCTCCGTAATCACCCGCAGAGCCAGTCCTTCCTCTTCTCCAGCCGGAAGCTCTCCATAGTAAGTGATGTCCACGTTTTCACCAATGACAATTCCCGTCTCACCGGTCACCCGCTGAGCAATAGCGGTAGAAAAATGATAGGTATTTCCGCTTTCTGCCTCCACCGCGATGGTATTCATTGTGGCATCTGCAACTACACCGGAAAGAATCGGATCCAGATCGCCTTCCATCTCTGCAGAGGTAAGA
Source organism: Lachnospiraceae bacterium (assembly GCA_017889125.1). GTDB lineage: Bacteria > Bacillota > Clostridia > Lachnospirales > Lachnospiraceae > Caccovicinus. The sequence goes on from JAGHER010000086.1 coordinate 391, forward strand.
ATATCGTAGGACTCTGCTGTCTTCACCTCATCATCGGTATCCATGAAGGTGATCTGAATCTGATCCCCCTGGCCAATCTCCAGACTGCCTCCGCCCTGCGCATCGGCAATATCAATCTGATAAGCAATATCATTCTGCCCGCTGAGGGAAAGCACGGTTCCGTCGATGCTGTCCACACGGCCGGTTACCGTCTTTTCAGCAGCTGCCTCGCTGCTCTCCTCTGCTGCAGATTCTCCGGTTGTTTCTTCTGTATTTTTTGATTCTTCGGATGCATCCTGAGAAGCTTCCGTCTGTGCTGTTGTCTCAGCAGATGTTGTGCTTCCTGTACTGCTCTTTCCACAGGCAGTAATGCCAATCGCCAGGCAGGCGGCAGCCAAAATTAAATACTGTTTTCTCATTGTCATCTCTCCTCGCTTTCTGTCTCATTATTCCTGTCTGTTGTGCCGTTTATTCACCAGGGTGAACAGGCGGCTGTTGATGCTTGCGAGGACATTGTACTATATAATTATTAAGAAACCGAACGTATTTTTATTAATTTTACTTTGACTTTCTATAAAGTTTCCCTGGACTGCCGCCTAAATTCTGACAAATTTTCTTACTTTTTCCGTTTTCCTGTGGAAAATACGCCTTCCATCTAAGCCCTTGTCCTAAGCATCCGCCCCCATCTTTTTGATGGTTCTGGTTACCAGCTCCTTAAACAGGGGCGCTACCCGGTCAGCTGTTTCCTGTACCTCCTGATGGCTGAGGGGCTGATCGGTCATGCCGCAGGCCAGATTGGAAATACAGGATATTCCGCAGATCCGGCATCCCATATGGTTTGCCGCCACGGCCTCGCAGGCGGTGCTCATTCCCACAGCATCAGCTCCCAGAATCCGGCACATACGAACCTCTGCCGGGCTCTCGTATGCCGGACCTGTCAGCTGCAGATAGACGCCCTCCTGAATGGAAAGCTCCATCTCCGCCGCACTGTCCCGAATCATCTGCTGCAGATCTTCATCATAAATATGACTCATATCCGCAAAACGCGGTCCAAGCTGCTCTGCATTAGGTCCCAGAAGAGGCGACGGCACAAAGCAGGAAATCTGATCGCGGATCAGCATAAAGTCTCCTGCGGAAAAATCAAAGTTTACTCCGCCTGCCGCGTTGGTCAAAAACAAGATCTCCGCACCCATCATCCGCATAAGCCGGGTGGGAAGCACCACATCGCTCATCTCGTAGCCTTCATAATAATGTACTCTTCCCTGCATCATTACCACCGGCGTTCCCTCTACATGGGTGAAAATGAACCGTCCCTTATGCCCGGGAACCGTGGAAACCGGGAATTCCGCAATTTCATGATAGTCGATAACGCCCTCCGCCGGGAAAGCATCTGCATAATCGCCCAGACCCGATCCCAGAATCAGCGCCACCTTCGGCTGAAAGGGAATCTTATCCTTTATGCTTTCATAACAGCAGGTTAATTTTTCATATACCGGATTCACAGCCATTGTTCTTCTCTCCTTTTCCATTTCTCATTTCCTGGCCAGGTGCCCAAACCGGCACTGGTATAATGCCGCTTCATCGTAATTATACCATATCCTTCCAAATTCGTGAAGTGTTTTGCACAGGCATGCTTTTCCGGTTATGCTTGTTTTCGATGACAGCTTCTGTACGCTAATTTCCAGGACGATGCTTTCTTCTTTTTCCTGCATAGAAAATGAGGAAAAGGAAAAATGGCAGCAGGAGAAAAAGGGAGATGGTATACACAGCCATCAGCCGGGTGATTTTCCAGCCAGACGAGGTTTCCTCTTCCTTCTGCGGCGTTTCCGTCTCCAGTACCGGAGCCACAATTTCCCCGGATGTGGTTTCCTGGAGTGTCTCTGCTTCCATCTCCGGCAATTCTTCCTGTGGGATGCGGTATACCGCCTGCCACTGCTTCCGGACAGCAGACGGGTAGTAAATTAATCCGGAAAATTCCGCCTGATAATCGGATACCAGGCGGCTTCCCTGGACCGAAGCATTCCGGCACAGAAGCCCATCCTTCCAGTAGCTGTCCCCCTCCCAGGCAATCTCACGAATCTGATAGCGAAGCGGGCTGCATCCCATGGCTTCCAGAATACTCTGCTGTTCTCCGATAAGAAATTCCAGGGCATTTTCCGCCGGTACGGAAAGTGTACCAAAGGTATAGGCATCGGCTCCGTAATCGTAAAAGGTGAGAGAAGCCTGAAAATCATCCAGCCAATAGCTGGATATCTCCTTCGTCTCGCCTCGTTCCAGCGTGCCCCGGCCTTCCCGCTGATTCGCCTCGTCCGAAAGGACAGAAGGAATCGCCGATGGAATCTGCGCCGGATTTTCAATCTGGCGAAAAGCGATGGTTCTAGTCTGATGCTCTTCTTCCTCCGGAATTTCCGTCTCCACCTTCCGGTAAAAATCCAGCTGATACCTCTGCCCATATTCATCCGTATACCACTCATCCGGGACAAAAGCCCCTTCTTCGCCTTCCTCCTCTGCGTCCCCAGTCTCTGAAAAATAACGTACAAGAACAGTTCCGTCTTCTTCTCTTTCCGTAAAAAAGTCCTGCTCCTCTGCAGATACAGATCGTGCTTGTGGAATTGGTGTTTCCACAATTGGTGTTTTCGCATTTTCAGCCCCATAGGCCGTATACGTCCCGCAGGCCAGGCCGGTGACGAGAAGAAGCCCTAATACCATAAGCTCTCCTCCGCCCTTTTTCCTGCTTTTTTTCTCCGGTTTTCCATTGCGTTTCCGCATCCAGAGATAAATCCCCAGGAAACCAGAACCGGCCAGTATGCCGATCAAAAGCATCCGTTCAGGTGCATCTGCATCGCCCGTCTTGGGGATCCTCCAGCCCTCCTCTCCTGGGCCAGGCAGATTTTTCCCGTTCGCATCAGCATGGGGAACGTCTGAATCTTCCAGGGAATAAAAGGCTTCAATCCATCCCTGTCGGGGCGGTCCCAGAGGCACCGGCTCTGTTGGAATTGCCGTTACCTCTGCAGGCTCTCTGTCCCGTCCTCCTCCGCCTCCAGAAGATTCCCGATGCGTTGTTTCCTGCGGCGGTATAGTTTCCGGCGGTACGGTTTCCTTTGGGGCAGTTGTTTCCGGTGTGGTCTCTTCTGGCACAGTTGGTTCTGGTGTAGTTTCTACCGGCAGAGTCTCCTCTGGCGTGGTTTCTTCTGGCATGGTCTCCTCTGGGGTAGTTTCCTCCGGCATGGTCTCCTCTGGGGTAGTTTCCTCCGGCGTGGTCTCCTCTGGGGTAGTTTCCTCTGGCGTAGTTTCTTCCGGTGTAGTTTCCTCTGGCTTAGTCTCCTCCGGCTTTTCCCGGAAATTATCCACAGAAAACGTATACAAATGGGAATAATCCACAGATTCCGGGCTCAGTACGGGAAGCAGGCTCGTAAGCCAGACAACTGCCCGGGGTCTTCGTATCCGTGATGCTTTTGCCAGACTGGGGGTAGCGGTTCTGGTGCCTTGTCCCACTCCCGAACTGCTATTTCCTGATTCTCCAGTATCTGGGCGGGCCTCCGCCGGTGAGGCAGGAACTCCATCGCCGATGATGCCATCAGTCATATCATGGAAAGCCGAATTACCTGCAGCGGGCATACCAGCGGCAGAATTGCCAGAAGAAAACGCCCCTGCATCGGATGTCCCCGCACTAGACGGCGACGCCGTAATCCTCGATGCAAATGCCCGCTCCCGGTTATTCCGTGAGCGCTGAAGCCCTGTTTCTTCCCATGCCTCGCCGCCCGCCTGAAGGGATACACAGAAGATTTTTTCTGTGCTTACGCCTTCTTCCGGCAGCTGGTAACCGTCCGCCGGTTTCGTCTCTCGAAAGGTATATCCATAGACCAGGCCGGTAAACTGGGCATAGGCCAGGTCACGGTCGGCTTCCAGCTCCTCAATTCCGCTTCCGTCAATGCTGTGATAGTCGCATCGCTCCGCGCAGGCCTCTACTTCCGCCTCCCATGCAGCCCATGCTTCCTCTTCGATCTCCGCTCTTCTTGCTTCTGAATTTCCATCATAATTAATTTCCGGCTCTGGATGACCGCCGCAGTATGTTTTCTCGTAGTGATATGTCTTCCGGTCAACGTGAATAAGCCTCCCTTCTTCATCGGTAATCTCCTCCGGGCAGCGTGCCTGCCAGCCTGTCCACGCCGCAATCTGTGACGGTTCAAGCACTGTGTCCGCCAGCTGTGCCCGATCAAAATACTCTAAAGGCTGGAAAACGACACCGCTCAGCGCTTCCCCGGTATCGCCATCCTGCTTTTGGAGCTGCACACCGTAAACTGCTTCAAATTCCTCCTGATGGCGGTAACAAGATGTGTCCGCCAGCTGCCAGCTGCCCGAATCATCCGGCTTTTCGGGAACAACCAGCTTAAAATAACAGCTCCAGGGTATGGTAATCTCCACGCCGGAGGTCAGATGCTGAAAGCTGGGGTAGTCTGACGGCGCGACAATATAAATGAGCCCAATAGGCATAGCTTCCCCAAGCCTGGTTCCTTCTGGAGCATACCCGCTGACTGAATAGGTTCCCGGCTCAGCAGTCTCACTCCAGAAAGTAATCTCATCATCCGCCCACTGATATTCCCATCCCGACGGCAGTTCATAGACAAATTCCTTCACCGCCTCTGCCCTTCCGTCCAGCTGGAAGGAAATCTGGCAAAGATCATCCTCCCACTCTGCCTGCCACGAAGGCGCTTTATTGGAATATTTGGAGGCAAAAGAGGGAATGTAAGGGCTGAAATCACTGTAATAATCATCAATGGCCTGACAGATGCTCTCCGTCATATCCCGAGCATCTTCAATTAACTGATCAGCTGTCCATTCATTCCAGTCTCCCACATGAGCATACAGCGTCTCCATCTCCTCACGCAGCTGGCCGGTGCTCTGCCAGTATCCCGTGCGGATCCCCCATACTGCAGCCTGGCCTGCCAGGTATTCTCCCGGCGTCAGCTCCTGGTTCTCCCCTCTTCGCATGCCGCAGCTTTGAAGCACCAGAGAAATCAGCTCATACTGCTGATCGGAAAAATACCGCCTGCCGCCAAACTCCTCCGATGACTCCGAGCCGCCCAGTCCTCCTAAAAGCGGACGGTCTTTCTGTATACAAAACAATGGGCTGCCGTCACTTTTAATCCAGTAAAAAATCCCGGTGCCCACCTTAACGTTAAAAAAGTTGAAATTGTAATCTGCCAGCATGCTCCCCTTTTGAAGCATTTCAATCTGAAATTCTGCAGCCTGGACAAACATCCCGGAAATCCATCCGCCAAAGGGCGAAATGGTAAGAACCACAGCCAGAATAAGGGCCGCGGCTTTCTGCAAAAATGTCCGTTTTCTCCATAACTTCCGGTTATCCATTCTCCGGCTGCGTATACTTTGTTTATGTGATTTTTTATCTATAGCCTGATTCATACCTACTCCTTCCTCCTGAATATGTCGCGCAGGGCTTTGTTGGTTAAAGAGCGGCAGAGCTATTGACTGCAGGCTGTCTTCTGTATTCGGTTTTCAATGTACCGTAAACAATGGAATCGGCCGGTTCAGAACAAACCGGCAGCCGGATGACCGGCGGCAATATAAGAATGATACTGCTTTAGAGTTATTATATCGTCCTTTTCGCAAAATTGCAAGTGCTTTTTACAATTTTCTCCATTTGCGTGTGGCTGTGTATTTTCCCATATCTGGATTTCTGCTTTCCTTATGGCCCTGACAGCAGCAGTTTCCTTTATATTTTGGACAAAAAGAAGGAGCCGAAAATAAGCCAAAGGATTGGTTTTCCCCTTATTCCTTTTGCTTATTTCGGCTCTCGTTTTACTTCTGTACCGCCTTCGCCGGACTGAACCGGCTGTATTTGTGTCCGGGAAGCATACCGCCCCGGTACATGGCCAGCTCGCTGACGGTGACCAGCTGATATCCCCGCTCCGTCAGCGCCGGGATCAGCACCGCCGCAGCGTCTGCTGTGGAGGGATAAATATCGTGCATCAGGACAATATCGCCGTCCTTCACCTGGCTTAACACCGCTTCCACGGTCATTTGCGCATCCCGGTGCTGCCAGTCTCTGGTGTCAATGGACCACATCACCGCAGGCATTCCCATGGTCTCCAAAACCGTCAGGGAAGCCTCATCCACCTTGCCTCCAGGGGGCCGGATCACCATCGGAAGGATGCCGCAGGCATCCAGGACTGCCTGATTCGTGCCGCCGATCTGCTGCTGCATCTCCTCCAGGCTGAGCCTGGTTATGTACTGATGATCAAAGGTATGATTTCCCACCTGGCAGCCCTGGGCCACCATCTGATTTACGCTGTTTTCATTGGCCGCCACCCGGTTTCCCACCATGAAAAAAGTGGCTCTGCCTCCGGATTCCCGCAAGTAGGCAAGTATCCGGTCGGTCACCGACGCCCGGGGCCCGTCATCGAAGGTCAGGGCGATCATCGGGCGGCTTGGATCCACCTGAGGCAATCCTTCTTCCTCTTCTTCTTCATCCTCCGGCGGCTCCAGCCCCTTCCTCTGGATTAGGGCCTGAATCCCGTTTATCCAAAAGCCCTGGCCCAAAACACCGGCCTCCTGACCGTTGGATGACCAGGGCAGCCAGCCGCCGTTTTGATAGACACGGTAGTAAAGGTCATACTCTGTTTCCAGGCCTCCTGTCAGCCAGATCCGCACAGCTTCCAGGGGCGGTTCCTCACCCAGGGCTGCTGCGTCTGGCTGCGCCTCCTGGCCAGAAGCGGCCTCTTTCTCTGGCTGCGCCTCCTGGCCCGCCATCGTTCCGGACTCCGATGATTTCCCATCAATCCAGCCCAGTCCCCCGGCATTTACCTGAAATTCAATCCCTCCTTCTGTCTCATCCGGCCGGTTCATCAGCTGAAAACGCATACCGGTCAGATAGCCTTCCCCCTGCAGGCAGGGTGCATGGGCATTTCCGGAGCCAGACCAGCCTGATGTATTGAATTTCCCCTGGTAGCCGATCATCATAGGCTCCTGACCCGCTTTTCCCCCCATTGCCAGGCTGAAAAGCAGGCCAAAAAGAATGGCGGCATATTTTCTTTGTCGCTTTTTCTTCATCATTTTTCTGTTCCATTTCTATAAAAAATCCTGTCTTTATAGCTCGATAAATCCCTCCTCCGGATGGAAAACCAGACGGCAGAGCCGCAGATATTCCGTATATTCCGGGCAGAAGGACAGCTCTCCAAGCTCTGCTGCCACACCCTCATAATACCAGGCGTGAAGCTCCTTCCTCTTCTCATTAAACCGCTCCCAGACCAGGTCTCCCATAAGGAAATAATCCCTGGCTGTGCAGCGGAGATTGCTCAGCTTATCGGCAAGCACAATGATTTTGGCATCTCGTGATGCCGTCTTTAAATGCTCCAGCGTAGCGGCCTTCCGCTCCTTCCAGGAGCGGGATTTATCCTCAGATTCTGCCTTCACCAGACCGGTCACCCGGCCGCCAAAGCGCGCTCTAAGCTCCTCCTCCGTCACATCCGTGTCCTCCAGCACATCATGCAGGACTGCCGCCGCAATCACCTCGGGATCGCTGGTGATCGATGCTGCGATCACTGCCGCCTCCAGCGGATGGGTAATGTACGGGATCCTGCTTCCTTTCCGAACGGCGCCCTCATGGGCCCGCTCCGCAAATTTCACCGCTTCCTGAATCATCTTTATTCCTCCGCGCCGCTGCCTAAGCTACAGCATACGGCTTCCTGCAAAACCTTCGGCCACAAAGCTATCATAACACAGCATGCGGCAATTTAGAAGATAATCTTGTAAGATTCGCGGTTTTCTGCTATGCTAGAGTTACTTTTTTCGAGAGGGTTTTCCGTCGGCGCAAAGCGCAGGAAAGCCCCGCAGCTTTAAGGAGGTTTTTATGGACAGACCCAGCCAATCCCGCTCCCGTTCTGCCCGCAGCCGCACAAATACGCCGAAAAAGCGGCCCGAGTGGGTAACGGTTTTATGCTTTTACATCCTTCCCTTTATCCTGGTAAATGGGATCTTATTTATGCTGGTGGCCGCCGCTCCCCATATTACTATATATGCGGAAGGCACATCCGATTATAAGGCAACAAAGGTATCCGTCACCGTTAAATCCCTGCTTCCCATAACGGAATTTTCCTCCTCCCAGGAGGGGGCCGAGCTGGAGCTTACCCAGACCGGGCGCGGCGAATACCAAGCGGAGATCACCAAAAACGGCGTCATTGAAATTTACGTAAAAAGCCTTAACGGCATGACTGCACGGCAGTATGAACATATTAATATCCTGGATGATACGGCGCCGCTGGTAGGCGAAACCTACTCTATCGAAGACAATATCCTGACGCTGACCCTTGAAGACAGCCAGTCCGGCCTGGATGTTTCCTCTGTGTACGCCTCCACCGATGAGGGCACAGTCATTCAGCCCCTGAGCTCTGATGGGGAAACCGGCACCTTTTCTTTTGAGATGAACGCCCAGACCCTGTATGTCCACGCTGCCGATCTGGCCGGAAATGCCATGCAGGCCACCTTCAGCACCCACACAGAGGTACTTGGCCCGGATGGTCAGCCTGTTGTGGAAACAGAAGACGGCGCTGCAGAATCGGATGACCCAGTGGAATCTTCCGCTACCTCCAGCTCAGAAAATGAACCGGAAGAAAGTACAGGCCAAGAAGCCAGCACCTCCCCCAAAGATACGGAGGATGAGGATGACGATCCGGTCAGCATTTACATTGACACAACCACTCCATAATTGAAAATGCTTCCAGAAAGCCGAAGCCGGCAGACCGCAATTCATCCTGCGGCTGCCGGCTTTTTCTGCCTGTTTGTTTCACATGCCTGATTTTTAACTGTTCTCGTTTATTTTTGCACTTCCTGCGCAGATCTCCTGGGCGCTCTCCCATAAAGCTCGGCCATCCTTCTGGCCTTCTTCAAAATCCGTTCATCAAGCTGCCCCTTCCGCATCCGCCATACCCAGTTGCCGCCCAGGGTGGAGGGGATGTTGATCCGCGCTTCTGCGCCAAGCCCCAGATAATCCTGAACGGGAATCACCGCAAGCTTCGCCACG
>JAGHER010000087.1 GCA_017889125.1 Lachnospiraceae bacterium
CGGTATTTCCGGGCCTGCGGCTGGATTACACCTCAGGAAATCGGCCGCAGCGGGGACAATATTGCCTCCGTGTCAGCCTACTGCCGGAAGCTTATTGATGCCATTCACAAGATCTTTGACGGGGATGCCAACGGCGCCATCACCAATCACATTTTTTCTATGTATGAAATTCTCCGGTCAGCCTTTGGCAAGGACAGCGCCAGAGCCATGCGGCCGTATCTGAATATCCTTGTACCATTAATTGAAAATGAATGCGACTTAAAGAATGAGCTGCTGATTCTCAAGGACAGTATCCGGGAGATCATGCGGGCGGTGATGCGGATGGCAGATGCCAACAGCTTTGGCCAGTATCTGATTAAGGATGAGCTCCTTAGCCGCTTTTTCAACGATTACTTTTTTATCAAGAAAAGCGGCCTGATTCCTTCCTACATTTCTGACATTGACCGGATGCTGCGGAAGCTGCGCCGGTCTGAGCTTTATGACCGTATGATTCAGGAATATATCCGGGTGGCTAATGTAAGCGAGGCGCAGGCCAGGGAAAAGGTGGAGCGGCAGTTTGGTGAGCTGGACAGCTTTATTAATCTGGAATATGACCAGGAAATGAACTATATTGACCGGAAAATCAACACCTATTACAACCTGTATTCTACGCGGATGATGATGGTGTTAAGCGGCAATACCAATCTGGAGCATCAGTTAAACCGCCTTCTTCTTTTCCTGAAGGATATGGACGAGGAGGACCGCAGGGAGGCGATTTGCCGGCTGTCTCAGGCCCACCGCCTGCAGAGCATAGGCTATGTGGGGCGAAAGTCCTTTGAGCGGCGGCGGAAGCGGAATCCGAACCCGAAGAATGCAGGGCTTCTGGCCGATGACCTTACGCAGGAAGAGAAGCAGCGCCTGACTGATGAGCTTCTCACGGAAACCCCAGACCGCTACAGCATGGATAATGTGGAGAAGCATTTTACGTCTCTTTTGGCTGGCCGGGAGAAGATCACCGTGGAGGAATGCGGCGCGCATACCCGGGATGATGCCACCATGATTGCCGCCAGCATCATTTATTCGGGAACAGCGGGATTTCCCTATGAGGTGGAGTTTGGAGAAGGCATGGTAGAGACTGAGGCCGCACGAATCAGCCGCGTGACCATAAAGCGAAAAGACAGGGCAGAATAGGGGGACTGACACAATGGGAGAAATCAATCTGCAGATTGCAGTAAAAGAAGAAAACAGCCATTTATTTAAGCGGTGTATCCGCAAGCTTTTGGAGGCCACCTTCATCCTGCGGGACAAGGATGAGCGATTTTATCAGTTTGTCTCCCGGGAATCAAACCGGCAGGATATTTCCGAATACCTGCGGATGATGGGCTTTGACCTGATTTTGGATGACAAGGTTGGCGTATGCATGCTGGTAGCCAGCGAGGAGGATGCGGATGTGGTGGGGCTCAAACGGGCCAATGTAGTCACCTTCACCACCCTTCAGTATCATCTTCTGCTGGTGCTGTGGAAGGTTTATCTGGAAAACCTTGGCTACAGTGAGGGAAATTATGTGACGAAGGGCGACTTAATCGACAAGATCAAATCCTACCAGGTAATCTTAACCCGCACGGAGCTGAATGCCGCCTTTCGCCTGTTCAAAAAATACAGCCTGATTGATTTTGATGATGACGAAGAGGGGGAGGACATGAAGATCCGCCTTTATCCTTCTCTGCAGTTTGGCTGGGATCTGCCGCAGTTTCAGACAGTGGCAGATGAGTACATAAAACGAGAGAACGAGGAGGACAAGGTGCTTCCCGATAAAACCGGGGAAGAGCCTCTTTATCCAGAGGATTTTGAGGAGGAGGGCGTATGATTTTACTGAAAAAAGTACGGCTGATTAACTGGTACGGCTTTTCCAACGAGACGGCGCCCATAGGCTTTTTCACCCTGATTGCCGGCAAAAACGGCAACGGAAAATCCGTGATGCTGGACGCCATCAAGTATGCTGCCTACGGGGATGTGGTATTCAACAAATCCTCGGAAAGCAAGGGCAGCCGGACCCTGTCCTCCTACACCCGTGGGCTTTTGGATGCCACAGCCGGGACCTACATGCGCCCGGACGACCAGGTGCCCTACGTGTACAGCCACATTGCGCTGGAATACTATGACGATGTGGAAGAAAAATCCTTTATCCTTGGGGCAGTTATCGAGACAAACCCGGCAAATAACTGCCAGACCTACCGTTACGCAGCAGACCGGATGGGTCTGGATCAGATGGCACATACCTACGAGAAGGATGGCATTGTTATGCCCTTCAGCGCCTCCGGTCTCCATAAAGAATACAGGCTGACCATGATGAACCGGGAGCAAGGACTGCAGAAATTCCTGCAGATGACCGGTCTTAAGTTAAGCCTCACCCAGCTCCCCACCTACCTTCGAAAGCTCCGGGGAATCATGTCCTATGACCCGGACGCGAAAATCGATCAGTTTATCCGGGAAAGCGTCTTAGAGCAGCGAAATGTGGATTTCGGGAAGCTGATTCAGGCGAAGGAAAACATCAGCCAGCTCAACGAAAGCTTCCAGGTCATTGAGCAGGAAATTGGTGAACTGGACGGGATTCTTAATGAATATGATGTCTGGGAATCGGAGAAAAACCGCCTTCTGGCCGATGATATCCGCATTGTCTACAAAAGGCTTAAGGATCTTCAGCGGGAGATTGCCCGTCAGGAAAATGACCGTACCCTGGCTGCCCGGAGAAAGGAAGATCTGGACAAGGAGCTGGAGATTCTCGAGGGAAGGAAAAAGGAAATTGACGCCCGTCTGATTCAGGCAAAGGTAAGTCTGGAGCAGTTAGACAGTACCCGCATGATTGCCGATGAGGAGCGCCGTTACCAGACTTTGACGGCGGAGAAAAAGGAGCTGACGGAAAAATGCCGGAGGCTGGAGCATTTCCAGACGGTAATCAGCGAGATGCTGGCGCAGCTTTCTGCTGCAGGTGAAGACAAGAGTATCCTGTCCTCCCTCTGTCAGCAGGAATATTCCGCTGCGGAAAAAGCATCGGCAGTAGAAAGCTTCCGGCAGAAAACGGAGCAGTTTTACGAAGAGCTGGTGAAACAGATCGCGGGAATCGAGAACCTTCTTGCGGAAATTAACCGGGGACTGGAAAAGCAGCACCAAATCATCGAGGAGTGCAAAAAGCATCGGAATACCTACGCCCAGATCCCCGATTATGTAGGCCTGCGAGATGAGATCAACCGTGAATTTGAAAAACGGAAGATTGCTTCCAAGGCCCAGTTTGCCTGTGAGTATGTGATCGGACTCAAGGATGAGGCCTGGCGTGACGCCTTGGAGGCCTTCCTTGGCCCGCGCCGCTACACGATCCTGGTGGAGCCTAAGTATTACGATATTGCCGATGATGTGCTGAATCGCTCCGAACACCGGTACGCCCATTTGTTTAATACCAGGCTTCTGATGCAGAGAACGGTGGATGTGGAGGAGGATTCTGCTGTATTTCTGCTGGAAATAAAAAATCCCGTAGCAAAGCAGTACTTTAACTTTCAGCTGGGCAGGATCCATGCAGTAAAGCTTGAGGAAGTGAAGCTTTATGAGAATGCCATTTCCCGAGAGGGCCGTGTATCTGTGGCCATGGACAGCTACTTCCTGCGGTTTGACCGGATCCGTTCCTACTATCTGGGACAAAAAACCTTTGAATTAAACCGCATTCGGGCAGAACGGGAGATTGAGCGTCTCAATAAAGAGAAAAAGGAGGCGCTCGGGCACAAAAAGGAGCTGGAAGGGCAGAAGAGCAGGCTGGCACAGAACAGGGAATTTTTCCGTGAATACGATTATGACGCGCATAAGAAGTACCAGGAAGCAGCAAAGCAGGCCAGAGAATCCAGGACACAGCTGGAAAACCTGAAAAAGGCCCAGAGGAATAACCTGGAATTTATTGAGCTTAACGAATTGGTCGGCTGCCTTACCGATGAGCAGAATGGTGCCCAGAAGGAATACAGTAGCAGAGTGCAGGAAGCGGCCGCACAGGATACCATAATCCAGCGGTGCGGCGAAAAGATCGCCGCCAGATCCGGCGAGCTGACGATCCAGGAGGAGAAATTCCAGGAATACCAGGTTCAGCATTACAGTCTGGTTCAGCGCACAGTAGAAGCCTACGAAAAATATCTGGAAGCCGGCGGGAAAGGAATCGGCGGCCTTTTGATTGAGGATACGCGAAAGCGAATCAGCCGGAGCATCGAGCAGCATAAGGATGCGCTGATGCAGAAGCAGGCCGAGTACAATGTGCGCCACTCCGAAAACATGCTGCCCAGAGGAACCGAAGGCCGTGAGCAGTACGCGGCCAGGCGTGAGCGGATCTGGATGGACAACCTCCAGGAAATCCGTCAGAAGCTGGAGGAGCAGACCCGGCGCTATGAGGACATCTTTAAAAATGAATTTGTCCTCACGATCCTGAAGTCCTGCGAGCGGGCCAGAGATGACCTGCGGCAGATTAACGGTGAGCTGGCCAAGCTGAATTTTGCGTCCAAGTACCAGTTTGACGTCCATTTCGTCCGGGACGGCTCCGAGTACGCCAAGGTCATCGAGTACGCCCGGTATCTGGATGAGCGGGAGCAGCTTGGAGGCAGTCAGGATGGGCAGATGACCTTTACCTCCATGATGGCCATATCCGATGAAAAAGGCGAGGAGCTGGAGAAGGAGATGAAGGGCATCATCAACCGGATTATCGAGAAAAACAGCGAAGAAACCATTGCCCGCTTTGCCGATTACCGGAACTATATGACCTACGAGATCCTGGTCAGCAGCCAGATCCTGGACCGGGCAAAGCTGTCACGCCAGACCGGCTACAACTCCGGTGCAGAGGTACAGATTCCTTATCTGCTGATCCTGTCCTCAGCCCTTCTTTTGATTTATAATCAGCGGGTAAATTCCACCCGCCTGGTATTTATCGACGAGCCCTTTGCGAAAATGGACCCGGGGAACGTCAAGCTGATGCTGGACTTTATGCGCAGCCAGAAGCTGCAGGTGATTTTCTGCTCGCCGGATAAGACCGAATCCATCGGAAACGAATGCGAGGTTATCCTTCCCGCCCTCCGGGTGCGCATGGACTGCATGCGGCTGGGCATTGTGCAGTTTCATGAGGAAAAGGAGTATGGCAGATGACCAATTACGAAGAAAAGATGCTGGCGGCCCTGGCTGACAAATACAGGAAGAGCAAGAAGGATCAGGGCACCAATGTCATTGCAAGACGGACGAAAATCAGCCCGTCCCTGCTTTACAAGCAGTACAGCCGCAATGACGGTGATCCAGAGGAGCTCCAGGCGGTCAACTAGGCAGCTGCCCGCTGCCAGGAAAAAGGCTTCCTCACCTTTGAGACTGCAGGCTTCAGCAATGAAATCGAAAGCATTTACCTGAATGACAGCAAAATCAACGAGATCGAGCGCTGCCTGGAAGAAACCGGACGCTACGAATCAAAATCTTCCAAAAGACGGTACGTGGAGGGTTTGATTTCCACATACAGCGGCCGTTCTCCCGCAGCAGAGCGGGAATGTGAAAAGCTCCGTCAAAGTCTGGAAAAGAATCGGATTCCGCAGAAATATCTCCAGACCGAGGAAATTCTCAAAGCCCTGGTTTTCATCGAAAATAATCAGGAAAACCTTTATCTGCGGGAAGCCTCCATGCTGATCTACGGCGATTCAAAATACTTAGAGGACAATACCCTCTATCCCGTATGCAGAGCGCTCCGCGATTCCCTGGGCCGTCCCTGTGAGGAAGATGAGCTGGAAGATGAGATTCTGGAAGAGTACCACATCACAAGGGAAAAGCAGAAGCTGTGCATCAAGGGCGATGTGGTGCTGCGAACCGGCGGAAAGGAGCTGGATTTAAGCGCGTTTAAAGACGGCATCGAATTTTTTGCCGGACAGCTTAAGGAGTTAGAGTGGATTCATGTCCGCGCTTCGGCGCTTATGAGCGTGGAAAATTACACCTCCTGGCTTCGTTTATCCTCCGCCAATCGGGCCGTTTTTTACCTGGGTGGGTACGCCACCCGGGATCAGCGGGACTTTCTCAAAACCATTTACGCCTGCAATCCCGGCCTGACCTTCCTTCATTTCGGAGACATCGACGCCGGAGGATTTTACATCCATGAGCACTTGTGCCGTGTCACCGGTATTCCCTTTCAGATGTACCGCATGTCCCGCGCCGAGCTTCATGACCCCCGTTTTAAGTCCTGCCTCCATCCCCTGACGAAGCAGGACAGGCTGCGGCTTAGGGCGCTGGAAAAACATGCGGTGTATGGGGAAATGGCGGAGTATATGCTGGAGAAGGATGTGAAATTGGAGCAGGAGATTGTTAGTTATTATGAAGACGAAAATGCTGGCAGATGATAGAGAAGAAGTTGAATTCATCCTTCAAAAACTCAGGGAAATCTTTGCGAATGACGCGAGCGGCCATGATTATTGGCATACGCTGCGCGTATATCGGAATGCGATGGA
>JAGHER010000010.1 GCA_017889125.1 Lachnospiraceae bacterium
ATAGTATCTTTGACTGCCCTGATTTGCCACAAAGTCTACCTCCAACTGTTTACGGACTCGATTCCCTTCTTTATTCTTATCGACAATCTCAACAATACCAACATCAACATTATAGCCTCGGATCAGCAGTTCATTATAAACGATATTCTCCATAATATGGGTAGGCTCCTGCTGTCTGAAATTAAGCCGGGCATTTCGCAGGCCTAAATCTGTAAAATAGTATTTCAAATTCGCACCGATATATTTTCTTCCCTTAATATCATATCTGCTGGCCTTAGAAATCAAAAAAGCATCTGCCAAATAATTGATATGGTTGGAAATGGTTTTATTTGAATAAGTCATCTGGCGTTCACTGGCAAACGTATTTGCTATTTTCGCCGGATTAGTCGGTGAGCCAATCGAAAATGCAAGTACATCCACCAGAATACTGATTTCATCTGCGTTTTGAATCTTATTTCTTTCAATAACATCTTTCAGATAGACATTTGCAAAAATATTCTTGAGATAATCCGCCTTCTGTCGTTCACTCCGGAAACCTGCGACTTGAGGCAGCCCTCCGTAGATCATGTACTCATCCCATGCGTCATCATAGTCTCCATCATAAACAGAATAGAACTCTGCGAAGGAGAGCGGATAAATCCTGATCTCATCACCTCTTCCGCGGAACTCGGTAACAATATCGCTGGAAAGGAATTTAGAGTTGCTGCCAGTTACATATACATCAATATTGTTCATGCGGAGCAGGCTGTTCAGCACTTCCTCAAATCGCGGCATAAACTGCACTTCATCCAAAAGCAGATAATACTTTTCATCATCCTTCATTGCATTCTTGATATACTTGAAGCACTTCTTAGGATCCCTTAATTCTTCATTCTCTATGCCATCTAATGCAATTTCAATGATATGCTCCTTATCCACGCCATTCTCCAACAAAAATCTTTTAAATATGGTAAACAGCAAAAAGGATTTGCCGCATCTGCGAATACCGGTAATTACCTTTATCATTCCGTTATCTTTTCGCTCTATTAGCTGCTGCAGGTAACCGTCTCTTTTAATTTCCATCATTCCACTCCTAATTTTCGTGCATATACACATTTTTTAGTAATCTTATTCTATCACATAATCCTCTTGATTCCAATATTCATTCCTATTTTATGTGTATTTGCACGTTTTTATGTAATGAAAAAAGAGCCCGCCACCAAAATGATGACCGACTCTTACCCGCAGCAGTTCCCCCTACCGTGATTGATCTAAATCGAGATTTACAAAAGCGCTTCCCCGCTTCCCATAATTTCCTTCATCAAATAGCTATACTGTCTGACCATATCCTCGATGGCATAGCCTTTTCCACGGATCTCCTCTCGCCAAGCGCTCTCCCATTCCAGAGAAAAGTATCCCGTATATCCAGCCTGCCGGATCTTCCTGACAATCTTTCTTATAGGAACATCTCCCTCTCCCAGTCTGGTATACTTCCAGCTGCTTCGATCGGGATCTGGCCATGGCTGTCCATCTTTGATATGGACATGAACCAGATCTTTTCCCATATAACCTAAGGTTTCCTCCGGCTCCTCTCCGGCTTCCAGCGGATGCATAATGTCCCAGAGAAGCCGGACATTTCGAAATGGATATTCATTTAAAAGCTTTCTCTGCATTTTTCCTGTAGCGAATTCATCATGTGTTTCGATCCAGATCTGTGCCTGGCTGTTTTCCAGAATCTCGTCCGCCTCAATCATCCACCGAACCAGCCCGTCATAATCAATTTCCGGAACCTTATCTGACCAGAACCGGTGCCGGTTTCCCAGCATAATCCGCAGTCCCTGGCAGTGCAGAAGCTCTGCAATATGCGCGCACTGCTTCAGCTCTTCCAACCGTTTTTCATCATACCCGATCACCCGAACGCTGGTTCCCAGATCTGATACCCGAAGGCCGCCGTCACTGATTTTCCGGTAATTCTCCCGATATATTTGATCGGAAAGCTCCATTTTTGACCAGTCATGAAAGCCCAGCCGGATTTCCATGGCATCTATTTCATTTTCTCTGCAGATGCGCACTGCATCTTCCAGCTCCCAGTCCTGAAACGCCAGCGTACTGACCGCTAAAGGATTCTTCATCATTCTCTTCTTCTCAGCCTCCCGTCATCCGCATTGCATACTCATATGGGATTCCATCTTGATAAGGCCTGCCCTCAAGGATTGCCTTTATGTCCGCAGCCAGACGCAGCGTCACCTTTTCCCGCATGTCAAAGGTAGGGCCCGCCATATGGGGAAACAGCAGTACATTGGGCATTCTCCGAAGCTGGCTATCTTCGGGAAGAGGCTCCTGATGATATACATCCAGAATCGCATAAAAACGGCCCGTCCGCAGCTCCTCCATCAAATCCTCTTCCACCACGATTCCGGCCCTGGCTGTATTGACAAGCAGCGCGCCTGGACGGATTCTTCGGAGCAGATCCCGGGTAATGCTGTTTCGCGTCTCCTGATTCAGGGCGCTGTGCAGGGAAATCACATCACAGGTTTCAAAGATTTCTTCCCTGCTTGCAATCCGTACGCCTTTTTCAGCGGCCTCCTCCGGTGTAATATACTGGGATGCAACCAGAATATCTGCGTCAAACCATCTCAGCAGCTCCAGATAATATTTGGCAATCGCTCCATAGCCCACAATCCCGATTTTCTTTCCGATCAGCCCGGAATTTGTGCCGGGCGTTCTTCGCCATCCGCCATTTCTCATTGAAGTGATTTCTTCATCAAGCTTCCGCAGTGCCAGCAGTGTGTAAGCCAAAGCTCCCTCGGCTACGCTTTTCGCAAAAAGATCATTTCCGCTGAGAACGATAATCCCCCGGTCATATTCCTCTTTGCAGACCATTGTGGCCACTGTTCCGCCTGTATGCGCATGGATTTTCAGGCGGTTTGCCGCCTTCAGCACATCCTCATCGACCCTTGGCGTCTGCCATCCCGTTACAAGGATATCCACATCCCGGATATGCGCAATCAATTCCTCCTTCGTAAAGGCCTGCCTGCCCACAGCATTGTACTCAACTTCTCCCAGCTCCTCTAAAGCCGCCTTTGCTGCCGGGGTAAAAAAACTCTCCTTTACCTCGCCGTCCCCTACGGTAACCAGGATTTTCATTGCTTATGCCCCCTTACCAGATCTGCATTATATTGCCTTTCAGTTTCGTTATGGCCTCAATAAAATAATAATCGCCGTAAATAATGGGAATATGGCGGCCCGCTTCTCCATGATAACGTTCTGTACCCATCTGCAGGATGCCGTCCCTCTCCATATCCCAGTCGCAGAAATGCTTCTCCATGGCCTTCAAGATTTCCCCAGCCGCCGATTCGTACATTTCGCGTTCTGTCTCCGGCACATTGCGCGATAATTCAAGGAGCCCGCTGGCGGCAATGGCGCCGGCAGTGGAATCGTAAATTACTGGTTCCTTTGGGCTGCGGAAATCACAGAGAGGCAGCCAATCTGTACACCTGACGCAGCAGATAAAATAATTGGCAATTTTTCTGGCTGCATCCAGATACCGCATGTCTTTGGTGTGCTCATAGCTGATGGTAAAACCGTAAAGCCCCCAGGCCTGTCCTCTGCTCCAGGAAGACCCTTTTTCGTATCCCTGCCCGCCAAGATTATCCAGCTCTTCTCCGGTCTTTGGATCATACACCACAATATGCCTGCAGCTTCCATCTCCCCGCAGATGATGCTTCATGGTCTTATTCGCATGCCGCACTGCTATGTACGAAAAACGCGGATCGCCCGTCTCCTCGGAAGCCCAGTACAGCAGCGCCAGATTCATCATGCTGTCAATAATGGCCCAGCCGATATTCTGCTCATTGTTCCGCTCATTCCATGCCCGGATATAGTTTCCCTCCACATTAAACCGGCCAGCCAAAAGATTGGCGGCAATCAGCGCACGGACTCTGGACTGAGGATTTCCCGTCAGACGGTAATCCAGACCGGCAGAAATATGCCACATAAATCCCACATCATGATGGAGTCCGTCAAATTCACGAAAAGCATGATCCAGCGTCTGTTCCGCCCTCTCCGCCGTTCCCCGGTAAATGCTTTCCCCCGTTTCCCTGTACATCAGCCACAGAAGTCCCGCCCAGAACCCGTTGGTCCATTTGCAGATATTGTCCCGGTAATCATTAAACCGGCCATCTATGCTGGTATAAGGGATGTTTTCTGTATTCCGCAAAACTACGGCACTCATCTTCTGCTGAATCTTTTCAAAAGTCTGCTCTGCAAATCCCTTTAACTCATCGCTCATGCTTCTCCCTCCTGCTGCCTTCCAAAAACTTCTTGTACCCGGCTGACAGGATCAGATAAACGCCTGTCCTCCATTGATCTGGATAATCTCGCCGGTGAGGAAAGAAGCTTTTTCCGAAGCCAGAAATTCAATAACCGAAGCTACCTCTGATGCCTGTCCCAGGCGCTTCATGACAATATTTTCCTTCCAGGATTCCATAACCTCACGCTTCGTTGCCGCATGGAAATCCGTATCAATGGTTCCCGGCGATACAGCATTCACGCGGATTCCGTATTCCGCCAGATCCTTTGCCAGAGCGCGGGTCAGCCCTTCAATTGCCGCCTTTCCGGCTGCGTAGATTCCTGCACCGGGCCCTCCTCCAGAGGTAACCGCAATGGTGCTGAAATTGATAATCGAAGGATGGGAGCCTTTTTTCAAAAGGGGGATCGCCGCCCGTGAGGCAAAAAACGCACTGTCAAAATTCAGAGCCATAACCTTCCGCATAAATGCAGTTTCCATGCCCTCAAACCGCTGTCTTCCGCCAAGTCCACCTACATTATTAACCAGCACATCCAGTGAATCGTACTTTTCCGCAATCTCGGCAAAGCAGCGGTTTACCTCCTCCTCGTTCATGGAATCTGCATAGATAAATTCATTTTTTATTCCCTTTTCCTCCAGCTCTTTTTGCGCCGTCTGGGCTGCCTCACGGTCAATTCCAGTGATAATAATCTCATATCCCGCCTGCCCAAGAGCTATTGCTGTGCTCAGGCCAATTCCTCTGGTTCCTCCAGTAATTACTGCTCTCATTGTACTCTTCTCCTTTTTATTCGTATTGTTTATTTACTCTGAAAATCCTGCCGCCGAATAGGCGGCATGTATTCAGGGATGCCCCATGCGCCCGCCAAATTTTCATGGATTGGTGGTGCACCCGCCTGCCGGGCGCATGTAGGTTTACTCTGATTCTTCCTGGGCCTGCTGGCAATTATCACAGGCTTCCAGTTTCATCCGGTAACAGGGATCCATGTCCTCGCTTCGGATCAGAATCGTGCTGCGTACCCGGTTTACCGGGTTATCCATGGTTTTTAGCAGATACAGCTCCTGCCCATCGGCAAGCGCTATGGTAATCTTAAGTTTCACTGCCTTCCCAAATCCCCATAAGACAATTTCCTTATCCTTCGTCTTCACTTTTCTGGTTTCCAGCACATGCTCGTATCCATTCCGCTTAAAGCCCAGAGAAGCCTCTTCCGTATCCAGCTGATGCTTAAGCCGGATATCCCCTTCCAGATGGAAGACGTAATCATATATTCCTTCCCGTCCGCCGCTTACCTGAAAGGTATCCATCACTGTCTCCTCTGTGATTTCAACCTTTCGACAATAATCAATCCCTTCATAAACATCCTTTGCTTTCGCCGCAATCCTGTCTTCGCCATAATCCAGGCATTCTCCCGGATGAACAGAGGTGATGTCCTCTCCCTGGAAACACACCGTATTATGGGAAAGGGTTTTTCGATGCCATTCGTTGCAAAGCCTGGACTGGTATCCTGCATTGGAAAGGTCTCTGGTTATCCGCTGTCCGCCGCACATGATTTCCAGCGTCATAATATCCGGATGGGCATGGGATTTTCCGTTTAATCCATATTTCATGAATACATTCCATTTTTTATTTCTCAGCATAACGAAATTGGATTTGGGGAAATTCATGGAAGTCTGCTCGACCGGCGTGAAATCCTGATAATCAAAATCAAGATTAAAAAGAAGCTGTTCCAGGCATACCTTATTCTGGCAGTAATAGGGCTCCGACAGCGGGAGCGGCGTTCTTGGTTCTCCAGATGCTTCAATCAGCTTCGTCAGATTTCCTACCGCACTCTTTTCGCCAAAAGCTCGGGCGGCTGTGTGGTAGACGTAGCTGAAGGTGCGGAGATTTAAGTTTGGCCAGCCGTCATTGGGCGTCGGAAAATACTGATTATCAAAGGCATATTGATATGCCCGGATAAACATGGATTCAAAAATCCTGCTGCTTTCTTCCCCAAATTCATAATCATAGATTTTGCTGAACAAAAACAGGCTGGAAACGCCCTCCAGAAGGAAAAAGTTATAATGAATCGATCCCTCATACCAGAAGAAATCCTCTGTAACGCCTTTTTTCAGCTGCTCCCGGATATTGTATTGGCTCTTAAAGGCGAACTCAATCATCTCCTGATCTTGAAAGGCAAGTCCCATAACGCCAATGGCCGCCAGGTCCCAGCAGCTAATGTTATGAATGGCAGTTACCTGCGGGGCGAGAAGGGCAAACATCTCCCGAAACATGCACTGGTAAACCATCTGAAGCCACTCCGGATCCAGATCCTTTCTCAGGATTTCGATTGTCTGTACAAACCGGATTGCCACAATGGCTTCATTCAGCCCCTGAGGCATCATCCTTCCGCATCCCCAGGGCATATCCTCATATGTATCTGACGTGAGGTTTTCCTTATTATGCAAGACAAACTGCGAATAATTCCGAGCGTAAAAATCGATCACCGAAACGGCATAATCCAAATATTTTCGATCCTTCGTTGCCCGATATACTGCCGCTGATACCAGCGCCATGACCACTGCCCGGTTTCGGTAAAAGCAAACCCAAACGCCATCAAGAATCTCATTCTTATACACCTTGTGACAAATCTCACATTGATGGTCATGGGGGTAATGAGGATCAAAAATCAGCCTTCCGCCGTCATCATCGCAAAAATAATAATGCCCCCACCGGCTCATTTTCTCGGGAGAATCGGAAAAGTCCGGCATGAAGGCATCCACATCCGCTTTCATTGCCTTTACTATTTCCCGATTTTCCTCGGTCGCAAGGATAAGCTCCTCAAACCGTTTATTTACATACTCCATGAGATTCCCCTTTCTTCCTAAGCATAATACTTCTTAACCACTCCCTGCCTATCCTCAACCGTAATCTCCACCGGATACAGCTCTTCATCCTCCGCAGGCCTGCAGCAGATCTGATAGACTTTCCCATTCTGCCTGATTCTCAGCCCATCCTCCTCCATCCAGACCTCAGAACATTCTTCGGCAAAAGAAAAACATTCATAAAAAATCTGTGCCCGTTCTTTGCTGTGTGACTCCGTAACCAATGTCTGTATGTCCGTCCGGCAGACCTTATCCGGCTCCTGGCTGGTCATAATGCTTTCCACTTTCTGCCCGTAAGTTTTCCACTGAACGCCGCGGTCAGAAAACACCTGATATACCAGCGGGTCTGACTCCATCTCGTAAACAAAATGCCCCAGTCCTTTTTCCACAGCCTTTTTATCTGTATTGCAGATCAGACTGTAAATATGCTCCGTATCGCTTCTGCATACATCTACAAAAACCCAGAATTTCAATCCATCGGTGAACAAAAGACGGCTGACCTCCTTCATGTTCAATGCCGAAGGATAAATCCCTGACGTTTCTCCCCGGTAAATCACGATACTTCCATCCATTTTCACCTTAGCTGTCCCGACATAGTTTTCCGGAGCAAACTGCCCCTTCTCCAGCCGCATCCTTACACTGCTCATATACGCATCGTTTACATTTTCTGCATCCGTATATTGGCCATCCACCAAGACCACATTATGGTTATCCGGCATCAGATTTCGATTATATCCATCTTCACAGGTAAAAAATTCGTTTCCTCTTGCAAAAATATAAGAAAGATTGTCCGGATGGTGATGGGATAAGCTGAGGCTGTCAAGCCCCTCTTCCTTCTGCAGATTCCATCCCGTATCCCACTGCTTCTTTCCTCCTGGACAGCCGCATTTTATGGTCAGCACTTTCCCGTCAATATTCCAGCTGTCCCGAATACCCAAAAGACCCAGATCTGGAAAATACCGTGCTTTAGGAAGTTCTTCCAGCTCCCGCTCCTGAACCTGCGGATCGTACCAGAGAAATTCAAAGGCTGCTTCCGGAAGGATTCCCGGCTTTACCTTGCTCTCCCTGGCCTCCTCCATCAGAAATTGTTCCGTCACCAGATTCCCCATTTTCTGTGCGTAGCCATCTCCGTATTCTGCAGCGGTTTTGTAATAAACACATGCCGTATGTCCGCTGTGCCGGTCATGACAATCTCCGTAATTTAACTGCTGCCGCAAATCCCCGCAGGACTGATACAACCGGTAATAAAAGGTATTCTGCAGATAACTGCTAGTCTGAAAGTAATCAATTCCTTCCTGCATTTTCAGCAAGTGAGCATAAACAAACAGCCACATTCCGCCATAACGCCAATAGGTCACACCTTCATAGTTGGAACCATCCTCCGCCAAGAAGGAAAATACCCGGGAAAAGTTATCCTTTGCCTCATTGATATACCGCCCATCCTGAAGCACATAGCCAGCCGCTGCCAGCCCGGTCATGTTGATCCAATTATGGTTCTGCCAGAAATTTGTTGACCATCCGCTTCCATAGGTCTGCCGTCGATACTGGTAAATGATCTCTGCATGATGACGGATTTTTTCCAGAATGGATGCCCTCTCCTCCTCCAGCAGATCATCCTTCAGCCAATCATATCCCAGGGACAACCCAAACAAAATCCAGGAAGCAGAAAGATCCACATTCACAAGATGGGCGTTCCCCCATTTTTCATAAGAAAGAACCGTCTGCATAAACCGCCTGGCATCTTCCAGGTATGTCTTTTGTCCGCTCAGCCGATAGGCCAGGGCCAGATTGACTATAGCAATGCCCATATACGTGGTGCTTTCCTTTGGGTGGACGGCAGGCAGCTGCATTTCCTTATACCGGCCTGCCTGGGCCAGCAGGCGTCCATACTGCTTTTTTCTTTTCCCTGTCAGCTCACCGAGGTAATCCTCCAATTCTCCAATAAAGATCAGCCTGCTCACATTGAATCCTCCGCTATTTTTCTTTCTCTGCTCACATTTCCAATGGTATCCCATAATCCCGAAACTGCCGCATAATAAAGCAGATACAAAGTGGCAAATCCAAAAGGTTCGCCGGGAATGGTCACCGTTTCCTCCGGCAGTCCCTGTACTCCGGCCAGCAGCAGATTCACATTCTGATACGTCCAATAAACCATCGCCACCAGAACCATACTTTTGAAGATCTCCCGCAGCTTAAACCCTGCATTCTGCCATCCCGTCCGCTCATAATATGCCTTATTTTCGACTTTTCCTTTTTTCACGATATCAAAGGTTCCATAGGCGATCGGATTGTAAATAAATACCGTGACCAGACCAACTCCCACACCCAGAAAAAAAATCAAATCAACTGGATCACGAAACATTCCTGCCTGCGTGCCAAAACCAATGAAAAAGTAACACATTCCCGCAATCCACCATCGAAGTATCGCGGCTTTTTGATTATCTGAAAATAATTTTTTTCTCCTGAAATCCTTCTCCATGATCTTCTCCTGCAAATTTGCTTTTCTTCTGCAAACCCACTTTTCTCCTGCAAACTTAAGTCTTCCCTCAAACTGCCTGGCGTCTTGTCCTCTGTCTAAGCAAACCTGCCAGCAGCAAAACTGCCGAAATCACATAAACGCCTGCCAAAACTCCCGAAAACAATACTGCTTTGCTGACCAGAGGCGTCTCCAGCGCCCGCTGGTTTGCGATGGCATAACGATAAATCGAAATCAATTCGCCGCCTGCAGCCGCAGCAGCCAGACATACAATTATGGTAAAAATCTGTCCGCTCAGCTGACCGTTCTTTATCCGCGTTGATTCAAACAACGCCACCAGCCCCAAAAGCACAAACAGGAACATCACAAAACCGCATATCTCGTTTTCCAGCAGCAGCAATGCGTCAACATGAATACTGGCAAATATCAGATGTCCGATTGCGCTTACGGCAATCATAAGCCTTGCTGCTGTCAATAATCCCGTATTTTCTGCATATTTATTCTTCATTCTCTTCGCCCGCTTTTACATACAGCACTAGGTTTGTTGTTTCCTTGTCAAAAAAGTACAGATGATTCCTTTTACAGCGAACATAAATCCGCTGGCCTGCTGATGCCTGGCAGGCATCAATCCGGCAGACAAGCATATCCTCTCCAATATTGAGATATAAAATATGGTAATTCCCGAGAAATTCATTATTTTCCAGAATACCAGAAACCACATCTTCACCAGGGCCCTCCGCCAAAACGAACTGCTCCGGCCGTATTCCCAGGATAAGCTCCCGTCCGCAATAAGTCTTTAATTTTGAAGCAGCTTCCTCCGGAAGCCTTATCTGATTTTCCCCAAAAGAGAAGACGTTTCCTTCCACACATCCCTTCAAGAAATTCATCTGGGGCGATCCAATAAATCCAGCCACAAACAGATTCGAAGGCCGGTAATAAATTTCCTCGGGAGTCCCCACCTGCTGGATCACCCCTTCCTTCATTACCACCATCCGGTCTGCCATGGTCATGGCTTCTGTCTGATCATGAGTTACATAAATGGTCGTCACCCCCAGCTTTCTCTGCAGCTTCACAATCTCTGCCCGTGTACTGGTTCGAAGCTTTGCATCCAGATTCGATAAAGGCTCGTCCATCAGGAACACCTTTGGCTGGCGCACCACCGATCTGGCTAAAGCCACTCTCTGCTTCTGCCCGCCGGACAGCTGCCCTGGGAAGCGCTTCAAAAGCCGCTTTAATCCCAGCATTCCCGATGCTTCCTGCACCTTATCATAAATCGCCGTATCCCGCTCATGGCGGACACGCAGGCTCATGCCGATATTGTCATAAACCGACATGCTGCCGTAAAGCGCATAATCCTGAAAGACCACAGCGATATCCCGTTCCACTGGCGGACATTTGTTAATGACCTTCCCGTCTAATATCATATCCCCTGCAGATATGGCCTCCAGTCCTGCAATCATCCGCAGCACTGTGGATTTCCCGCATCCCGACGGCCCTACAAACACAATGAACTCGCCGTCCTGAATATCCAGGTCAAAATCATGCACCGCGTGAAATCCATTGGAATACACCTTGTTCACTTTCTCAAACCGTAAACTGCCCATCCTATCACCTCATTCTTCGATGGCCTCTTCGCCGTCAAGACTTTGCTGAAGCTTCTGTCTGCGTATGCTTTTTCCAAAGCTGCTTATTCCTGCAATCATTAAAAGAACTGCTCCTGCCAGATTTGCCCCGGCAATGAGCGCCAGCCTGTCATATGGCTTTAAGATGACTGGAACAAAAACCAGCTGTCTCACCAGCATATACACACCTGATGCCACAGAGAAAACTGCCCACCGCCTGTCATATACATTCATCTTCACCGCGCAGGTAAACAGAATAAACAGCAGACCAATATTCATCATGACTGTGACCCCCATCAGGAAACTGACCGCCATCACATCCAGAATACTGATGACGTAAACAAGCTCCGCCAGAATGGAAAGCAATGCCAAGGAATAGGATAAATTATCTTTCTTGTACAGGGATACAAAGACCCTCTTTTCCTTTTCAGATAACGGATTATTCATGTTCACGCACTCCTCTTCTCCTTTTCGACGCCATCCTCTGATCCGGCAGTTTTCCTCAGCCATTTTACAAATTGTGTATGGCTGAGCAGCAGAACGGCTCCATAAGCCACGCACACCAGGATCTGCACCGCATAAATACAATACCCAATTCGGAAGGTTGTGAAATGCGGTTCATAACCGTCCATTCCCTCTAGGTACAAATACTGAAAATCCAGCCCCTGATAAAAGCTTTCAATTGCCTGTATATTGGAAAATGCATACACCGATCCTCCAATGCAAAAGACAAGCAGTAGAAGAAAAACGAACAAAGCAAACCGATCTGGTACTTTACTGAACAGCTCCAGAAAAAATGAGACTGCCACCATCACGATCCCGGCCAGAGCCAAGGCAAAGATTTGCCGGTTAAATGTCTGCAGAACGGAATCGTGAAAAAAAGAAATCTGACTGTTCTGGCTCAGCTTTAATCCAAACAGATCTTTATATTCCGTCATAAAGATCAGGGTGTATAGAAACACCAGCAATGCCGCCGCCGTGTAAACCCAGGCCATGATTTTCTGTGTTTTGAATACTCTCTCCATCATACGATTCCACCTCTTATTTTGTCATGGAGGGGGAATATCCCCCTCCGCGATCGACGGTCAATTAACGGATGTCATTACCTCATATGCAGTCTGATATGTGGTCTCATAAAGCTCCAGCCCTCTGTTTTCAAACATCTGCAGGTACTCCTCATAGCTCTGTGCTACCTCTGCTCCCTGGGGCGCATTTCCCTTGGTCTTATAACGGATAATATTGAACATATACTCAACCACATCATCTGTCTCGATGGATGTAGAGTCAGAAATGGTTTCCTTCTGTCTGGAGGTAAGGGAGAATACCGGCGGAATCATCTTGTAATAATTGGGATTATCCCCCTCAGGCCCTTCGCCTGCATAGGTCGCGATCGTTGTTGTGGAATTCTTTAACAGCTCCCATCCGGCAAAACCTCTCTCCGAGGTATACTGATACTCGAAACCAATCTCCTTCTGATAGCCGATCGGCATAAGGCACCCCATCCAGTCTCTTAAAAAGGTAGATAAGTCGCCGTTTGCCACATTATTGCAGGTCTCATTTACCCAGTCTGTAAACAGAGGATACTCATTTCCGTCCGGGCCAATATACTTGTTTTCCTGATCCAGATTCATGGGAAGGCCGTAATTCTGCAGGGTAAATCCTTCTTCAGTAAAGAAATAGTCAAATACTGCACAGGCTCTCTGGATCTGCTCCTCCGTGGAACCAGCCACAGAAATCGCCCAGCCGTCCGGCTTTATGGCCCGGCCATTATCCATATAGTACTGCCATACTCCGTTTACCTTCGCAACCGGCGGCAGGATCACTGCCGTATCCGGATTCAAGGAATCCGCTGTGGAAGAAGCAATAAAGTCATAGGTAATAAATCCATAGGACGGTGCCTCTCCTTCATCCGTTCCCCACAAAGCAGACCGGTGATTCGTCTTGTTGGACAGATCATAGCAGTCTGAATAAATCAGTCCCTCTGCTTCCATGTCGGACAGATAGCACAGCACATCATAGACGCTTTCCTGGGCATAAGTATACTGAACTACACCATCGGCATCGATATACCAGCGTGCCTGATAGGAGTCTGAGCCATGAACCTTAACGCCATCAAAATAGGTTCCCAGCCGCAGCAGCTCTTCCCGATAGGAGGACTGTCTGGTGAACATAGGCCACACCACGTCAGCCTTCCCATCCGTCAGGTAATGGGGATTTGCCTTAATGCACCGCATGAGGGCAATTAACTCGTCAATATCATAGGCGGCCTTCTCCCCAAGATACAGCTCAGATGGTTTATCATAATCGTAATTCTCATCAATGTACTGAATCAGCGCATTGGTAAGGGTTTCTCCGTTCTTTACCTCCAGCGCATTCTGCAGTTCAATGATGCTGGCATCTGTCTTTTTCACAATCTCAACGCCTTCCTTCGGCGTCACTGTTCCCCCGTTTTCTCCGGTTCTCTTATTGTCGCCCACATAAAAGCCCTGATAATATACAGTAAAATCAGAGGTATCATATCCGGCATTTTCTGCATCCAGCAGACTCGTCACCCAAGATTCCCGGATGACAAAGCTTCGGCCGATCTGACCGATTTCAGCAATATAAGGAACATGATAAATATTTCCGTCATAAGCCGTGATTGCCGTTTTTACGTCCGGATTTTCTTCCAGATACGCTTTAAAATTCGGCAGATAACCGGCTTCCATCCGCTCGCTTAAATTGACGAACTTTCCCTCTGTTCCATAATACATCAGCCGCTCCGCTATGGACTCTCCTCCATAGATATTGGCTCCGGAAAAATTAGAGGTGGATTCCGTTTGAATCATATCCGCAGACTTGATATCCTGCACGGTTACATCCGTAAAATCACAGTTCAATGCATTCTCTACGTAAGACCACATGGGTTTAAGCATACCTGCCGTCACCACCGTACCGTCCGGAAGCGTCAGCGGCGATTCCTGATTATAAGTCATCGTCCTGGACTTGTTTCCTACAGCAAAATTAAACTTTAGCTCCACTTCTTCCGTAAGATCCGGCCCGGTTTCCGCCACGGCAGCCTCCGTGCTGCCTGCACTCTCCTCTGGCTGGTTCTCTGCCGTCTGCTGTGCTGTCTGCTGTTCTGCCTGCTCCACTACAGAAGAGCCGCATCCTGTCAAAGCAGCTGACATTGCCATGGCTGCCAGCAGCATCACTTTTGTTAATTTCTTTCTCATAAAGTCTTCCTCCTTCTCCCTTTTTTGACTTATTTGTATTTATCCTTTTACCCCGCCCATATTTACACCTTTTGCAAAGTATTTCTGGATATATGGGTAGATAACCAGTACCGGAATGATGGAACAGATAATGATGGCATAGGCTAAGCTGTCTGCTGAGTAAGTAAGATTTACCGGCGATTCATCGTACAGCTTTTGGTAGTTCTCAATCAGCTGCCTTAAGTACACCTGAAGCGGCTGTTCATAAGGATCCGACAAAAGCATCCTGGACCAGTAGTATCCGTTCCACCGGGAAATCGCATAGAACAGCGTTACCGTAGCAATGCTTGCGGTGGACATGGGAATATAGACCTTCCCAAACAGCTGAAATTCATTTGCACCGTCCACAATGGCTGCTTCTTCAATCTCCCGCGGAATGCTGCTGAAATAATTTCGCAGAAGAATAATATTATATGCCTGGACACCAAATGCGATCACCATGCCCCAGCGATTATCCACACCCAGATTCTTGTAATTCAGATACAGGGGAATCATTCCCGCACTGAACCACATGGTAAATACCAGCAGGAAATTGAATTGCCTGCGGAAAAGCAGCTTCGTCTTCTGCAGCGCATAGGCTCCCGTCAATGAGATCGCCATACTCCATGCAGTACCCATAACGGTGTAAAATAACGTATTCGTGTAAGCGATCCAAAAGCCCTTATCGTGAAGCACCATATCATAGGCCTGAAGAGTGACATCCTTGGGAAGAAGCACGATCTGTCCGCTCTCATATGCTACCTTTCCGCTGATGGATACGCTGAAAGCATACAGGATCGGATATAATGCAAGCAGCGCAAACACGATTACCAGGGTATAGGAACATACCTTAAATATTTTTTCACTTTTATCCAATCGTTCCATAGACGCGCCACTCCTTTACCATAATGAGGTTTCCGATATGTTTCTGCTGATGGTATTCGCCCCGATCACCAATGCAAACGCGATCAGGGAATTAAACAGGCTGACCGCCGCTCCCGTGCCGTAGTTTCCGGACAAAATACCGATCCGCTGTTCAAAGGTAGACAATACATCCGCCGTCACGTAAATGTTGGCATTGTACAAAAGCAGTACCCGCTCGTAGCCGATGGTCAGCATATTTCCAATCCGCATGATAATCATGATAATCAGCGTAGGCGCCATTCCCGGAAAGGTTACAAAACGGATTTCCTGGAATTTGTTTCCTCCATCTACTTTCAATGCCTCATAAAGGGATGGAGAAATTCCCATAATCGCCGCATAATAGACAATGGAATTATATCCACTCTCCTTCCATATGCCCACCAGAATGTACAATGGTCGGAAATAATTCGCCTTCTGCGTCATGGAAACCCCTGGTTCAAGCAGGCCCAGCTGCTGAAAGATAGATGCGATAATCCCGCTTGACCGCACGCCGCTGTAAACCAGCATCAGCGTAATTCCAGTAATCGTAACCTCTGACAAAAAATGCGGCAGATATGTAGCCGTCTGCGTAAATTTCCGGACAAAATTGTTGCTGATCTCCGCAAACAAAAGCGCCAGAATAATGGGAACCGGAAAGCCAAAAATCAGGTTATAGGCACTGATTATGAAGGTGTTTCGAAAAGCCTGCCAAAATTCTGTTTTATTCACGCCGGAAACCAGATTAATAAAATTGTCAATCCCTTTAAACTCACTGCCCCATACACCATACTGCGGATCAAACCGCTTAAATGCAATCAGCAGACCGCCCATGGGCTTGTAGGCCCATACAGCAAACCAAAGCACCAGCGGAAGAAGCAGCACATACAGCCGCCAGTCCTTGATTATCGCTTTTAAAATCAGTTTCCCATGAGGCTTCCTCATTTCAATTTTGCTGTTTTTCATCCGTCCTTTCTTCCCCTTTCTCAAAATATACCTGCATATCTGCTAACAGTCCCTGCCGTGTGCGAAGCACCAGGCAGATAATCACATCAATTACCGTGGTCAGTAAACCAGAGCCAAAGTAAAGTCGGAACCCATTCCCGGCTCCGGTCAAAAGCGTGATGGCAATTCCCTTCCCCACAGCCAGGCATACATGTGCGGCAAACACATAAAGAATCAAAAGCCATGTACAGCGACTGATTTCATCTCTTCTCCGATTCCCATAAATCAGAATGGGAACTCCTAAGAAAGAATTCGCTAATACACAGTAAAGCATCCCTCCTCCCAATGTCATTCCAGAAAACAGAATCTCCGGTATTCCTCCAAACAGTCCGGTCACGATTCCAGGAATCCCCCACCGGATCATTGAAATCAGACAAAGCACGTTCGCAAAGCTGAAATAAAAGCTGCTGCCCAACGTATCCAGAAGCCCATTCGCCATCCATTCTGACGCCATTGCCATAATGGAGAAAAAGGCTAAGTCCAGGTACATAAATTGGCAATTTCTACTATCGTTCATATTTATAAACTCCGTTCATACATTTTCTTATTTTTTAAGTCCTCCGTTGCCAGAGGGCCTAATCTCATTGCTGCTATACCATTTATCAAAGTTCCTATATATGAATCAAGTTTACATCCTAGACATATTATACACTTGAGCTTTTGCTTTGTCAATATCTTTGTGCATTTTTATTCTTCATTTGTAAATTATTTACTAATTTTTAAGATTTCGGTATGTACCCCAGGCTTCTTGAAATTTGGAGCGCAACCTGTTTTAAATCCTCTGCCACCATCTCATCGTTAAGATTCTCATTAAAAATATCCGATAAGGACACGGCAGCAATAACTTCCCCACTGTAATCAAAAATCGGCGCTCCGCAGCAGCTGGTAATATCCTCTAATTCCCGCTTATCTAAAGAATAACCCCTGCTCTTCGTCACTTCTAATTCCTTTAAAAACAGTTCCTTCGACGTAATCGTATACTGTGTCAGTGCCTGAAACTGGATCTTGTCCACCAAATTGCTCTGCTCTGCTTTCGGCAGATAGGCAATAATCGCTTTTCCCAGAGAAGTGGCGTAGGCATCTTTTCTTGTCCCCAGCGCACAGGACGCAAGCTTGGCATTCTGGGCTACATATTTATACACGTACACTACCTTGCTGCCATTTAGTACACCCACAAAGGCTGTCTTATTATACTTTTCTGCAATCGGCGGCAGAAAAAGGGAGCACTGGGTTACCAAGCTCATGTCATTTACATACTTCATTCCCAGAGAAAAGGTCTCGATTCCGAGACAATACTTTTTATCGTTATTTTGGACTGTTGCAATATAATTTAACTCCAGAAGCGTCTGTACGATGACAAAAGCACTGCTCTTCGGCATATCCATGGTATTGGCGATTTCCTGTAGGGTAATACCCTGCTTGCTGTCCGCAATTAACTGTAAAATTGAAAATGCCCGCTCTACTGTCCTGTTCATTTTTATCCCCCGCTCTTTGATTTATATATATAAACCCAGTTCTTGTTTGGTATTTTTATTTTATTGGATTCTCGTCGCTCTGTCAACCTATTTTCTGACAAAACACAAGGAAACAAGATTAAATTCATTGCTTCCTTAGAGCCTCCGACAGATGCGCACAGCAAACAGAAAAAAGCAGGCACATTTCGCACCTGCTTACAATTTTCTATCATATTTTGTTTCCCTGTATTTTCCATTTTTCCGTATAACCCAAAACATACAAGAGACACTTGCGGCTTACACACACCGCCACTCCACCTCCTGGGCCTCAAACCGCTCCGGCGGCTCCATCTGGCCCAGCATTTTTTCAATCTTCTCCTGGGGCACCTGCTGGGGGCGGTTTGTATTGCGGTGCAGCCCTTCCTCCCAGCTGGTCTCCAGAAATACGATGCGGACTCTGGCTCCGTAATTCTCCACCAGGTCAATCCGCTTCTTCCGCAGCATTTTGGTCAGGCTGGTGGCATTCCAGACGAAGGGCTGCTTCTTTCTCAGATAAGCTTTGGCCTGTTCATTGGCCGCGGCAATCACCGGCCCCTGATCGTCCTTGTGGGTGATGCCCAGCCGAAGGCGGAGATCATCCAGGGAAATTACGGGAAGCCCGGCACAATGGGCCTTGATCCAGGTGTCCTTTCCCGTGCCGGGAAGGCCTGCAAGCACAATCACCTCTCCCCAGGTATCATCGTAAAGCTCCGCGTCCGGCCAGTTCAGACGCCCAGCCAGATAAGCCCGTTCGGCATAGGAAGATGCAAATTTCCTCGGTTCATGGAGACAGTGGGTTTCCTCCGCCAACAGACGGCTGAATTCCGCCTGCTTCGCCAGCGTCACCCGGTCTGCGGCAATCCGCCCCAGCATGTCCGCCTCAGCAAGAATGCTGAGCATATAATACTGAAAATCCTCTGCCAGCGCCCCATTTGCCGCAATCTGAACCAGCCGCAGCTCATCCTCCTCCTCCCAGATATGGGCAGGAGACGTATGATAGCGGATCAGGCAGCAGACCGTCTCCCGGAAATTCTGCGCTTCCTTCGTTCCGGCCAGACCCATCTCCTTCCAGAGAAAGGCTCGGGCCATCCGGCTTCCTGTGGAGCCATGGTGAGGGGCTGCCAGCCGTCCCATCTCCTCTCTGGTACACACGATTTTCCCCACATCGTGCAGCAGTGCCGCCAGAAACAGCTCCTGGCGCTGCCGGAGGGGGAGACTGCGGAACTCCTTCATTTCCGCCATTGTGCCGCACACCATTTTCGTATGTGTCCACACATCCCCTTCCCCGTGCCATCCCTTATCCTGGGGAGTGTTTTTCATTCCTTCAATTAAGGCAGTCAGGGCCTCATTTCCTTCTATGGCCTCCCAATCTGCCGTCCAATCCGGGGACTTTGGAAATGCCTG
Organism: Lachnospiraceae bacterium; assembly: GCA_017889125.1. Taxonomy (GTDB): domain Bacteria; phylum Bacillota; class Clostridia; order Lachnospirales; family Lachnospiraceae; genus Caccovicinus. Next base: position 19,281 of record JAGHER010000010.1, read on the forward strand.
GAGAAGAGTATCCAGATTCTGCATATTGCTCATCTCCTTCCTCAGTAAATTCGCTCTGCTGACAGGTTTAAAATTCCCCCTCGCCAGACTCGAAAAGCTTCTCCACCGGCACAGACAAAAGGTTCGGAATAATGGGCCGATCCAGCCAATGGGTTTCTGCTTCGCCCACACACTGAGCAAAGGATGGCCGCACGTATTTCAGTCGGGACGCCACACATCCATCCTCCTCAACCTTCAAATACAGTCCCTCCATCTGAATGGATGAATCGGTTTCCCGGCAGCGGGCCTCGGCATCCAGTCCTAAGCGGCCGCATTGCTCTGCCAGCCGTTCCATATGACCAGGTCTGATGTACAGGGAATTGCCCAAAAGGGACAGCAGCGGCTCCTTGCTCTGAAAGCTTCCCTCAGCCAACACCGGCACCGATGCCACAGGAAGTCCCCCGAGCAACGCCCGCCTGGAAGGAGTGTCCAAAAATCGACCAGTCTCCCGGTCCAGCACATCAAATTCCAAAAAGTAATGGGGAAGCGCATCGTAAAAGACGGAATGTTTGGCATACATCCATTCGCCGTACATAATATAGCGGCTTCCCAGCACGCGGTAAAAGGCGTCCTGGTGGACTCCTGCCCACTGCTTCAGCAGATTGTAATGGCGCTCCCGGTAGCCGCCGGTAAGGTAATGGCCGCGGCTTTGCAGCAGCAGTTCTCCGGAATCGGTAAAGGAAATGGCGGTATTGGCCCCATCGCATTTTTCCTCCACCACCAGATGGCGGCCCTGGATTTCTGAAAATGGGATCTGAGAAAGATCCTCATCCCCCGGCTGCAGTCTTGACCCCTCAAGATGAGGGGTACGGGGGTATTTGAATATGGTATCAGGTAACATGATAATAACCTCCTATTTTTCCTGTTCATGACTTTGAAAGTCCCGCCGCCGAGTAGGTGGCATGTATTCAGGGATGCCCCATGCGCCCGCCATACTTTCGCGGATTGGTGGTACACTCGCCCTCCGGGCTCATTCATGCAGGTTTACTCAGCTTTTCCCGGATTTCTCCCCTTACCTTCATCAGGATTTTACCCAGATGGTTTTCGCCTTCTCCCGTCTGGCTGTCCACGCCCCAGTAGGTGTCATGCCAGGTATTTCCCTCCTGGATGATCCGGTCTTCTGTGGCAAGAAGCTTCATGGCCAGCTCCGGGTTCTGGGTGAATTTTGCACGGACGATCTCCTCCATAAGATTGCATTTTACCTCCTCCCAATCGGGACGGAGCTGTACCTGGCGCCCTGCCCGCTTAGCCTTGGCGGGACGCATCCCGGTGAAAATTTTCCGCTCCTCCTGGGTCAGGCATTTCTGTGCCTGGAAGGCGGCCTCATTGTTTCCGTAAAGCAGTCCGTCAAATTCCACCGGCGCCTCATAAAAGTTGCTGAGGAACTCAAAAGAGCCCCGGAAGCTTGTAATGTTTCGCACAAACCAGCCTTCCTTAAGAAGCATCTCCCATACCTGAGGATGCACCTGCTTGGCCCCTTCTGGATCGCCCTCCTGAAGAAGCTTCCGCACGCTGGTGGAGCTGATTCCTTCCACACCCTCCGGCTTTTGCAGCAGGGCAAAGGCGTCGGCATGGCTGCATAAAAATGGATTGCCGCCGATCATGGCCTCCGGATTCATGCCCTCCCTGGTTACCACAAGGATCCTGAACTGCTCTAAAAATGCTTCTGCCTTATGCCAGCGGGGGATAACGGAAAGCTTGTCGCCGCCCGCCACAAAGTAAAGAACTGCATCCGGGTATTTCTCCTGGATGGTCTCCATGGTCTCATAGGTCTTGGCCCGGCTGATCCGGCCGTATTCGCAGGTGTCCACCGTCATCCGCCCGTCATCTTCGCACATGGCCTGGAGCATAGCAAGCCTGGTTTCCTCCGAAAGCACCAGATTTTTCTGGCGCTGGCGCTGCATTTTCTTTTCCACATACTCGTGATTGGAAGGAACGAAAATGCCTCGCTCCGCTCCCGATGCCTCCACGGCCTCCGCCATCAGCCGGTAATGGGCCAAGGTAGGCGGATTGAAGGAGCCGCCCATGACAACAATTCGCCTTTCGCCGGAGGATGGGGTGACGTAGGGGATGGTAATGCTGGGTGGTGGAGTGGCACCGGGGATTGCGGTACCTTGCAGTTGGGTCGTACCAGGAATTGCGGCACTGAGCGATTGATTCATACCGAAAATCGAGGCGCCGGACGATTGGGTCACGCCGGATATTGCGGCACTGGGCGATTGAGTCACACCGGATATTGCGGCGCCAGAGGTTTCAGCGAGAATCGAAGATAATTCCGATTTGCCCCCAGAAACTGACGCCAGGCTTTCTGACTGACCTGCTGCCCGACCGCCCGCCGCCTGGACCTCCTCCATCGTCGTATGAAGCTTCTCTCCTTCCTCCAGCCAGCTAAGGCGCTTCAGCCGGGCAAGGAATTCTCCCTGGGTAAGCAGGGCCGCAGCCGGATTCCTTGACCAATGGCGAAGGCGGATCTCCGCCCCGCGGCAAAAGGTCACATCCACGCGGAAAGCATTGTCCTGCTCATACACGCTCATAAACAGATGGTCAAGAAGCTCCTGATATTCCTGGCTCTCCCGGGGGAATGTCCTGCCCTGCCAGTACAGCAGGCCGGTTTCCTTCCAGTCCTCGCTGCTCTGCGCCCATCTGGCATCCGGCGCTTCCATGGCGCAGATTTCAGCCTGCTCCATCTCATCCTCAAAACGGAAGCTTTGAAGGGCACTCTCGATTGACGCGCAGGGCACGCCGTCCAAAAGGAAATCCCTTCTGGCAAAGGTGCTCATCCGCCCTTCAATGCCCTCCCGATCTGTGCGGATGCGGAAGCTCAGGGGCTTGGTAAAGCGCCTGGCAATTTCTCCTGCGCTGGCGGTGGATAAGGCGGTACAGCCCTGGAATGCGTCCTGATAAACTCTTGTATCCTTGCCTGCAAAGGAAACCTTCCTTAAGGCGGTACAGCCTCTGAAGGCTTCTGCGCCGATCATCTTTACCTGTGCCGGAATCGTGATTTCCTCCAGCGATGTACAGCCAGCGAAAACCTCCTGATCCACATAAACCAGCCGTTCAGGCAGATGCACCAGTTTAAGGCTGGAACAATCCTGGAAGCATCCATCCTTCACCCCTGCCGCAGAGTCCGGGAAAATAACCGTTTCCAGGGAAATGCATCCGGCAAAGCATCCCTTTCCCACGCTTCTTACGCCATCCTCCAGCTTAACCTCCCGCAGTGACGTACATCCGGCAAAGGCCCGGTCGCCAATCTTTTTCACACTGCCCGGCACTTCCACTTCACGCAGATCACCGCGCCCAGCAAATGTATCCGGCAGGATTTCCTCCGTGCCTGGCGGGATTGTCTCCATACCCTCTAACAACTTCGTGTTCTCTATATTCATCTGCTCCATTCCTAACACCTCATTTCTTCTCCAGTGAAGCAGCTAAAAACAAATGTCCTGTCACCCCGTCAAAATGCAGCCGCCTGCACCCAGCCTGATGAAACAGCTCCGTCAGCCAGTCTTGTGTCAGCAGGTGGATATGCTCCGGATTATTGTCCGGTTTTGACGGTACAGTCACCACCACATACCTTCTGGCCATCCGCACAGCGGCCGCCACAGCCTGCTCGACTGCCGGGATATGCTCCAGCACCTCCAGCAGTGTCACCACATCAAAGCTGTCATCGGGAAAAGGCTGGCTGCAGAGATCCGCCTCCTTTGCTGTAAGCTGGCGAATCCCGCCCCGGTTCAGATCCTGCAGAAATTCTACCCGATTGGGCAGCAGGTCGATGGCCGTTACCTCTGCCCACGGAAAGGCTTCCAGAAAGGGAAACAAAAATACGCCGCGTCCGCTCCCCACATCCAACAGGCTTTCCGGCTGAACCGACTGCAGGAATCCCATGACCTTCCGTACCCGCGGCAGCTCCTCGCGGCCCCGCTTAAAGGGATACCGCTTTAACTCCAACTGCCGGAATAATTCCGGAAGCGCCTCCCGTTCCTCTGCCGTCAGCTCTTCCGGCTCCTTCTGCTGTAAAAATTCCGGCAGCATATGTACCGCATTCAGCCGCTTAGCCCTGCCCTTTAAATACGCGGCAGAGAGCGTTTCATAATACCGTTCCTCATTTTCCATGGATTTTCACCTCGCAATCCCTTTTTCTCTTCCCCGATTTTATGCCCATTCCTCTATCTCATTATTCACCATTTAAAAATCCTTCATATCCAGGAATTCGGCATATGCAAGATCGGAAAAATCCAAATTCACCACTAGCCCATCCTTCCCCATTCTGCTCCTCGACTGCACCAAAGGGGCCGAATCCTCCATAATTTCAAAAGTCTGTTGATTTTCCTCCTCCAAAAACTGGCGCAGCCGCTCCAAATCCTCCTGCCCGTACGCGCCCGGCCGATAATAAGCCAACGTCACATGAGGCGTCAAGGGATATGGGAGAAAGGCCGCCGCCTGCAGTTCCTGATACATTGCCATCAGCCGCCTGCAGCTGTCCTCATCCTCCGGGCGAAATCCCAGGACAATGCTGGTATTCACCAAATTAAACACCCAGGTGCCTCGAAGCCGCAGCGGCTCATGAAAATATTTCCGAAAACCACTAAGGATTTCCCGGGCCTTCCGGCCGCTTTTTCCCATCTGGTCAATAAATTCCGGACTGCCTGCTCCTCCTTCACTTTGCAAGTCATGAAGGGTGATGTGGAAGGTGCACTGTGGAAGAGGCTCTGCCAGCATATTGCCGCAGCGAGCATAAAGCCGTGTCTTTGTCCCCTCAATCTGAGCCTGCAGCTTTGCCGGACTATGCCTTCCTTTCTGCTGCTTGTATTCTACATCCCCTAACCGAAAGATTACTGTGTTGCCCCGGTAAGGCCTAAACCACCCTGTCTCGTCTACCTTCTGCCCAAGCCCTGGGCTGGTGCAGAAATCGCCTTGCAGCGGAAGGCTGTTCCGGGAAAATCCTTCTGTCCGCTGGCAAAATTCCGCCAATGTCTCCAAGTGCTGTATACTCTCCAGATACTGCATCCGCTCCAAACACTCAATTCTTTCTTCTCTCCACATCCTCTTCAATCTCCCTCTTCCATTCCCGGCTGCTGTTCTCCATTCCATCGGTCATAATCACAAAAATCACTTTATTTGCCCCTGCCTTTCTTGCAAGATACTTTTGGGTATTCTGCATTTTCTGGATTATCCGTTCCACCGCATCCAAAAGAACCGTGCCTTCTCCTGCGTAATATTCCCTTGCCGTCATTTCCCCCACTCCAGAAAGCTGGAATCAGTCATGAATGATCTCACTCATCCCCCCAACCGCGAAAGCATAACATTCTCATCCTCCAACCGAGAAAGCATGACACTCATGCTGGAATTCAGCATCTCGATATTGTTTTTCAAAATACAGAAGGCATTATTGTATTCCGGATAATACTTCTTGCAGTAGGATGCCATAGGGAGGATAAACTTGCTGGTTTCCCGCAGATATTTTTTCATCCGCTCATTGGAAAATGTATACAGGGTGCTGCTGTTGTGCAGCCGGTCTGCCAGCTTAATCAGGGCCGCCTTGGGATTTTCCTCGATCTTTTTAAAATAAACGCTCAACTCATAATCATTAAGCCCCGACTCCTTGGTAAGAAGGCGGATAATGTCCAGAATCTCCTGATCCAGCCCGTATTCCAGCACCAGCTCGTTCCCCTCCATGGGAAGCTTTCCCTGGCAGTCCTCCAGCACATCGTGGAGAAGGGCCGCCGACAGCGTAATATCATCCTGAATCCCGTAGCTGATCAGGGTAGTGCAGACCTTCAGCGGGTGGGAAATGTAAGGCGTTCCATCCTTCCGGTACTGTCCGTCATGAAGCTTTCTGGCCACCGCCAGGGATAAGACCGTCTGCTTCAATTCCTGGCCAAAGGCAAAACCTTTGATAAACATGTAGGATTTCATATACTGCGCCGCTTCATTTTCATCGAAAATATCATTCATCAGAATCACCTTATCGTTTCCCTTCATCACTGCGCCCTCCTCTTTTCCATGTACAGTGTTTTCCTGTTCTTTTTCTCCTGCGCTCTTTGCTTCCCAGCCGCAGATACCGCGCCAGCATCCGTCTTTCCTCCAAAGATTCCGCTTGCCGGTAGGCCCGGCGCATCTCCTCATATGAATCATCGTCGATAACCTTTTCCTTCCGGGAAAAGAAATGATGGTAGCAAAAATATGCCTTCTCGCTTCCCATATCCATCGCCTTTTCCAGGAACAGACGCCCCAGCCTCCGATCCCTTCTGCAGCCTTTTCCCAAAAGCAAAAGCATTCCCAGCTGAAAACACGCCTCGCTGCTCCCCTCCAGCGTCTGGATCAAAAGCCTGCGCATCTTTCTTTTCATCCGATCACCTCCACCGCCCAATGTGCGTTCGATTGTGTTTCCCTTTCTGTCTAACAGCATATCACGCTCTTCTGGGAAAAATGGAAGTTCTTTCCGCGCTGGTTAAGCGCTGCCCCCTTCCTGCCGATAATACCCTCTTGCAAATTTCTTTCCCGTCACCAGGGACCGGGAAACTAATGAAACCGTATCTCCTTCAAAAATCAGCTCTGTCATCACCGGCTCTCTCCACTCCTCCAAAACCAGCGGCTCCGCCGTTTTCATCTCGCAGGGACAGGCACTTCCCACATTCATGTAAATCCGGTTTCCCGGAAGAATCTCCGCACATCCCTGATACAGATTCGGAGACAGGTGAGTGTGCCCGGATAAGAAAAGAAAATTCTCCTGGCCATCCAGCAGCTCCTGCAGTGCCCGGTCGCCGCCAAAATATGGCTGAGACTGGCTCTGCTTTCGCTGAGGATTGTGGTTAAGAAGCGGCGCATGGCAAAGGATGAGACGCGTGGGCCGACTTGGCTCCGGATTCTCGTGCAAACTGCCCGGCAGGTTCCACCCTGGCTTTACCTGCAAATTCCCTCCTGACTTCCCTCGCAGCCTTTCTTCCAAAAACGCCAGCTGTCCATCCTTTTTCAGCCGCAGCTTCCGCCAGTTTCCCGCCCCATGCAGCCCGATAATCTGGATTCCCCCTGCCAGGGCGCAGAAACCGCCTCTGGGATCCGTCTCCAGCTTGACGCCCAGGCTTTCTGCCTTTTGCGCCATCTGCATAAACAGTCCAAGAAAATCTCCCCTCTTCTCTCCAGCCAAAGGCAAGGGATACCGCGGAAAATCATGATTCCCCGCCACTGCCAGCACCGGCGTATCCGGCAGGGCTTCCTCCAGGCATTGGGAAAACAGATGAAACTGCTCCGGAAGCCCGTCATTTACCAGGTCTCCCAGCAGAAGCACCAGATCCGCTCCCTTCGCCTGACCAAGCACCCATTTAAGCCGTCCCGCCTTACTGGTAAGGTGAAGGTCGCTCATGATGCAGATTTTCCCTTCCGGGACTCGAGGAAAACTGCGAAAATCCATGGGAACAGGTGTACTTGCCTCCTCCCATCTGGTCAGGCTGCCATCCACCGCCCGGACAGTCACGGATAAAGCCTCCGGCGGAATCGCCCGGCCGCCTCGAAAATGAAATACGCCCTCGCCGCCCGGCCCGAGCGGAATGCAGGCAAAAGCCGTGTAATCCTCTAGAATCCCATTCTCATTACTCCAGAATAATTCTGCCGCCAGATATCCCCGTCCCCGGATCTGATAAATCCCATCTGCACATCCTGGTTTTTCGAAATGAACTGTCAGCTTCATGGCCCTGCCTCCCTCAGTCTCGCGGATCCTCGTGTCCATTAGCCTGATCAAGCGCTGCCACACTTTCCGCAATTTCCTTATGTCCCTCAGGCGAAGTAAGATACTGGAGAATTTCTTCCCTGGTTCCCCGCTTGATGTATTGCTGTATACTGTAGCTGGGGTTCCATTTTGCCGGTACATGCAGGATCAGGCGCAAAGGATTTTCCTGTTGTTCCAGATGATTTTTCGTCACCGTAAGCCGAACGGTATCAAAATTCTTAAATCCTTCTGCCGGAAAACTAACAGAGCTGCCGTACAGCTTTTCTGTTTCCCACTCGCCCCAAACCTCTGCGGTTTTATTGGCAAAGAAGGGGATTCGCTCCTGAAGATAATGTTTTGCTTCCTCCGATAAATTTCCGTTCTGCACATTGCCGGTCATGTCGGTTTCTCTGCTGCATTCGTTTGCACTGGTCATACCGTTTCCCTTACTGCATTCGTCTTCGCCAGTCATTCCCCCGCTGCACTTTTCCTTATCATTCTTTCCTGAAGCATTCCCATTTCCATGGCGCACTCCCCTGTTTCCGCCTATGTTCCTCTCTATGTTCCTTCCGATATTCCTCCCTATGTTTTTCCCCATATCTATCCACTTTGCCATCCAGCTACTCCAATTTCTGTTCTTCCTCGTCATCCTTATTTCCCCCTTCCCAGCAACTCTCTCTCCCCGTTGCCAAAGGCAATCGCATCCGCCTCTTCCCTGGTACAGTGCGCATAGAGCCAGCGCAGCCCCTTTTCCACACTGGGAGGCCGGTGGTTCATCCGGTGGGCGTCGGAACCCAAATAGGAAACGAATCCCGCCAAAACAAGCCGCCTTGCCCGTGCCGAAATCTCCCGACTGCCATCCTCTTCCAGACTATAGGCATTGATCTGCAGGCGGCAGCCCAGATCCAACAGTTTTCGGTCTCCATCCAAATCTTCAAGCCCCAGATACCGTTCCGCGTGCGCAATAATGGGAATCCAGCCCCCTGCCCTCAGCAAGGATGCCATCTCCACCGCCTCCTCCGGCCGAACCCGGGTGCCGAATTCCGTCAGCACATACCTTGTACCGTTCATGGATGGCAGCAGCCCTGAAGCAAGGCCATCCAGCGTCTCCTCCATACCGCCCGACTCACACTTCACCTCACAGCCCAGGTAAATCGGTAAAGGAAATGGAGCCATTTTCGTCTCCTCCTTCAATATCCGGTAATTTTCCCACACCCGATCCCGATACATAAGAAATGCCGAGCTATGGGGCGTGGCAAAAACTGCACGCACCCCCTGCACGTAAGAAAGAAACAGCATGGATTTTGACATATCCATAGTAAAAGAACCATCATCCACACCTGGAATAATGTGCATATGAATATCCGTCATTCGTAATTCGTTCACCATCATGTCCTCCTTCCAGAAGTCCGCCGGATTTCCCCTCTTACCATCTACAATCCCCTCAATTCAGCATCCACACCCCGTGCAAAGGTGATCTGCCATTTCCAAAATCAGCTCCCGCAGCTCCAGATCCCGAAGCCATTTCTCCTCAATTCCTTCAAGGCCAAGCCACGCACCCAGAATATTCCCGGTGACTGCCCCCGTCGAATCACTGTCTCCGCTGTGATTTACCGCCGCAATCACCCCTTTAGAAAAATCATCGCAATACCGGATACTGCAGTAAACGGCAATGGCCAGAGTCTCCTCGGCCACCCAGCCTCCGCCCAATTCACAGATATTTTCAATGTCTTCCTTTTCATTTCCCGCAAGCTCCGCAGCCCGGTCTAAAAGGGCTGCCAGCTTCGGCATAAATCCGCTTTCCGGGAACAGCTCCTGCGCGGTCTCCAAGGCCTCCTTCACTGCATCTGCCAGCCCCATTCCCGGCCGGCTGCCGCCGTACACGCCAACGCTCACAATATGTGCAAGTACAGCTGCTGGAATATACCCCAGAGGATGACCATGGGTAATCGCCGCCAGCTGAGCGCCAAGCAGATCAATTTCTTTCTTGGTAAAGGCTTCATCCGGTTTCCGGTAAAGAGCCGCCGGAGCCACACGCATAATGCCTCCGCAGCCCTTGCTCATGTTGATGGATTCTTCCAGATCCCCCATGCGTCCGGAGGAAAGCGCACTCAGGCAGGTACTTCCCGGCGCCCTGCACACATACAATTCTGGAATTTCCATCAGCCGGGAATTGGCTTTACCGGAATTGGCTTTGCTGGCCTTTCCTTTTCCACTCTCCGGACTCTGTCTGCCCATCTGTGTCTGATACCAGTTCAGGTAAGACCGATAAATCTCATAAGGGATTTTCTCCGTTTCCTTACCGGCACTGTTTAACAAACCCTCCGCCGTAAACAAGGTCATCTGCGTGTCATCCGAAATAACCGCCTTCCCTTCCTGAGCATCCAGTTCATACTCGGTTATGCCTTTTTCTCCAAAATGATAGATAATCTGGCTGTAGTACAAAAATTCCACCGGATAACCCAGGGCGTCGCCCACTGCGCCGCCAATCAGGCAGCCGCGAATCCGATCCTGGGTCAGCGCTGAGGTGTCTTTTGCGACCAGCTCCGTGGTGTCTTTCGTGGCCCTCTCTGTGATGATTTCTGCGGTATGTTTTGCAGTGCCTTCTGCGGCAAATTCTGATGCAATTTCCGCGGTGATTTTAGCAGTAATTTCTCTGCTCATTTTTTGTTCTGCCTCCTCCCTTTTTTCCCGGAATTTTCTTCTCACCAACAAAATATGTTTTGTTCTGATGACAAGACTATACTTCATTTGACTTGACATTCCGTGAACTTATTTCCGGATTCAAATTATACTTAAAAGGATGCTGATCCTAATTTGGAAAAGCATCCTCTTTATTTCACTTCTTACTACTCCCCAATCCGATTCTGCAGCCTCATCAGATACCGCTTTCTGTACTTTAATTCCGCATACTTGATGACTTTGCTGTAATACAGCGGATTCCCTGCACCGCCTACGATTCCCACCACAGGCAGTCCCTGGATAAACTTTAACAGCACCATATCCACGGCAAAGGCGTCCGCTGTGCGGCTGATCTGTGCCCTCACCTTCTCCGGCCATTCCGCCTTAGAATCTACGTTCCTGTTGATATCGGCGCCCGAGGCAGCCTCTGCGCCCAATGCCAGGCTATCTTCTGCCACTGTTCCAGCACCTGTTTCTTCCCCGGCATTTGAAACATCTCCGAAATCCTCGCGCTTCCCTTTACAGTTTCCCTCAATCAGCCTGTCCACCTCATCATTTCCTGCCTCCCAGGCATCCCCCCGGCTTACGGCAGTCTCCATCAGCTTCAGGATAAAATACCGCTCTTCATCAGAATCATAAGGATATCCGTATTGCAGTGCCGTCTCATAAACACCTTTCAGCAGAACGCCCACAAACATCACAATATCCGGCAGGCCGATTCCCAGTATTCCCAGGCCAATGCCCTCAGCGCTGGTGATTGCCAGATTCCGCAGGTTCCCTGCCCCCGCATCCTTCCGGGCCTTTTTTAAGGTCTTCCGGCTTGCCTTCACCTGAAAGGCAAACTCCCGAACCTGACAGTCCTCCTGAATAGAAGCCCGATCGTAGGTTTTCTCAATAATCCCTGTCCCCTTCTCAAACACCACCCAAAAGGCCTTCCCAAATGCCTTCTGGAGATTATCGAAAACTGCCTTTGGCACCTTATCCGTCAGGGCGGACTTCCATTTTGGCATACTCTCCTTCTGGGCGGCCCGGCGGAGAGCCTCCTCCTGCCGCTCCAAAAGCTTCCACTCTTTGGCTATGGCGGCCTGATATCGTTTCTGTTTTGGCTGCATCATCCTGTTGTCCCGATCCTTTCCCACTGCGGAAATTTTTCATTTCAGCATTTTCTGTTTCGGCATTTTCCGTTTCAACATTTTATGCTTCAGCACTATTATAATAAAAGCCCAGATCCGTTGCAATAAGCCGTTCGTCGCTGTTCTTCACCAGAACCTGATAGACAAAGCCCTCAGGAAACACCTTCTCCTCCCACCACTTTTCATCGCTGTCAAGGAGCAGCTTAACATAGCACTTCAACTCATCCGGCGCGCCTAAGACAAACAGGTGCTCATTATTTTTCCAGATCAAATCCTCCGGAAGCCACAAGCTTCGATAAAGGGGAATCTTCTTTTCAGAAAAATGCAGTACCTCATCCATTGCGCGGTAGGCAATCTCATTTTCCGGGGTATTTTTCATCCACACTGCCGACCTGGATGAAAGACTTCCGCAGGCAATCCGGTTAATGTAGGTATCCATACGTTTGGCAATTGTTTCAATATAAGGTCTTGTATTGCTGATAAAATAAATGTTCATTTTCAATCCCTCCCCTTATCCAAATAAACTTCCTCTAAAAAGGAAAATGCACCGCTCAACAGCCATGGAAAAACACACCCAATCCCTAAAAGCCACAAGGATTTCGATACGAAAAAAACGATTATCCCCAGAGTCACAATCCCGGCCAGAACCCCTATCCCCCCATGGAGATAATACTTTTCAAAAACAAGGCTTACCAGAGCTGCAGCCAGCAGTATCCCTTCTGCCAGCCATATATAGCTGTTGCCGAGTCCTGTATAGAGTAATGTCATCGCCCCCACATACACAATGCCTGCAGAAAGCAAAAATGCCACAATATCCATACAGCCAAGGACATACTTTTTTGGCAGAAAAGGCTTTTGCCTTTTCAGCGCCATAATCTGCTCTTCCTGTTCTTTCACTACACTGTTCAGTTTCTGATTCTTCTTCCTGACCAGATCAATATGCAGAGATAGGTTCCCATTTTTTTCTGCCTGCTGCTGAATCCTCTGTGTCTGCTCCTGTATTCTCTGTGCCCATTCTCGTGACTTTTCTTCTGATTCCCTTATGACAGCATCCAGATATCGATCTTTCTCCGCCAATAACCGCTCAAAAGCCTTTTGTGAATCCCTAAGTTCTCTCAGTTTAGCCTGCAATACTGCTGTTTCCTCTCGAAACTGTCCCTCTTTTCGGCTCATCTCTCGGTAAGCAGCATTCTTTTCCTCCTCTGTTTCCCTGCATTTTCTCTGCTTTTCTTTTATTGTCTGCATCATCTCGATTTGCGCTTTCTGCAATTTTTCATTCTCCATGTGCAGACAGTAAAGCTGATTTTCAATTTGGCTCATTTCCTCGGATGCGCGGCGTATATAGTATGCCGCTTTATCAAAATCCTGCGTTACCCCTAAACCATTTTGATAAAAATAGGCCAGATTATATAACGCCTGAGGAACTCCAAATTCTGCTGCTTTCTGATAATAATCCAAAGCAGCAATCATATCCTTTGGCACACCTTCTCCATGCTGATACGCAAATCCAAGATTAAAGTATACATTAGGATTTACTTTTTTGCAGGAAGCCGCTTCCTGATACCAGAAAACGGCTTTCTCATAATCTTCTTTTTGATAATATAATTCCGCCAGATTATAACATGCATCTCCATCTCGATTCCTGGCCTGATCCATCAGCTCCTGCAGTTCCCTTGGTGTTTGATTCACATTCATCAACTTTCATTCCTTTAATCTTCCTGTTCATCATACCTGCTTTTCAGTTCCCGGGCTAACCGTTCAAACACTGTTTTTTTGTTTTCCAGAAAGTCTTCATCACTGGATATGGTCATTTCCCATTGGAAGATCTTCAGAAGTTCTTCTCCATCCATCTGCCCGATAGAATCGTCTTCCTCATTTTCAAACCATCTTCTGATTAAGGCGTAGAGCATAACCATGAAGCCGTCCTCCGCCTCTCCCTCCACAAGCTGGCAGAAACCCAGGTAATCATTTTCTGTGGTTCCCTGCAAATGCTCTTCCCGGATAATTGTTTCAATGTCCCTGTGCAAATACTGCCACAGCAAAGTGATCGCACCCTTTTTGACAAACAGTCCACTCCGCTGCTCCCAGTACAAATCAAACAGCCGCATCAGGAACAGATGAAGTGTACCCATATTCTTTTTACTCAGGCCCCCATACCGGCGTTTCACTACCTGGACAGCGATCTGCTTAAGCACAGAGAAGCGGCTGTCTACCAGATCATAAACCCCACACTGCTGCAGCCGGTAAATAACCAGCGTAAAAAATTGGTCAGTAACTGCTTTCCATTGTTCCGGCTCAATTAAAAGCAAGGTATTCCAGAATTGCTCCATCAACACAGAAATGCCTGCAAAAACCTGTTCATTCTGCAGAATGGAAGTAGCAGCAAATATACCCGCCAATTCACCTTCTGTCATTTCCCCGCTCTGGAAAGATCCTGAAAGCTGATAGGCTTCCTTAATGTGCGAAAGCCGCATCTTTACCTTACAAGGGCGAAGCATTCCCTCTGTCCTTACCAATGCTTCCCCCTGTTTTAAGGACGGTACGCCCTGACCCTCTTCGGGCAGTAAGAGGGATGCACGAATCATTTTCACATCCTTTTCATGATCCAGGCGGTGAATAATCTTAGTCGCCGAATTCTTTACTACATCCTCGGCGATCTTGGCCGGGCTCTGGTCTACAATCAGCATTCCTTCGCCAAACGCGCGAATCTCTGCCATAATATTTCCCAGTGACTCCACCAGCTGTCCTGTCGGATCCGGCCCCTCTGTATTATCACGTCTCGCTGTATTTTTAAACAGCCGGTGTGCTTCTTCGATCACAAACAGATGCTTAAGCGGGCTTTCTTTATCGGTATCCTGAAAATGAAGCTTTAAAAATTCATAATACTGCACCAGAATAGTTCCCATCACCAGGCACTTATCCGCGTCATCCGCCAACCCCTCCAATTCAATCACACTGCGGCCATTCATCATGGCAGCATAATCTGGATGTACGTTTGTATTTAACAAAATTCCTTTAAAGCCATTGACAAAGGAGCGCATACGCGTCAGGAGAGCGCCTTTGTAGTTCCCCATCACCTCTTCCCCAAATTCAGCATGATCCAGGTAATCCTCAATCTCATTGCACAGATCATCAAAATCTGGATACAAATATTCTTCCGGCAGCTTTCCCCGGTACAAATTCTCATTGGTAATCAGATCCCATCCTGCTTTCACATAAATCCGATACAGGCACTGTTCCAAAATATTGGGCATCGCCGCACTTAATTCAAAAGCGGAGGATAGAATCGTCTTTATGCTGTCAATATGGAATGCCAGATTTGCATGCTCCGGAAACCAGAAAGGATTCACACGAAGAATCTCCGTTCCTTCTCCTCCTGCAGTTTTCATTACCCAGACCTTTAACTCCGGATAATGTCCGCGAAGAGCACGATACTCTCCTTTTACCGGCTCGATCACCAGAAATGGGAGTCCTACTCCTTCGATAATGTTAAACAGTGTGTTTGTTTTTCCTGCACCAGTCATACCAGCAATAAATGCATGGCGATTCAGTGTTCGTCCGGGCAGTGAAAATTTTGACACTGACTCATCATTCCACAAAACATGGCCGATCTCCAACCCATCTTGATCCGGCGGAATTAAGGAGAAGCTTTCATTTTCCACAAAGGCAAAGCCTGCGTATTCTCCGGTGGGGAACAGGAGGAAGGGAAGAATTTCTTCCGTGTATCCCTGCATCGCTGCAGCAGGCTGTACTCCCCATGTCAGATGAATCTGCTCCTGTTCCATGGTTCCTGAGAGAATGGATATAACTGCCTGCAGGGTCTCCTCTGACTCCGCAGTTACGCTTACGCTCACCGTAAAACAACCCTGGTACAGCATCTTTTTGGTCCGAAGCATTTCATATTCCAGTTCGTCCAGAAGCAAAAGTATCTCCTTCTTAATTTCCTTGCTTCCCAGAGAAAAATTTTCTGTGTAATTATCCCCATAGGTATATACATCTTCCAAATTGACCAGTTTCATCGTTTCTTTAATGAAATGCTCTTTCATCTGGTTTCGATTTTCTCCCAGCGTCATGGCACGGTTCCAGCTGATTTCCCCGTAAAATTTCAGCTGATTGTACATCTGTGCCAATTCCTCCAGACGCAGCTGCAGAGCATCCTTCTTGTCTTCTGCTGGCTGAAGATGAATCTGCACCGTATAGGTACTATCTTCTGGAAGAGAACTGGTCACTGCAGTAATCCAGGAATGCCGTTCCTGTTCCTTCATCTGATGGATTTCTTTACTGTTCCACCCTGATTTCCGGGCTTTTGCATAAACCTTAAGCCGATGTCCTGACTCCTCTGCAGCCGCCTCTGTTTTCGCCCTTCCGTATACGCCGCGAATCATGGCATTCATTGCTTCGCCAGTATCCTTCGGCCCGGACACAATAAACTGTATATTTGTATCCCCATCCCCCGTTTTCGCGCTGGACAGAGTAAGGCTTATCTCTTCCTGATACCCCGCCAGCACCCGCGCCATTGTCCTGGCATTTCGCAAAATCTCCTTTTCTGTTTCCTGCTTCTGCTTGTTGACTGCTTTTTTACCAAGCGTCCTGACCAGCAAATGCATTTGATCCCCGTTTATTTCCGTCAACGGCAGCTCTGGAGCCAGCATACGCTCCGCTTCTTTAAGATCCGGAATCTCGATTTCCGAGATTCCGGACTCCTCCGGCCTGCTGATTGAGAATTCCTGAAAAGCCTTCTGATAGAAGTGTCTCATCTTCTCATCAGCCATACGCCCCCGCAGACATGAGATTCGATCTAAGATTTGCTCCGGCAGCTTAAGTTTATCCATCGATTTCATCATTTTCTTCCTTTTTTACTATTCCCGCCAGAAGATTACTCCCGTATCTCTTCCAGTCAGCCTCATTTGTCCCGGCAATCATTTCATCTACCAGAGGCTGCGCCTGATCCCGGAACATCCGTGCTGCCTGCTCTAAGCAATCCGCCTGCTCCTTTACCTTCTTGTAATAGGCCTTATTGTCATCTGCGGTTCCACTGAGACTGCCGACTGTATTATCCAATAACTTTTTCATTTGGTCAGCCATGGTCACATATACAGACTTCACGTCATCCTCTGCTTCTTTGCACCATGCATCCAGATGGTTATTAATCCGCTCTGCTCCAGTAAACTCTACATCGCTCTTAATCGTCTTTCGATCATTTGTAGATAAGCTAAGCTCATTCAGCTTTTTCATCAGGCCATCATCGCCATCAATTGTCAGGTAGTCTCTGCTTTTGAAAACAACGCCTCCATGGATCAGATCACTCATGCTGTTAATAATCGGTTCTGTATAGGCCTTCACTGCCTTGCTGTTTAAATCAATAATCTCATTAATCGCATCATTTCCCGCATCAGTCAGATTTGCTCTCCGTCCCTTCATCGTCTGCCCGACTTCCTCCAGCTGAGCATCAAGAAACTGAATCAAATTATTCTGCAGCATATTCAACGGCTCCTGGATGCTGGCTTCATTTTCATCTATCTTGTGCGTGGACACAATTTGCTGAATCCTTTCAGGAAATTTCCCCTTGAAATTCCTCAGATTATCAAGTGCTGCCTCGTAAATTCCATCCACCTCATCGGTTACAAACTGCAGCGCCTTTTCATATTGACGGTTGACATTCGTCAGATCAACTGACATAATCTTAATCTGTTTCAAAAGCTCCTGGTATGTATCATAATTACTGCTTGGGACCACATCAATCCGGGCACTGTACATGAAAAGCTCAAACCGATCGGCAATTTCCTTATTCCTCTCCTTGTATTCCTGCAAAGATACCTCAAAAGCGTTCTCATAATAGACCGGCGCCTGATTTACCATACTCTCCGCCGCAGACATCCGCCGCACCACTTTCTCGATGCTGTAGTCCAGCTCTCGTACTGCCGTCCCCATCATTTCCAGGATTTCTGCCTGAAGCTTCTGCGAAACCTCAATCGTCACCTCATTGGATATATTGCAGAGCGCCTGGTAATTGGCTGCCATCGTCCTTGCCGGAAGAAGGGTACTGCTGATCAGCTGCCTTATCGAAGACAGCACGGATAATTCTCGTTCGTATTTTCCTCTTTGAATACAGATTGTACGAAAAAATTCTTTCAGCTCCTCGATTCCGGAAGTATCGTATTTGCCTTTTAACTTCTTTTTCAGGCCGTTTATTACCTTCTCCTGCATATCATCCTCGCTCAGTTCATCTCCCAGAACCATCTGCAAGGCATTCCGCATTTCCTCCTGCTGCGCAAGATAAAACTGCGTTCTTGTAAAATCAATTCCCTCAAATGCATATTCACCAAAAATCGCAGAATATAACCGGATATCCTCCTGCTTTTTCTGCACATTGGCATTGGCCAGAATATCCACATAGGAATTCAGAACCGTACTCCGTCCCCGCTCGCCTCGAATCATATCCGCCTTATTCAGCACTGGAATAATCCTGTTTCCCTTATTTACCACTTCTTTGAGCTTCGTGCTGCTGAGCATTTCTCTGATGGCATCTAAAGCGACTCCATGCATTTCACCAACTGCCAGAAAAACCATGGCATCCACCGACTTGATTGCTTCCCTGGTGATATCTGCATGTCCTTTCAGCCGTTTTCCGTTTACCACTCCGCCGTCTGCCACAGCACCCAGTCCGGGAAGATCCGTAATCAGCAGGCCGCTCCGCAGGAGATCGCAGTTCCACTGCACCATAACCGAATAATTAACGGCCTTTTCCGGTATGCCGAAGAACCGCAGTAATTTAAACCGCTGATCCATTACCCGTTTTCTGTTCGCTTTATTGCATTTGAAATCTTCGCCTACATACACAGACAGCAAAATTAACAGCAGGGCAGCCACATGCTTTGGATCACTGCGCTCCATCTCCAGATCCTGCGCAGCAGGCTTCTCCTCCACCAGATCTTTGCTGGTAAAATACTGAAGCGTCTCAATAATCATCAGGGAATTAGCCATAACCGCATATTCCTTCAGAAGACGAAATTGTTCTTCTGAAATGGCAGAGCAGTCTATATCCAACACCCGTTTCTGTGTTTCATCATCCGTCGCGATAATCCGAATTTTCTCCCCATACATCAACCGCACAACTTTGCTGGTTGTCGCCAGCCTGCAAGTCGGCATCAGCGGATACTGGATCAGAGAATTAATTACCGTTGATTTTCCACAGGACTGTTCTCCAGCAAAGCCTACATTATACGTGAACCGTTTCAGATCCTGAAGACCTTTGTCTAATTCATAAAACGCCTTTGTCTTCTCCAGCCCCAGACTGCTGACCACATTCAGCAGACGGACACCTTCACGATAAAAAACAGCCTGCATCTTGTCCGGCAGATCCGCATTAGGCGGCAATGTCCCCTCCTCCTGAAGCACGGATTCTGCCTGCATTGTCGATGTATCGAATTTCATTTGTATATATGTCCTTTCTTTTTACTTTTGCACAATTTCTGCTATACAGGGGAAGCAGCAATGTTCTTCCAGAAATTGTCTGATATTCTTCTCCGTATATTCACTAGCCAGCATCGGAAGGCCGTACGCATCCCACATAACAAACTCTAGGTCTTCTCTCAGAGAAAGCCAGGAATTACTGCCCTCCTGAATCCTCTGGGCAAACGTCTCATAAGCCAAGCTGCTGCAAAATGCACATTGCTCAAAATCAGCCAAATCCCATCCAAAATCATTCAGGCTCTGCCGCAGCTGCTGAAGAGCTTTTCGATTCCGCCCCTGATGTTCTGCATCATTCTCCTCTAACCAAAACAGGACCTGTCCCGATCCAATCAATGGATGCGGTACGTGAAAATCCTCTTCCCGCTCTCCTACCATCAAAATCCCGTCCCGATACCGGAAGGCATTCTCAAAATCTCCACTGCAGCTGATCAGATTCCACTCCGGAAGCCAGGCTCCAAGTACGTTTACCACTTGATTCGCCAGCCTTTCATTCCGTGAAACCACCAGACAGGATCTCTCTGCTCCGGCCAGATATCCCGCAGTTTTGGCCGTTTCTTCCAGACTGTCCGACCGGTCAAAAACCACCTCATATAAAATCGGAAGCTGAGAAAACACATCATCAAGCTGTTCCAGCAGCTGAGAACGAAGCCTTGGCTTATCCTGGTCCAAAACTACAAGCATCCAACACCGGCATGCGCTATTCTTCATCACAAAATCTTTGTGATACTTTTTTACCCCACCAGAAAGCTGAGTAAAAAAGATGCACTTTTCCCATTTTCCATCCTGCTGGATTTCTTTTATCTTGTCCGCATTTGCCTCTTCGATAGTTAAAACCTGGCAATCATCCAGATGAATGCGTTTCGGAAGCAGGGACAAATCCAGGAACAAATCTCGGCAATCCACATCTATGATCAGTAATTTCATCGCTCACTCCTGTTTATATACTGCTTCTCCGTCTCAGAAGCAACCTGATCGATCCAGTCCCCAATAATCTTCGTATTTCGCTCACATTGTTTCTGGCAAATCGTCTCAGCCAGCTGGCTGACCTGTTTCTGCCGGTCCGCCGCCTGTCTGTCGGCCGTATATATCCTGTCTATCTCCGTGATTTTCTGCTGGGAGGTATACGTTCCCATAGCACCAGCTGCCATTACCACGATTCCAGCCCCCTTTGCCAGGATTCCTACCATTCCCCATCCAGGCACCGTCAGCCAGGATACAACCTCCACAGCTGCTCCCGCAGCCATCACCGCTGCATACTGATTACGCCTCTGCTCCAGCTGTCTCCGTTCCCTATCCTTGTCCCGCCGCTCTTCTGCATGAGCAGCAGAACCATCCGCTCTCTCTTTTTTATCACTGCCGCTAAGTGCCTCTTTTCTGCACAGTTCGATCTGCGGCAATCCCACCTGCTGCATGATGCTGGCCCATGTGACCTCGGTTTCATAGGAGGGGAGGCCGCAGCGGATTAACTCCGCCACGGCAACCGATTTTAAGTCCTGTCTCAGGGTTCGCATATAGCGATTAATTTTCATTGATTCCTGCATGGGAATCTGGCCTGCCAGCTCCGCCATATCCAAAGTTTTAATGTTCTGGAAAATGTCCTGATAAACCTCCTTCATCTCCAGTGCCATCTTTTCTTTTGCCTCTGCAAATGCCAGCCCCATCTGACCATTGTTTGTCTCAGCCATTGTTATCACGCCATCCTCTCTGTGGTTATTTGCATATCCAGCTTATTTCTTCAATCTATCCAATTCTCTTGATGCTTTCTCCAATGCTCTTGACTGGTACTTAATTTCACTCAAATTCTTTGCACTAGGCCCTCCATTCATCTCCGCTCTTCTTACTACTCCGTCTAAAATGCGCTTTTCCTTTTCAACTTTTTTCGCCTGCTCTGCAATCCTTTTTTGCTTTTTGGCCTCTTCTAATCCTTTTTTTGCCACCACTTCCATCGCCATACAATTGTCCTCCTTTATTCATTTTCTGCAGCAACATCAGCTTTTTATTATGTCCCTGCTGCCTGTCTTTACTTTAACATCCCTTTTTTCTCATTCTGAAAGTTTTTTCCTCCTCCTTTTTATCCGGCAGGTTCTTTCGCAGCACCCAATACTTAAAAGAAAAACGTTTAAGAAAAGCCGTCACAGTGCCTTCTCAAACGTCTCTATGCAATTGATACACCGAAATGCAGATGAATCTTCATTTTTCTCTATTCATCTGCATTTTTCTGTATCAATCCCCCCATATCCCAATCTTATCATACAATTTTCCCCTTATGTTCCCAAAATTTTTAGGAATCATTTCCTCTTCTTCATCCCCAATCTCCCTCTGTAACCTGCATATACCCCTCATGTCCATGAAAATATGCATCGAATACATGGAGCAGTTCCTGACGGTTAGCCATCTTTAGTTTTCGCAGGACGCTGGTCTGCTGATTGGCAATAGTTTTGTGCGAAGAATGAACCTTCACCTTTTTTCCCAGCATTCCCCAGAAAACACTTTTCTCTGCAGGGGACAACACGTTCAGCAGGCAGGCGCAGATCATGTGGGACTGGGGTGTAGGGCCAAGCATCGTCTGGCGAATGGTGGGCACCAGCATGAAAAACTGATCTTTCAGCACATAACCGGAAGCCAGGGCGCCAGTACTGGCCTCAATCACGGTATCTGGCGCATCATAGGCCGTGAGGATAATCACTTTGGCTTTGGTTTCCAGACGGATCCGCCTGGCGGCATTTATCCCGTCCAGCTCCTTTCCTGTAAGGTTTAAATCCATCAGCACCATATCCGGCTCTTTATCTTTTGCCTCATTCAGGGCTTCCTGGCCAGTCTGACAAATCCCAACCACCTCCATATCTTTCTCTCTTCCAATCACCTGGGAGATCAACTGACAAAAATCCAGGTCATCCTCCACAATCAGTATCCGTGTTTTTTCCATCCTCCAACATCTCCTCCCGCTTTTCTCCATCCGCTTTTAATATTGTCTGTCCTTAACGGTTTTGAACTAATAATTATTCTTTGAATATATCAAAATAACGTTATTTATTCAACGTATTATCGTTACAATACTTATCTTTTTTCCCATCATTCGCCTCACCGTTCTTCCATTCCATGTTCTGTTTCCCTGCACTCACATTTTTTCTTTTTATAACGTTTTTTCGTTATAATAAAATGACGATTTTTCATATCTATACGTTTCCGTTCAATTCAGCTATGATGTAACCAAGGCCAAAATTCATTTCTTTTGGATGACTGTATTTTTACAATAAGGAGGTTCTGCATGACGGAATTTAATGCCCTCGAACGGATTCGGGAGCTGTGCGCTGAGCGGAAATGGTCCTACTACCATCTCTCGAAAGCGTCCGGAATTACTTATTCAACGCTAAACACCATGCTCAACAAGCAGAACCAGCCTTCTCTTCTGACGCTTCAGAAGCTATGTGCCGGATTTGGTATTTCCATAGCGGAATTTTTTGCGCCTGACGTCAGCCATTCCTGTCTGACTGAAGAGCAGTCTGCATGTCTGTCACTTTTTACTGCGCTTTCCGCGGAAGATAAAAAACTGGCGATTGCTTACATGAAAGGGCTGGCAAAAAAGCTTTAAGCTTTTGCCAGCCCTATTATCCTCTTCTTTTGATTTTATGGTCTTCCCATGCATGCAATTAACTATTCTTTTCTTCATTCCTTTTCCCAGCGCTGCCGTTTTTGCCGGGAAACCAAAGAGTAAATACACTTCCCTCCCCTTCCTGACTCTCCGCCTCGATTCTTCCTTTATGGGCATCCATCACGTTCCTGCAGTAGAACAGGCCCAGGCCCATATTGCGATTAGTTCCCTTTGTTGTATAGTAGGGTTCAAAAATCCGGCTCCGGTCTGCTCTGGCGATTCCTCTCCCATTATCCTTCACCTGGATACAGGCTTTTCCTCCCCAAAATCCCTTCTGGTACCGATAAGCCAGCTGGATTTCTCCATTCTCCCCAGCAGCCTCGGCTGCATTGTCCAGTAAATTGCGCAGCACCTCCTGCAGATGAATCCGGTCACAGAGGAGAGGCCGTGGATCGCAGGTATCCACAGAAACATGGCCTTTTTCCGGCCTCCTCTCCTGGAATTGCCGGATCGCTTCTGCAAATAGCTGGCTGACCTGGCATTCCTCCAGATGCAGCGATATTTTGTCAGAATAAATCTGGGTTTCGTAGAGAAAGCGCTTCAGGTAGCTGGTGGAATTACGAATAATGTCCAGTTCCCAGGTGGAAATACCCTGCTGATGCAGAGAGTCCAGACTCCACTCCATCTTAGACAATTCGTTTTTTAACGCATGGGCCACATATCCGGCATTTTTCTGAATTACGCTGGCTTCATCCTCCCAGGCATACCGCTCCCAGCGAAAGCGGATGCCCCAAATACCACCGTGAAACAGATGATACACCAAATAGACCAGCACAGCAGCGACAACCACCACATTAATCTGCCAAAGCTTCCTTAAAGACAGCCCGCCAAATACATGATAGGGGAAAGCAGCCACCAGCCAGCAGATCAACGGGATGAGAAGGGCAGAGGCAGCCATAAGCCGCTGTCGAAAATATCCGCTCAGCCGCTCTTTCCACAAAGCACAAAGGAGAAGTGCCATGCAGATCAGACCATAACACCATTCATAAACCGCCACTGACAGACAAAATACTGGATCCTGCTGAAAAGCCAGCGTCCGGGTGCAGGGATAGCGCAGCGCGAATAAAAGGGCTGGCAGAAAAACCACAACGCAAAGCCCAGAAAACAGCCTTGGCCGCTTTTTGTCCAGATGACAAAAACAAAGGCAGAAAATCAGAGCCGGAGGCATAGCCAGATAATAAAATACCGCGCTGAGCAGAGAATACAGCATCTGCGAAAACGCTGTACTCCAGATCCCTTTGGCAATCAGTCCCGGCCCCAGCTCATAGTACAAATATTCCTTCATCACCCCAGTGCCAAAGATCAGGCCGCTGACAAAGCACCAGCGATTCATCCGGCTTCTTGGGCTTGACCGGTAAATGATGAAAAAAATCAGCCAGACGAACAGTGCAAACAAAAGCAGAATTTCACCTCGCACCCCCTGTGCAGCAACCTCTGCCATCTCTGACCCCATTTTACTCCCCACCGCCTTCCAACTGCTCATTCAGCTCCTTCTCCAGCCGGTACAGTTCTTCCTGAGCCTGGCCAATATGGGCGGCCATCTCTTCGGTCTGATCCTCCAGTTCCTCTAAATACACCAGCATCTTCTGCTCCACCGCCTGACGGCTGGATTCCCACACAGACGCTTCCGTCACGAAGGACTGGAGCTTTCCGGCAATCTGTTCCTGGGCATAAGCTGCCGCTTCTTCCTCCCAGTCTGCAAACCAGTAATTGGCACTATAGTATTCATAGCCCCGGAGACACTCCTGCTCCTTCAGATTGTACGCATACATATAGGCAAAATCTGAGTCCGCCTCTGTATTCTCATACCACGCCTCCAGCTCCAGAAATCCATCCATAGTCTGGAGCCGGGTAATATACCGGCCAAGATTGCTTTCCCTGGCATCTGCGTTCATCTGATATTCTTCCGGATCTATCCCCCACGCAATCAACAGTTTGGCAAAGTCCTCCTCCATCGCATAAGGTTCGGCTTCCTGGGCTGCCGACTCAAAATCTGCAATGGCCGCCTGCACCAGCTCCCTGGTTTCCTCCGCACCCACGGCCTGAGGATCTTCAACATAAGTGCCAATCTTTTCCAGGATCTGGTCATAGGCCAGGCTTTCCTGATCCATGGTCAGGATAATCGGCGCCATATCATCCACAATTTCCATATATTCTGGAGCGGTTCCGGAATTGATTCCGGCACCATTTCCTGTGTTGGTTCCAGCGCTGTTTTCGTCATCGCTTCCCGTGTTGGTTCCAGCACTATTTTCCGCTCGGCCTCCACTGACTCCCCCCGTACTCTCCACGCCGCAGCCGGATAATGCCAGCGCAGCAACAGATGCCGCGAGACACAGCGATGACATTATCGCTTTTGTGCTTTTTTTCCTTTTCCTCTCGCTCATTCTCCTCATTCAATTATCTCTCCATGCTTTTTAATCATGCCTTTTATTTGTGCATAACATTTGGATGAAAACCATTGAAAAACTCCCGCATGCTCTCTAGTTCACAGATCACAAACAATCACATTTTTCGTTGGATTATTCCCGATCACCACACCCCGTCATCCACTGGAAAATTCCTGTGCCGCAGCACAGCTTTGGTGTCCTTTTTCTGATTAACAGCGGCATTCAGCTGGTTTTCAAGCTCCTCCTCCGTCACCCCGCTTAAGGGATACTCCAAAATATACTTCTTCATTACGCTCATCTGGGCCACCGCCTCCTGAACCATCTGGGCAGCTTCCGGCTCCATGTGATACAGCACCAGGCTCAGCTGCACGTAGCATTCTCTGGCATAGGCATCCAGATAATCCTCATAGGCCTCCACCAGAGGCTCCCGCTTATTCCGGTCAGTGTAAGGGCTGTCCGGACTGCACAGGCAGTATTCCAGGTAGGCCAGGCCATCCCGCATGATGACCGCCATCTCCTCAGATTTTCCGTACAGTTCCTGCAAGGTATCCAGCGGCACTTCCGTTCCCATCTCCTCCAGGGCATCCACCAGACGGCTGCCTTCATTGGCCATAGCCCGCTCGCTTTCCATATCCTGGAGTTTTCGCTCAATGGACTCCTGAAGAGACTGGCAGGCAAATGCATCCCCATCCAGCACCCTGCCGCTTCCGGCGTCCTCCAGAATCAGGTTTTGGTTCATCAGCTGCAGATCCAGGATCTGCACATTCATCATCAGCCGCTGGGCGGCGTTTCGGAATACCAGCTTTTCCTGCTCGGAATAGCCTTTTGTTCCGTACCGCTGCCACAGCACTGTCCCGGTTCCCAGAAGGAGGGCCGCAGCCAGTATCCCGGCGGCTGCCCGCCCCCGAAGCCGCTTTCTGCGCACTCCCCGGATCCGTTTCCGGTTCTCCTCGCCCTGGTCTGCCAGATAATCGATAAAATTATCATGAAGAAGACCGTAGCTGCCGCCGCTGCTTACATGCAGCAGATTCAGGCGCTCGGTAAGCTGCTCAGATACGGCATAATCAAACCATTCCGCTTCGCCTGCCACTCCCTGAAGCATCAGCCGGGATTTGCCCAAAAATTCCGGAAATGCCATGGAAAAGTCCCTGCTGCGCAGATTGCGGAAGCTCCGGCTCACCGGCTGGTACAGTTCTTCCAGGGTAAGAAGAGTCCGTTTCTGCCGTTTTAATTCCAGGCCGATTTCCGGCAGAAGACAGCGGATTAGATACATCTGCCGCAGCTGCTCCGGCTGATCCCCAGAAAAGGTGCGCAGAGAGGCGGAGCACAGCCGCTCTAAGTAGGCGCCAAGAAGAGCATCCTTGCTCCAGCGCTGGTTCTCCTGCCCCTTCTGCGCCTCGCCCCAGCGCTGACTCTCCTGCTCATTCTGCACTTCGTCCCAGTTCTGGTTCTCCCGTGCTGCCCAACCACCAGCCGCGTCCTCATTTCCCGTTTCTGCACCTTCCCGCGCCTTCTCCTCATCGCCCAGAACAGTCTGCCCATACAGCCAAAGCATCATGGGATTCTGCAGCAGGGACAGCACAGCGTCCTCTGGCAAAGGCAGATTCCACATCCGTATCCGCGCCTTCACCTGCTCCTCGGTCAGCTCCATCAGGCGGCCCGGGACAAATCCCCGCAGTCCATACTCCTGCACCCCGTCTGTCCGGTCGGTCACCAGGATTCCTGCACCCTCCAGTCTTCCGATCTCTTCAATCTCCCGCAGCAGATTCTCTCTCCGGCTTCCGGCCTCATTCAGCCCGTCCAGAAGGATAATACAGTTGGCCTCCTTCTGGGCCAGCAGCTGATCCAGCTGGTGAAAAGCCTCCTCCATCCCCTGCCGCTCATGTTCAAAACCAAGGCCTTTCAGCAGAAAACGGCGGATATAGTAAGGCTCCTGCCCCGCCTCCTGATAATCAGCCAAAGGTACATACAAGGTCACCGGGCTGTCCGGCCGGTAGCTTTTCACCCCGTTTTTCCAGATTTCCATTAAAAAAGAAGTCTTTCCCATTCCCCCGGGGCCGTGCAGCAAAATTTTTCCGCCGGCAGCCAGCTGGCCGATAATCTCCGTCTCCGACAGCACGTCTGGGCGAAGTCTCCTCATCTCCGGCGCTGTCTCCAGGCAGGCATCCTCCTGCTTCAGCTGCATCCCTGCACGGGCCTTCCCTAACTCTGACAGCGCCCCTGCACGGGCCTTATCCCGCTCCAGATGTCCCCATAAGTGCCCTCCACCATACTCCATCTGCACCCGCTGCTCCAAATGATCCTCTTCCTTCCACTGCAGCCCCTTAAAAGTTCTCCTGCTGCTTTCCCACAGCGCGCTCTTGGAAATTCCCCGCCCTTCAATCCGGCGGATCAGCTCCTCCACGTCCTCCCGCATCTGGGCCACCTTCTGGTAACGCTTCCTGGCCAGAAGGTGCAGGCCCCTTCGCGCAATATGCACCGCCTGCCAGACAGCAGAATCCGGCTCCTCCTGAAAGATCCTTAAGCTCCTGGGAAAGGCTTTATTTAACTCCTTCCCCACTTCCTCCTCCTGGGACATCCTCCGCCCCGTCACCATCCGGAAAAAGACCGCACAGGCGGCGTACAGATCCGCTGGCGGGCCGATCTCCCGGATACGGCGCCGCCGTACCTCGGGAGCCGTGTAGCCCGCTTTCTCGCTGAAAAACCATTCTTCCTTATTTTCCTCATCCAGGGACCACACGCTGTTGTAATCAATCAGCATGGCCTGACCCGGCAGCATAAGGATATTGTCGGGGCTCACATCCAGATGAAGCAGTCCGTTCTCATGGAAGACCTCCAGCGCATCCAGAATCCGCAGCAAAATCTGTGCCGCCTCCTTAAGGCTTAAGTCCTCCCCCTTCTGCTCCAGCATTTCCTCCAAAATCATGCCGCCGTGGACATAGAGCACCGAATACAAGGTGCCGTATGCCTCGTAAGAATTCAGATTTCCGGAAACCTGTTCCGGCAACTGCTCCAGTAACTTTAAATTGATCTGATTTCCCTGTTCAAAGCTTTTCCGGCAGCTGTCCATCTGCGTCCTGGCCTCCGGTGAAACCATCACCTCTCCCGTCTGGCTGCGCCAGATTCCTCCCCTGGGAGCGCTGGGAAACAGTTCTTTGATTAAAACATGGTGAAACACTCCTCTGCTCAGCCGGTCCTCATAGCAGGCCCGGTACACCACGGCGCTTCCGCCCTGGCCCTGTACACTCTCCAGGCGGTATTCCTGCCCGCCCAGTCTGAGAATTTCCCCAGGCTGCCTTGGTTGTCTCGACGATCGTCTCTGCATGCCTTCCCCTCCCCTCGCAAAATTTTCCCGTATTCGTTTATTACGATTCTATTATAAGAGCGGCATCAAAGGATTCTCCAACTTTTTTCCGAACCTCCATCTCCGTCTCGCCCTATCCTAATCCTCGTTCTCCCTTAAATCTCGCTCTCCCTTAATCCTTGCTCTCCATTCAATCTCCCTCTCCCTTAATCCTCATTCTCCCTCAACCAATCTCCAATTCCTTCTCTCACTCCTCATCCCCCTCAAAAAGAAGGTTCAGCACCTGCATCATCCGGTCGCTCATAAAATCCGTTTCCCCAGCCTGCATGGCGTACATTACTGCCAGATCAAAGGGACTTCCCGAGTCCAGCTGATTCATCCCGTACCGCTCTAACAGCAGATCCATCTGGGCAATCCGTTCTTCCAGAAGGGCGTCGGGATCGTCCTCCTCCCACTCATCCCAGAGGAAATCCTCCTCATCCTCCGCCTCCGTTTCCAGCATTTCTGTCACCAGATGAAGGAGCATAATGGTCTTGCGCCCCACATCCTCTCTGCAGTTCTTCATATTTAACAGGCTGCTTTCATTTGGCCAGTACTTCTTCATCAGGCGCTGCAGCAGGGAATAATCCCCCACCTTTTTCGTCTCCGGCACCTTCATCCGGATGTAGCTGTTCAGGATTTCCTCTACCGTATACCGCGCCTCACGGGCGCCGTCCTCCAGATCCGCTGGCCGCTGGAGCTTCTGCAGCATGGACAAAAATGCCTGGTAGGCCGTCTCATGCAGCGTGCCAAGTTCCTCTCCATATTCCTGGAAAAATGCCGTCAGCTCTTCCTCCGACCACACCTCGTCAAAGGCCTCCCGCACCATCCTGGTGTACATGGACGCACGTTTTCCCGACTGGCCCTTTTCCATTTCCGGCCCATAGACTTTCATTTCCCGTTCATTCAGTTCCACCGTCTCCCCATAGGAAAGGCCCATCCGCAGTCCGTAGGCGTAGACTAACTCCTTCGGATTCCGGTAATGGATTCCCGTCTCCGACGCATAGGCCAAAAGCCGGTTTGCCGAAGGCTCGTCCAGCTCCAGCACAAAGCAGATCTGAAACAGCAGCTCCCTGTTTTTCGGAATATTTTTCCCTTTCAGCCAGTTCCGTACCTTGCGGGACACGCTGTCATGGCTCTCTCCGGTGATTTCCTCAAGCCCTTCCGTCAGTCTTTTCCCCAGATCCTCCTCCGGATAAAGCTGGCGGAGCAGATAATCAAAGCTTCGGAAAATAGCCCCCTCCTTTAAAAACAGCACCATCTCCTGAGGCGTTTTCTCCCCTTCACGAAAAAACTGCATATTATTTGCGGATATTCTGGTCTTATTTTCTTCATTTTCAAAATAACTCATTTCCCTTCCCCCTCAAAAAATTCTTTTTTAAACCCATTATCAGAAAATAATTAAAAATACTGCAAAAAGTTACGCGAAACTCGCACAAAAAAAATTCAAAATTGTCTTGCACAATTCGAAAACTTATGATAGAATACCTAAGTCTCATGAAGTGAGTATCACTTCTGAAGCATTGAGATGCTGCTGTGGCTCAGTCGGTAGAGCGTCGCA
>JAGHER010000088.1 GCA_017889125.1 Lachnospiraceae bacterium
AACAACCCTATGTAAGCGGTTATAGTCTGGATGTAGACCGGCTGATCGCCAGCGAGCTTATGGTGAACCTGCCCATGAAGGTTCTCTGCAGAGAGGACTGCAAAGGCATTTGCCGTAAGTGCGGGAAGAACCTGAATCAGGGCTCCTGCGGATGCGACGACAGCGTACCGGACCCAAGGATGTCCGTGATCCAGGATATTTTCAAACAGTTTAAGGAGGTGTGAACCATGTCTATCTGCCCAAAGAATAAATCCTCTAAGGCGAGAAGAGACAGCCGCAGAGCGAACTGGAAGATGAGCGCTCCCAACCTGGTAAAGTGCTCTAAGTGCGGCGCGCTGATGATGCCCCATAGAGTATGCAAGGCCTGCGGAAGCTACAATAAGAGAGAGATCGTTAAGGTCGAGGACTAATTTTAAAATTTTAATCGGGAAGGCGGGAGCGATTAGCTCCCGCCTTTCACGTTGCCATGTGTATCGTTGGGTGCGCATGGCATTTTTATTTAATAGGAAACAGTGTTTCCTATTAAATAAAAATGTTCCGCAAGGAAGATGCACTCCGCGCAAAGAAATATGGCTGCTGGCGCAGCTGCGCTCCGGCACGAGTGTGCGCCGAACGTACACTTTTTCACTGGATAAATGAGAATTGAGAACACAGAGAAGCCATTTCTCTGGATTGATAGGCAGAATTGGTGAATGAATGCGTTTTGCAGAGAAAAATTCTCTAAATAAGGATGTAAATGTTGATTGCTGCATAAAATAGACGTATAATAAAACTGAAAAAAGATGAGCGTGGAGGTGTGTCGATGCTGATTAAAGTGTCTGTTGAAAATTTTAAATCATTTGACAAAAAAGAAGAATTGTCTATGCTGTCCTCAAGTAAAATACAGGGCAATAAGAACCATCGGATGAAGATCAAGCAGACGAATATTCTGAAATATGGTGTAGTATATGGCGCAAATGCATCGGGCAAATCGAATTTGGTTGCGGCTGTAGCGTTTATAAAAAGTGTTCTTATGGAAGGCCTTCCTGTGAATTCTCTGAATGATTTTTGCAGAAACAGGCAGGAAAATAAGGACAGAGAAAGCATGTTTGAACTGCAGTTTACTGTAGGTGATAAATTTTATGCATATGGATTTTCGGCTATCTTAAGCAGCAGGAAGATTACGGAGGAATGGCTGTTTGAATTGATGCAGGATGGTACTGCACATAATCTGTTTATTCGAGAGGGGAATAAGGTTCCTGTTTTGGGAGATGGCGTCAATCCGACAATTTCTGAAAAGAACAGATTTAACGTATATGCTGAAGACTTTGCTGGCCACAACACGCAGCTGTTTTTGGCGGAAATGAACCGCGGTAAGAAATATATGCCGGATTCGAAGCTTTTGTTTTTCTGCCAAACCTTTGATTGGCTCATAAATCATATTATTGTAATTAATCCGAATATTGCGATTTCGAATACGGCCGCATATTACAATGAAGAGTCTTTGGAGAATATCAGCAGGCTTATTCAGACTTTTGATACCGGCGTCAGTCAGATTAAGACGAAGGTTATCAGTGTGGAGGAAATGAGCAAAATGATTCCGGCGGAGATATTGGCGGATATCCTCACGAATCTGCAGAAACAGATGCAGATGACCAAGCTGCCGCAGATACAGATGACCTGGCGGATGGAAGGCGGTTTCTTTAACATTCGAATTAAGGGGAATACAGAGCCGGAGATTACCACGTTGGTTTTGAAACATGGAAAATCCATGTTTGATTTCAATTTTGTCGAAGAATCAGATGGAACGAAGCGCCTTTTCGATCTTTTGGATATGCTGATAACAAAACGAGAAGACACGGTATTTGTTGTTGATGAGCTTGAACGGAGCCTGCATCCAAAGCTTACGGAACATTTTTTGAAGCTTTTTATGGAAGCGCATGATAGCGAACGGATGCAGCTGATATTTACAACTCACGAAGATGCGATTATGGATCAGGCGCTGTTTCGGCGGGATGAGATTTGGTTTGTTGAAAGAAACGCAGATAATGCCAGTAAGATATATTCGCTGGATCGATTTAAGGAACGGTATGACAAGAAGCTGAGTAAAGCGTATTTGGAAGGAAGGTATGGCGCGATTCCTGTATTCAGGCAGTTTGCTTTTCGAAAGGAGGGATAAATTATGCCTGTACACACGTATACAAATTGGAATTCTCGCCCGTCGGATCGGGAAGAGCAGGTAGAACCCTTTCGAAAATATTTTTTTATCTGCGAAGGAGCAAATACAGAGACGTTCTACTTTGAAAAATTAATTGATATCAGAAAAGAATTAGGAATTCATCCGTTGATTGATATTCGCTTGTGGGAAAAGACAGGAAATGATAAGAACGTTTCTTTTGCCAAAAACTTAGTTGAGTTTGCGGTGAGACAGAAAGAGATCCCGGAAAATGAATTTGATTCTAACCGGGATAAATTGGTCATTGTTTTTGATGGAGATATTTTTGAAGAAAAGGTTCAGGGATATGAAGAGTTGATCAGGGCTATTGAAGAGTCAGATATTGCAGCGGTGTCGAATCCTGGATTTGAACTTTTTCTGCTGCTCCATATCGGTGGAAGTTATGAGAAATACATTGAGGGAAATGAAGAAAATTTTTTAAAGCTGGATGAAAAGAATCGGTATGGATATGCGTACAAGGTTTTGCTGGAGGCGACGGGGATGAATGCGAAGAAGAATTCAGATATAGGAAATCTGGCGGAACATGTCATGGTAGCGATACGGCAAGAGAAGCGGATTAATCAGGATATCCATCAGATAAAGGGAAAGGTTAGCAGCAATGTAGGTATGATTATTGAATCAATTATGAATGAAGAACCGGATATTTAACGTTTTGACAGTTGCAGACAGAAGATTTTGCGCATCTATTGACACATCTGCGCAAATAAGGCATACTTAAGAAAGGAGTGAGAAACAAAAAACGAAACGAAGGAAGGGGAGCGAAAGCGATGGGACAGGGTGAACAAATGCTGGAGGAAGAGAAGAGGAGCGAACGTGCTCCAGGGAAAAAGCTGACCATCAATGATGTGGCGGAAGCCCTTGGCGTATCGGTCAGCACGGTGTCCAGGGCCATATCCGGAAAAGGCAGAATTGGGGAGGCCACCCGCAGGCGCGTTCTTGCTTTTATTGAGGAGAATGACTATCATCCTAACGGTATAGCCAAAAGTCTTGCGCAATCCAGGACAAATAATATTGCAATCATCGTTCCGGATGTAAAAGGTATTGTGGCGGTGCCCTTTTTTTATTTGTGTATGTGCGGCGTTAATGAGGTGGCCCAGGCCAGAGGCTATGACATGTTTGTGGTTTCTACCAGCGGAAAGGATACGAGCCATTTGGAACGGCTGATTAATGAAAACAAGGTAGACGGGATGATTCTTGGAAGTACCTACAAGGATGATGTTTTTGCGGCATTTCTGAAGGGGAAAGGGCTGCCCTTTGTGACGATCGGCGAGCTGAATGACGAGGATGTGGTGCAGATTGACCATGACAATGAGGGGGCCTGCCGCGATCTTACCGCTATTCTCCTTTCCCGCCGGTGGAAGCGGATTGCCTACATGGGCGCGTCCAAAAACCTGCTGGTAGACGAGGCAAGGTACAATGGCTATCTTCAGGCCCATCGGGATGTGGGGGTTCAGGTGGACAAAAATCTTGTGTTCCGGGAAGAGCTCAGTGAGACTGCCATGCGGAGCCATGTAAAAGATATTCTGGACAGAGGGGCAGACTGCATTATCTGCCAGGATGACGGGGTCTGCAATATTGTTCTTGATGAGCTGCGCATCCAGGGGGCCAGGATCCCGGAGGATATCCGTGTGGCGTCCTGTCATAACAGCAAGGTATTGGACAATTATCCGGTATCCGTAACCTCTCTTCGCTTTGATAATACAGAGATTGGCCGCGTGGCCTGCTCCGTGCTTCTGGATCTTCTGGAAGGGAAAGAAGTTCCTCATAAGACGATTCTGGATTATGAGGTGGTGCTGAAAGAGTCGACGAAATAGAAAAAAGCAGCAAATAGAGAAAAGCAAGCAGAAAGTCTTTTGATTTGCGCAATTTGCGCATTTTGAAAGGCTTTTTTTGTTGGAAATAGACAAAAACATGATGCGATAAATAGCAATTATAGCTATTGCACAAAAATCAGTCTGTGCGTATAATTACTAACAGAACAAGCGCTTGCGCATAACACAAGGCGAACAGAGCGCAAAAAACGCAAATGCATTATCGGTGCAGGGTTCACCGAAGAAGGAGGTTTCTATGAAGAAGGGATTGGTAAGTGTGCTGCTGACGGCGTCGATGGCGTCTATGCTTCTTGCAGGATGCGGAGGCGGCGGTGAGGCCGCAGACACGCAGGGGCAGGCTGGCGCCCAGACCGGGGAGAAGCAGAATGTTCAGCTGACTGTATGGGGTGCGGAAAATGATCAGGCGATCCTTAAGGAATTCGCGGATTCTTTTGCTCAGGAATATGCAGAGTACGCCAACTTTGACATCCAGGTAGGTGTTGAGAGTGAGTCCACGGCAAAGGATACGGTGCTTACTGACGTTGAGGCAGCTGCAGATGTGTATTCCTTTGCATCGGATCAGCTGGCAGATCTGGTGAACGCCGGAGCGCTGCAGCCTGTTGATGACATGGATCAGGTGCTTCAGATGTATGCAGGAAAGACGGTGGATGAGGTAAAGCAGAGCAATACCGAGGGATCTGTTGACGCTGCCATGATGAATGGTAAGCTTTATGCCTTCCCCAGAACGGCGGACAACGGCTATTTCCTCTACTATGATTCAAACGTGCTTTCAGAGGAGGATGTAAAGTCATGGGATTCTCTTCTGGCAGCAGCGGAGAGTGCAGGGAAAAAGGTTGGCATGACGCTGGCTTCCGGCTGGTATGATGCTTCCTTCTTCTACAGCGCAGGATTTACCACCAGCCTCAATGAAGATGGCTCCACCTCCATGGACTGGAATAAGGAGGCAGATTACAGCGGCGTTGATGTGGCGAATGCCATGATCCATATTGCGTCCAGTCCGGCCTTTATGGCAATTGCCGATGGAGATATCTCCAATCAGCTGGCTTCCGGACAGCTCTGTGCGGCAGTGTCCGGTGTGTGGGATTCTGGTGTGGCTGAGAGTACATACGGCGATGGATATGCGGCTGCGATTCTTCCTACCTTCACGGTGGCCGGTGAGCAGGTACAGCAGCTGTCTGTAGTGGGCTGCAAGCTGGTAGCGGTAAATGCTTATTCAGAAAATGTAGGCTGGGCAACGCTTTTTGCAGACTGGATCACCAATGAGGAAGCACAGGCAAAGAGCTTTGCGCAGAACGGAACCGGCCCATCCAATGTAAATGTGATGAATACAGATGCGGTACAGCAGAATGTTGCCATCGCTACTCTGGGTGAGCAGACCAACTATGGTGTTGTGCAGAGCGTGGGACAAAACTTCTGGGATCCGGCAGCTACCTTTGGCGAGATGGTTGCAACTGGTGTGCTGAAGGAAGGAGACACGGCAGGAATACAGGCTGCACTGGATACGCTGGTAGACGGTGTGACGGCCCCGATCCAGTAAGCTGTGCCCTTGCTGCAGGAGAAAAGAAAGGAGAGGGAAGATGGAAAAGGCCAAAACCAAATCAGCGGCAGTATTTGCCGGGATTGGACATTATTTTGGGGACTTTGGGAGAGCGGTTAAGGATGGAGACCTTTTTGTGAAGCTGTCACTGCTCTGGATGGGAGCGGGATATTTTCGCAGAAAGCAGTATATCAAATCCATTCTGATCACGATATTTGAGGTATTGATTATTATCTACAGTGTGGTATTCGGTCTGCAGTACGTTCCTAAATTCGGAACGCTGGGTACGGTGAAGCGGGAAGCGGTCTTCAATCCCATGACCATGAAAAATGAGTTTAATCAATATGACAACTCATTTATGATCCTGTTGTTTTCGGTAATCACCTTTGTGATATGGGCGGCATTTCTGGCAATTTACATTTCCAATGTAAAGCGTGCTTATGAGCTGCAGAAAATGGCGGAAAATGGAGAGCACATCAATACCTTCCTGGAGGATGTGAATACCTACCGGAATGAAAATTTCCACAAGACGCTGCTGGCGCTGCCGGTGGCCGGCGTGGTGCTCTTTACCGTGGTGCCCCTTCTGATCCTTGTGCTGGTTGCATTTACCAATTATGACCAGCAGCATATGCCTCCGGGAGAGCTGTTCACCTGGACTGGCCTCACCAACTTTATCAACCTGTTCGGCGGAGGCGGCCTCACCATTACCTTCGGCTACGCTTTTGTGCGGGTACTCCTCTGGACACTGGTATGGGCGGTATTTGCCACCTTTACCACCTACATCGGCGGAATCCTGTTATCCCTGCTGATTAACCACAAGCGGGTAAAGGGAAAGAAGATGTGGAGAACGCTGTTCATGGTAACCATTGCCGTGCCGCAGTTTGTATCCCTCCTTCTGGTTCGGAACTTTTTCGCCAACGGCGGCATCGTGAACACCATCTGCGCCAATATTGGCCTGACGGAATTTCTGCGGAACGCAGGCATAATCAGCACCTCCTACATTCCCTTCCTGTCCTCACCGGGATGGGCACATGTGATGATTATCCTCATTAATATCTGGGTAGGTGTTCCCTATCAGATGCTGATTGCCACAGGCGCCCTGATGAATCTGCCCACAGATCAGATCGAGAGTGCGCGCATTGACGGCGCTAATCCGACACAGATTTTCCGGCACATCACCATGCCGTACCTGCTCTTTATCACCGGCCCGGCTCTGGTAACGGATTTTGTGAAGAATATCAATAACTTTAATGTAATTTACCTGCTGACACAGGATGTTTATACCACCACCAATCAGGCCCTGGCCAATTCCCAGGCCAAAGAGGTGGATCTGCTGGTAACCTGGCTGTTCCGTCTGACGCAGGAATACTACAATTACAAGATGGCGGCCGTAATCGGCATTATGGTATTTATTGTATGTGCAGGATTTACCCTGGTTGCTTTTACCCGGATGACAAAGGGGAACAGAGAGGAGGAGTATAATTAATGAAGCTGAAAGTGTCCGATATTTTAAGGTATGCACTTCTTGCGTTTTTGGCGCTGATCTGGCTGGTGCCCATTGTGTGGCTGCTGGCTACCTCCTTCAGCAAATATACCGGGATGAATACCACCACCTTCTTCCCTACAGAGTGGGGAATTGAAAATTACAAAAACCTGCTGTTCGGCGCGGATTCCGTAGCACAGTTCCCCCACTGGTTCTGGAATACCATGGTTATTGCCGTATTTACCTGTGTGATTTCCACCGCCTTTGTCCTTATGGTGGCATACGCTACATCCTGCATGCGCTTTAAGGGAAGAAAGGCGCTGATGAATATTTCCGTGGTCATCAACCTGTTTCCGGGCGTGCTTGCCATGATTGCGGTGTACTTCATCTTAAAGAGCTTTGATCTGACCAACAGCTACGTGGGATTAATCCTTGTGTACTCGGCCTCATCAGGACTTGGCTACCTGATTGCCAAGGGCTTTCTGGATACCGTTCCCGTGTCCCTGCGGGAGGCAGCGTATCTGGACGGCGCCAGCGAGGCCATGGTATTTTTCAAGGTGGTTATGCCCATGAGCAAGCCTATTATCGTGTACACCGTAATCAGCTCCTTCCTGGTGCCCTGGATGGATTTCGTGTACGCAAAGATGATTCTTAACTCCGGCGTGTCCTCACAGTGGACCGTAGCCATCGGCCTTTACAACATGCTGGAAAAAAGCTTAATTAATACTTACTTTACCCAGTTCTGCGCAGGCGGTGTGCTGGTATCCATTCCCATCTCCATTCTGTTCATCATCATGCAGAAGTTCTATGTGGAGGGAGTTACCGGCGGCGCAGTGAAGGGCTGATGAAAGGAAAAATCACATGAAACCGTTTATTAAAGGAATGGACGTATCCTCTCTTAACGAGCTGGAGCAGCTTGGAGCAAAATACTACAAGGATGGGCAGGAGAAGGAGCTTCTGGAAATCCTTAAGGAATACGGGGCAAATTCCGTCCGTCTGCGGCTCTGGAATGACCCATACAGTGAATCCGGCATTCCTTACGGTGCAGGAACCAATGACTTAAAGACAACCATCAGCCTTGCCAGACGGGCGATGGCTATGGGATATGATTTCCTTCTGGATCTGCATTACAGTGATTTCTGGGCAGATCCAGGCAAGCAGAGACTGCCGAAGGCCTGGAGAGACATGGGGGCGGGGCAGCTGGAGCAGGCTGTTTACGATTTCACCAGAGAGACTCTCCTTGCTCTGCAAAAGGAAAATGTATTCCCCACCATGATTCAGGTGGGAAATGAGCTGTCCAACGGGCTTTTGTGGCCCTATGGAAAGCGTCCGGATTACGAGAATATCAGCCGGTTTCTGAATGCGGGAATCCGGGCCGTGCGCAGCGTTGACCCAAAGCTGCCGGTGATGCTCCATCTGGACAATGGAGGGAACAATGCCCTTTACCGGGAATGGTTTGACGCATTTATCAAGTGGGGAGAGGAGTTTGAGGTAATCGGCTTATCATATTATCCCTTCTGGCACGGTTCTCTTCAGCAGCTGGAGGACAATATGCACGATCTGGCAGAGCGCTACGGCAAGGAGCTGATCGTGGCGGAGGTATCCATGGGATTTACCCTGGAGGATTACAAGGATTACGAAAAGCTTCCTGACAATGAGCGCAAAGGGATGGCCTCAAAGCCGGAGCTGGCGGCGAAGGTGGAATATCCCATGACGCCTCAGGGGCAGAGCGATTTTATGGAGGATTTTCTGACGCGGATTTCCCGGGTGAAGGGATGCACAGGATTTTATTACTGGGAGCCGGGCTGGCTTCCGGTGCCGGGAAGCCAGTGGGCCGGAGAGGAGGCTCTCGCCTACATTGAGGAGAAGGGTCCCGGCGGCAATGAATGGGCAAATCAGGCGCTCTTTGATTATGAGGGCCATGCCCTGAAGGCTCTTGAGACAATCCGGGATTTTCAGCCGTAACAGGAGATATGCGCAGGCGCAGGATGCCTGCGGGATTATAGACAGAAAGGTATGGTACAGGAAAGATGGATAAATTTATTGTAAATATTATTCACCGTCCCGAGATGGTGCCGGAATACGCAGAAAAGGTGACCGGACACGGGAAAGAGGAGAATATCGGCAGAAAGGCCCTGCTGACCGAATCTCTGGATATTTTTAAGTTTCAGCAGGAAACAGCCCACAAGAACGGCTTAAAGACCACGATTCAGATGACCTACGCTTCACTCTTTAATGAAGAGGCCATCAGCATTGCCAAAGCGGATCATGAAAAATACGGGGATGAGATTTCTCTGTCCCTTCTGGGTCTTCCCTGCGAGCAGTTCCGCGAAAAGTACAAGACAAAGGATTTCTGCATCTGGATGTTTTCTATGGAGGATAAGAAATCCATTGTCGATGATGTATTCGGCAAGTTTTATGACATATTCGGTTTTTATCCGGAATCCACAGGCTCTTATTATATGGATGCGGAGCTGACCAATTACATTAAGGAGACCTATCCTTCCGTTAAATGCGCTATTGCTACCTGCTGGGAGGAAGGGCCGAAGGCTTACCACACCTGCAATAATTCCTGGTACACTTTATTTGACGGGGGCCCCTGGAATCCATGGATTCCTTCAAAGGAAAATACCCATGCTCCTGCAGCTAATGAGGCGGAGGACAGCGGAATTGTGGCAATTCCCCACCTGTCCCGTGACCTGCTGGCATGCTATGACGGCAACGGTTCCAATTTCGGCACCCATCCGCAGAATGTACTGCGGGGAATGATTTACGATACCAAGACCTGGGAATTCCCCTACCTGTACAATCTGATTGACCAGTACCGGTCTCTGGAAAAGTACAACAATGGCTACGCCTACAATATGATGTTTGTGGGCCCAGGCTGGCTGAACAAGATGGGACGCTGGGAGGCTCCCTACGAGCTGCTTAAGAAGTCCTACGAGGACGGCATGGCGTATTACGGGAAGCTGAAAAAGGAAGGCAAGCTGGATGATATGACCATGGCGGAATTTGCCGATTATTACCGTCAGAAAAAGACCTATACGGAACCGGAGTGTGCGCTGTGGAAGGATGTGCTTTACGGCTCCCAAAAGCAGGTGTTCTGGTACTGCGATCCCTATATGCGGGCTTGTGTGAATATGGATCAGGGCGGAGCGATTGTGGATCTGCGGCCTTATGCAGCGAAGCTGAAATGGGAGGTGGGCATCGGCACAAAGCATGTACAGGATGCCTCCTATCCCTTCCTGATTCAGGAAAAATACAGAGCCGGATATTTCACCCATTATGCAGGGGAGGGTACGGTGCGCAGCGCCAAGATTTCCTACAAGGGTGAAGAGGTAGACCTGTGCCTGTGCCGGACGAAGGCCCATTTCTCTGAGGAGGATATGGGAGATGGAAAGAAGAGGCGGATTCTGACTCTGGATCCGGTGGATATTGAATTTTATGATCTGACCGTGAAGCTGCAGACGAGAGTAATCTTTTCTGAGGGAAGCTCCGAGATCCAGATCGAGCGGAGAATCTTAGAGATGAGCGATCCGTCCGCCAAGGTAAGCCTTAACGAATACATGGTGGCCTGCTACGGCACCACAGAGTATCCGGAGGATATGACCGGCATCACCCTTTCCTGTGAAAAGGCCGGCGAGGAAAAGACCATCTGCTACGAATACAAGTGCAGAGAAGAGGCGCTGGAGGGCGCAGAGAAGGTAAGCGCAGTTATCCCTGCGATTGAGACAAAGGTATCTATGCGTACAGATAAGGCATCGGCAAAGGGCTATGTCCGGGAAGGCTATGCATTCTCCCCGATGTTTACGTTAGGATATTCCACAGAAGTTTCTGATAAGGAGGTAGTGTCTACATGGCTCAGTCTGGAAAAGGCAAATTAAATTACCGCTGCCCGATGTGCTTTATGCGGGATTTGGACATTGATATGTTCTATGATAAGGAAAAAAAGGAATATTACTGCATCCGCTGCCAGTATGTAGGCAGCGAGGAGGATGTGCTCAAGAGAAATGAGATTATCCGCATGAAATACGGAGCAATGATGAAACGGTTTACCATGGAGGAGATTCAGAGCTAAGGTTTTCGAATTGTGGAGGGATGACATGCTGGGAAAAAGACTGCTTCATGGAGGAGACTATAATCCGGAACAATGGCTGGAATATCCGGAGGTTCTTGAGGAAGATCTGAGACTGATGAAGGAAGCCGGCGTCAACTGCGTGACCCTGGGGGTATTTTCCTGGGCCATGCTGGAGCCCCGGGAAGGGGAATATGATTTTGACTGGCTGGAGGAGTGCATAGACCGGCTGGGAAAGGAAGGAATCCAGGTTATCCTGGCAACTCCTTCCGGGGCCATGCCCCATTGGCTTACGCAGAAATATCCGGAGGTCATGCAGGTGCAGGCAGATGGGAGGAGAAATCTTCCGGGAAAGCGGCACAATTTCTGCTATACCTCTCCGGTGATGCGCCGGAAGATCAGCAGTCTGGACGAACGCCTTTCTCAGCGGTTTGGCAGCAAGGAGAATGTGATCCTCTGGCATATTTCCAATGAGCTGGGCGGGAACTTTTCTGATGGCGCCTGTCATTGTCCGCTGTGCCAGGAGGCATTCCGCATCTGGCTGAAGGAAAAGTACGGGACGCTGGAGCGGCTGAATCATGCCTGGTGGGGGCGGTTCTGGAGCCATGTGTATACAGACTGGAACCAGATCCACAGCCCCGCGCCAAATGGAGAATGGACCATGACCGGGCTGACCCTTGACTGGAAACGGTTTGTGACCTGGCAGATGAGCAGCTTCTGCCGGGAGGAAATTGAGGCGGTAAGAAGTGCCTCTTCCCTTCCGGTGACCACGAATCTGATGGGATTTTTTAAGAATCTGGATTACAGCAGGCTGAAAAATCAGTTTGACCTGATTTCCTGGGACTGTTACCCTTACTGGCACCGGAGCCGGGATGAGGTGCCGGAGGCCGTGTGGGCGGCGGCAGGCCACAGCATGATGCGTTCCATGAAAAAGGCGCCCTTTCTGCTTATGGAGAGCGTGCCCTCAGCAGTGAATTGGAGAGAGTACAATCCCTTAAAACGGCCAGGGATGCATATGCTGTCCAGCCTGCAGGCAGTGGCCCATGGTGCAGATTCGGTGCTGTATTTCCAGTGGCGGAAGGGGCGCGGAGCCTATGAGAAATTCCACGGCGCAGTAATCGATCATCTGAACGGCAGAGAAACCAGAACATTCCGTGAGGTGGCAGAGGTGGGAGCGGCGCTTCCCCGGCTGGAGCCGTATCTGGAGGGGACGGTGAACCGCCCGAAGGCAGCTATTGTGTTTGACTGGGAGAACTGGTGGGCGCTGGAGGATACCACAGGCCCCAGGCTTGATCTGGATTATCCGGCCTGCATCGTGGATCACTTTCGTGCTTTCTGGGAGGCGGGGATTGAGGCCGATATTATCGGGATGGAGGATTCTCTTGCCGGGTATCAGCTGGTGTCGGCTCCGCTGAATTACATGTACAGAGGCGATTATGGAGACCGGGTAAGGCAGTTTGTGGAGGAGGGCGGCATTTATGTGACCACCTGCTTTTCCGGCTGCGTGGATGAGTCGGATCTTTGCTTTACCGGGCACCATCCCCTGGAGGATGTGCTGGGGCTGGTGCCTGAGGAGATTGACGCGCCGTCAGAGGATTTTGCCAACAGCTTCATTTACGGAGAAAAGGAATATCCGGCGCAGAGACTGTGCGCGGTGGTTCATCCGAAGCCCGGCGCCAGGGTGCTGGCTGCATACGAAAAGGATTTTTATGCCGGCAGTCCGGCTGTGCTGGAGAATAAGCGGGGGAAGGGAATGGCGTATTTCCTGGCTGCCATATCGAACCTGGATTTTCTCCGGGCCTTTTACCGGGATGTATTCCGGCAGGCAGGCCTGACCAATGCCCTTGGCATTGATCTTCCTTACGGCGTGACGGTGACGGAGCGGCTGCTGCAGGAGGAGAATGATAATGCAGGAATGGGCGGCGATGCGGGAATGGGCGGCAAAGCTGGGATGCGCGGCAAAGCAGGAGAGGGGCAAAGTCTGGTCTTTGTCATGAATTTCCGCCATGATCCGGCAGAACTTTCGGGAATCGGCCAGTGGAGAGATGTCCTGAGCGGCCAGGTCTTTCAGGATGTTCTGCCGATGGATAAGCTGTCCTGCAGAGTTTTGGAAAGAGTGACTGCGCAGTACTGCTGAACGGTTCGCATGAAAGATAGAATCAGATACAATTATTTCAGAAAAAAGTCAGCGTAAGCTGGCTTTTTTTGCTATAATGGGGTATGCGGAAAGTATAGCTGATTATCAGGCAGGCGGAATAGATGACTATCGGGCAGGCAGGAGGAATAGCTGATGAAGGATAAGAGAAAGGATTGGGATATAAGGGGAGAGGTGCTTTTTGAAGAGGAACTGGAGCGGCGGATCAGACGTCTGGAGGAGCCAGGATATCGGGGGCTTCCGCCCATGAGAAAGAAGGATTACTGGATTATGGGCGGAATGGCGCTTGTCAGTCTGGCGGTTTTAATTGCCGGGGTGTGGCTTGACTGACCGGAGGCTGGAGGTACAAATGAAAAAAGGAACATGGTCACAGGGAACACGGTCACAAGGAACACAGCCGCAGGGGATGCCGCCGCAGGGAACGCCGCTGCAGGGAACACAGCCGCAGGGGATGCCGCCGCAGGGAACGCCGCTGCAGGGAACACAGCCGCAGGGATCGCGGCCGCTGGAGCAGGAGACGGCCCTGGGAATCCTGCCGGTGATGCCGGAGGAGCGGCGGTACGGCTTTTGGGATGCGGCGCTGATCCTGTCGGGGTACTGCATTGCCACCTGGAGCTATACCCAGGGGGCTTATCTGGCCACATTGGTGGGATTTCGGCAGCTTTTGGCGGGCGCCTTTGCGGGAGCGATTTTTATGCTGCTTATTTATCAGCTTCCGGTGGTGCTTTCGGTCCGGTATGGCATTGACATCTGGATCTGGCTCCGGGCGGTGTTTGGAAGCAGGGGCGTTAAGGTCATGACCCTGGTCATCATTGCTGTGAATTTTCCCTGGTATGCGGTGTGCGGCGAGATGTTTGCCTCTTCTATGGAAAATCTGGCGGGGATTGCAGGGGTTCCGGTTCCTATAGAGGCGCACCGGCTGCTGGCCCTTCTCTGCGTGGCTGTTGGCAGTCTGATTGCCTTAAAAGGGCTTGGGCCCATTACCTGGTCCACCAGACTTCTGGTGCCGGCCCTGCTGGCTGTGGGCGTGATTGTGGCTGCGGTGGCATTTACCCAGGTGCCCTTTTCGGTGATCTGGG
Source organism: Lachnospiraceae bacterium (assembly GCA_017889125.1). Taxonomy (GTDB): domain Bacteria; phylum Bacillota; class Clostridia; order Lachnospirales; family Lachnospiraceae; genus Caccovicinus. The sequence goes on from JAGHER010000088.1 coordinate 14,377, forward strand.
ATTATGTTCCGAAAAGGCCGCGGTATGATGATCCGCTGATCGCCTACGTGGTATCGGTGGAGGCTAACTTTGCTTTTGTGATTACGCTGGTGGGAGGTATGGCGGAGGTGCCAAGGCTGGCGCGCACGGAGCGGGGCGGATACCTGGCTGGCGTGGTGGGGCAGGGAATCTCCGGTTCCTTTTTTGTGGTGCTGGGGGCAGTGATGGCCATCGCTACGGAATATGCCACGGGCGCCATGTCGGAGGATCCGTCGGTGATGATGGCGGCACTGAAGGTACCTTCTCTGGCTTATACCTCTCTGCTTTTGGTGGCCTTTGCCAATATCGGTACCCAGGCGGTAGGCTCCTATCTTTATGGGGTGATGCTGAAATCCACCTTTCGCCGGGTGCGCTACGGCTGCCTGGTGGGGGTGCTGGGGCTTTATGTGGGAGCCCTGTGTCTGTGGGGCGGGATTCTGGAGTATTTCGGCGCCTTTTTGACTTTGGGGGCCTGTGTTTACGGGCCTTTGGCCGGGCTGCTTTTTGCGGATTTCTTTCTGGTGCGGAAGGGGCGCCTGGCTTTCCGGAGCGCTTACGGTGTGAAGGGGCATGAGGCCTACCGCTATACCGGCGGCTTTCAGCTGGCAGGATTTTTGTGCCTGGCGGCAGGCATGTGCGCGTCCTTATTTGTCTATGATCCAGTTGGCGGAGTGGTGCACCGTCCGCTGCTGTTTATGCTTACGCCTACGGGATTGTCATTTCTTACCGCCGGTCTGCTGTACTGGTTTTTGAGCAGTTTGGCGCCTGTGCGCAGGTATATGCGGAAGGACTTGGCGGAGAGGCCGGATACGAAGCCCTTTGACCGCTTCCGAAGGCCGCCCAGGCAGAATGCATTTGCCATGCCGTTTCTGTGGCTGGGCTGCTGGGTAATGATGAAGCGGGCTGGACTGGTGATCCGCAAAAGGGGAATGAAGGGCTTAAAGCCGCCTTTCCTTGTGCTGGGAACCCACCATTCCTTTACGGATTTTTATGTGACGCCGCTGGCGCTGTTTCCCCATCGGGCCAATTATGTGTCGGAGCTTGAGGGTTTTGAGGCCTTTGGGGAGTGGTATTACCGGCAGGCGGGCTGTCTGGGCACCAGGAAGTTTGTGGATGATTTTGCCCTGATCCAGAATATCCGCTGGGTAATGAAGCGCCGGGGGATTCTGGTTCTTTATCCAGAGGCCCGGTATGCCAATGTGGGAACCAGCTCTGTCCTGCCGGAGTCGGTGGCAAAGCTGGTGAAGGTGCTGAAGGTGCCGGTAGTGACTTTAAATATGAAGGGAAATTATCTCCGGTCGCCGATCTGGAATACCAGGCTGCGGCGGGAGGTTCGTCTGGAGGCAGAGCTTAGCCTGGCGGTTTCTGGTGATGAAGCAGCGCGCCTGGGTGTGCGGGAGATTGGTGAACGGTTGGAAGCATATTTGACTTACGATGAATACGCCTGGCAGAGGGAGAAGAAAATGGCGGTGACGGTTCCCTGGCGGGCAGAGGGGCTGCATATGCCTTTGTATCAGTGCAGGTGCTGCAGGACAGCCTTTCAGATGCGCTCTCAGGGGAGCAAGCTTTTCTGCCGCAGCTGCGGCGCCGTCTGGGCGATGGACGAATATGGGACGCTGAAGTTAGAGCGTAGGGGTCTGGATGGTAAAAATGTGGAAGGAAAAAATGCAGAAGGTAAAACTGTTGAAAACCAAAATCTGGAAAACAAAAATCTGGAAGGCCAAAATCAGGAGAACGTGAAGCCGAAAGGATCCGGGGAACGGGTATATATTCCTGATTGGTATGAATGGGAGCGGGAGAATGTGATTCAGGAAATCCGGGAAGGCCGGTACAGCTTAGACTGTCCTGTGCGGGTGGAGGCTTTGCCCAATGCGGTGAATTTTATTGACTGCGGAAAGGGAAGGCTGGTGCACGGACGGGACGGCTTTGCATTGACGTTCACCCATTACCAGGATGGAAAGACGAGGACGATTCATTTCCCGTCCATCTCTATGACCTCCATTCACACGGAATATAATTATCGCGGAAAAGGACAGTGCGTGGTGCTGTCTGTGCCGGATGACAGCTATTTCCTGTTTCCTCTTGAGGAGAATGGGTTTAATGCCACCAGAATCCAGTTTGCCGTGGAGGAGCTGTACGCTCTGGCCAAAAGAGAAAAATCCAAAGGAGTATCAGATACTTCCGGATGGGTAAAATAATCGGTGATTTGGACAAGCGGCGGGGAGAACAAGCGGCAGAGAGAACAAGCGGTGGAGCGAAGGATGCCGCAGAATGAAAGGAGCAAATAATGACAACGAAAAGAATACAGAAAGCGGAGCGTGCAGTAATCCGTCTGCCTCATGCACGGTCCTTTGGCGTGATCGGGGATCCGGGCTGTGATGGCCTTGGCACATATAATATGAAGGTTTATGCCGGCGCCCTGGAGGAGACGGCCGGAGATGACTTTACCCTTATTGCCGGAGATCTGGTTCCCACGGGAACAGGGCGTTATTACGAGATGATTAATGGAATGACGGAGATTGTGGCGGGGAATCCGGTGTATGTGCTGCGGGGAAATCATGATACCGGCGCATACCAGGACTATTACGGACTTCATAATTATGCTTTGCTGCTGGCAGAGGGGCTGGCGCTGATTATCCTGGACAATGCAGGGCGGCGCTTTGAGGCGGAGGGACTGGCTCTTTTGCCGAAGGTTTTGGCCATGGATGAGGTGAAGCAGGCGGTAATCGCTTTTCATATTCCTGTTCCCAATCATTTTATTCCTAACTCGGTGTCTAAGGAAGAATACGCGCAGCTGAAAGCAGCCTTTATGCCCTGGAAGGACAAGGTGAAGTGCCTGGTGTGCGGCCATGTGCATTCCCGTTTTGTTGATGAGAAGGATGGGATACCCTTAGTCTGCACCGGCGGAGGCGGCGCTTTTATCGAGGATGTGTCTGAGGAAATTCAGGCCTGTGATGTGAATCACCATGTGGTGCATTTTTATCTGGAAGAGGGACGCGTGATGTGGCGGTTCCAGGATCTGGAGGAGGGCTGCTATGGCCGGGAGAGAAGGGACGGGGTCCTGAAGGAAAAGCTGGAGGAGACGGTAAAGGCAGAGCTGATGGCCCATTTAAAGTACCTGACCTTTGCGGACCGGGCCAGAAGACGGGGCATGGATAAGATTGGAAATTTGTTTGAAGCCCTGGCGGCTTCGGAATATTATCATGCCAGAAATTTTTATTCTGTTCTGGCCAAACCGGCGGCGTTTTCCGAGTCGCTGGATGGATTTATCCGAACGGAAAGTTTTGAACATGAGAAATTTTATCAGATAATGGCGGAGTACGGCAGAGAGCATAAGGCGCCGCTTTCTGCGCAGGCTTATGAGGCGGCGGCTGCAGCAGAGAAGGTTCACGAGAAGCTCCTTTCCCAGGCGAAGGACATGATGGCCTTTGGGCAGGAGGAAATCCTTGTCTGCCCCATCTGCGGTCATGTGCTGTATGGCAAAGAAATACCGGACCGCTGCCCGGTGTGCGGCGGTCCGGCAAGACAATTTAAAGCTTTTTCCTGAGGATCTGCCTTCCTTAGCCTAGCTCGGGAGCCTTGGGTGCAGGTGCGGGAGTTGGATTGGGAGCTTTGGGCGCAGGTGCAGGTGTGGTTCGGATGATTACCCTGGGAACTTCGGCTGGTTCCGGCTTGGCGGCTGCCGGTTCCTTCTTGGGTGCGGGGGCAGGGGCCGCAGGCGCGGCGTTGACGGCTTTTGGCCCGGCCTGGGGCTGTGGCTCCGGTGCGAGCTTATCGGCTTTTGGCTCTGGCTTTGGTTCGGCCTTCGGCTGTGGTTCTGGTGCGGGCCTGTCGGCTTTTGGTTCTGGCTTTGGTTCGGCCTGTGGCTGTGGCTCCGGTGCGGGCTTATCGGCTTTTGGCCCGGCCTTTGGTTCAGCCTTTGGCCCTGCTTTCGGTTCAGCCTTCGGCAGGGCTGCCGGTGCAGACTTGACTGCTGCTGATGCGGCTGCCGGAGCTGGTTCATCGGCTTTTGGCTCAGGCTTGGCGGCTGCCGGAGCTGGCTTATCGGCCTTCGGGTCAGGCTTATCAGCAGCTGGTCCCTCTTTCGGGTCAGGTTTCGCAGCGGCAGGCCCGGCTTTCGGGTCCGGTTTATCTGCTTTCGGGTCTGGTTTATCTGCTTTTGGATCTGGTTTGTCGGCCTTCGGATCAGGCTTGTGGGCAGCCGGTCCTTCTGCTGGATCTGGTTTATCTGCGGCCAGTCCATCTGCCGGTGCTGGCTTTTCTGCCTCTGTGCTGGCCGGGGCTGTGGGTTCATCCCCTTCGCCTGACAGCAGAGAAGTGCCGTAGGTTCCGGAAAGGCTTGCTGCCGGTCTTGCCCTGCCTGATGCGATGGATATGATGCCGAAGATAACTGCGGCCAGAATCAGTCCCCAAATGGTCAGCTTAGCGAAAATTGTTTTTTTACTCATGAAAATCTTCCTCCTTCCGGGATGCGCTGAAGGCAATCCAGGCAGAGATAACCTGGTGCAGAGCGACGGCGCCCGCCGGGATCAGCCATAAGGCTGGATTCAGACGGCGGGAAAAAAGAGCGGCCAGGAACAGGAGCCCGCAGCCTCCCCAGACCAGCTGGTATGGACGCTGCTCTTTTGGAAGCAGTGGGGCAAAAGATAATCGGTTCCGATGAAGGAAGGCCCTCATGCCCAGTGCGCCAAGGACTGCGCCCAGAAGGAATGTAGGCAGCCCGCTGGCAAAAAGAAGACCGGGAGCAAGGTAAAACCGGATCAGCCACAGCAGAAAAAATATGCCGCAGACTGCCGCAGGCCCCCATTTTTGAAAGGATTCGGCGGCAGGAAGGATTTTACTGGAGGAAGGGAGTGCCTTTTCACGATTTTCTCCGGTAACACTGTCCACCAGCTCGAAAATATCGCCAATCCCGCTGATGGTCGCCTGATAAGCAGCTTCTGGGGAGTGCCCCTTTTCAATGAGTCCCCTGTACTTCTCCAGTAAATCTGCGCACAGAGCTTCCTTTGCTTCCTCTGTCTTTTCGGCGGCGGGGGAACCGGCAAAGGCGCGGTTAATATAAAGAATGATTTTTTCTTCCATATTCATGTCTCTGTTTCCTCCTCCTTTTTGTCGATAAAAAATGCGTCCATCAATTGACGGATTTCCTTCCACTCCCGGATGCGCTGCTTTAAATAGGCGCGGCCTTCCTGGGTGATGGAGTAGTACCTTCGTCTCGGCCCGGAGCTTTCATTTCCCCAATAGGAAGTGACATGGCCCTGCTTTTCCAGCCTTCGGAAGGTGGTGTAAAGGGTCGCTTCTTTTAACTCGTATTTGAAGCCGGATTTTTCCAGGATGAAATTGTTAATGGCATAGCCGTAGCTGTCCTGCTCTGACAGGCAGCAGAGAATCATGCCATCGGTATATCCATAGATCATGTCAGATGTGATATTCAATCCGTTCACCTCCCTCTATAGCGTATCACAAACTACCTCATTATACAATATAGTTCACCATAAATTTTTTGCTAATTTAGGGAAACGCTGATTTAATCAGCGTTTTCTTAGAAATTGAATTGCTGGCGCCGGGATGCTTTTCAGGCCTTGTAATCCCTTCTTCATTGTGCTAAAATCCTCCTGAAGTACAATGAGGTGATTTGCTGCAGGGCAGCGAACGCCGCATAAAAACAGAAAAAGAAGGCGTGAATCGTGAGAGCGGAAGAGAGACGATATGAGGACAGCCTGGATATGGCGTATTCCTACCAGCTGGCCAAAAGATTGGAGACCTACAAGACCAACCCTTGTCTGGGGTACCGGACGGCAGGCTCGGAGGCGGAGCATCTTACCGGGGATATGCTGGCGGAGGAGATGCGGAAAATCGGCCTGCAGCAGGTGCGCAAGGAGGAAATCACTGTGGATTCCTGGGATTTTCATCACTGCATCATGCGCTACAGGGATAAGGACGGGGTGCTTCATGAGTGCCAGCTGGGTGCTTATCAGACGAATTTCCAGACAGAGGGCTGGCAGACCTTTCCGGTGGTATTTGCGGGAAAGGGGACGGCGGCGGACTATGAAGGGCTTGATGTGTCGGGAAAGCTGGTGATGGCCCAAATTAATCAGCGGGATGAGTGGTGGATCAGCTTTCCTGTGTATCAGGCTTACATAAGAGGCGCGGCAGCCTTTATTGCCGTGCAGGAGGGCGGATACGGGGAGATTGATGATACGGCTTTAAATGCCCAGGACATCGGCGGCCCGGAGTACGCCCCGGCCTTTTCCATGTCCAGAGCGGATGCGGCACCGTTAAGAGAGCGGCTGGCCGGGGAGGGTGAGGTAACGGTGGAGCTGTCTGCCCGGTCGGTGGTAAGGCGGGACTGCCGCTCCTACAATATCCTGGGGGAGATACCTGGCCGGGAGAAGGATTCCATGATCCTGCTTTCTGCCCACTATGATTCGTATTTTTCCGGATTCCAGGATGACAATGCGGCCATCGCCCTGATGTTAGGAATCGGCAGGGCGCTGGTTCGATCTGGCTACAGACCGCAAAAGACCATTGTTTTCTGCGCCATGGCGGCGGAGGAATGGGGGATCACTGATTCCAAGTATGACTGGTCCACCGGGGCATGGCAGCAGGTAAGCCGGGTTCATCCAGAATGGCAGGGAAAAGTAATTGCAGATCTGAATTTTGAGCTTCCCGCCCATGCCCATGGCGCCGCTGACGGCGTGCGGACGGTTTACGAGTATGAGGACTTTATGAAACGGTTTGTGGAAGGGCTGGAGCTGGAGGATGCGGGGGCGGTATTTCCAGAGGGAATCCGGGTGCTTTGCCCGGTGGAAACCATGTCGGATGATTTCTCCATGGCGATCAGCGGTATTCCTTCCATGGTCAATGACTTTACGGCCGGGCAGTTTATGGAGACCCATTATCATTCTCAGTTCGACAATGACGATGTATACGATGAGGCAGTATTTGCCTTTCACCATCGGATGTATGGGCGGCTTGTGATGGCATTTGACCGGCTGGCGGCAGCTCCTCTTGATTTTGGCCGGGTATTTAAGGCTCTGCGGGACTGCGCGGATCTGGAATTTTCCCAGGCAAAAGGGGCTGACGGGGCGAAACTGTGGCAGCAGGCCGGGGAGGCCATGGAGCTGGGCCAACGGATTTACGGACGGATCCGGGAGATGAATGAGCAGTATGCCGCATTCCTGGATGAAGGGAGAGAGAAAGAGGCAGCGGCTCTTCGGGAGAAAGCAAGAAAAAAGGAACAGCTTCTTTTGCAGGCCTTTCGGAAGGAGCAGGATCATTTCGTCCGCCTGGACTGGCATGACCAGGTGCTCTTCCCCCATCAGGGCGTGCGGGAAAATCTGATTCATCTGGAAAAGGCTATTGCCAGTCTTGAGAAGGGAGAGGTCCGGCAGGCTCTGGAGGCCATTTATCAGATTGACAATAACCGGTATGCCTTTGAATTTGACCGGGCGGTGTTTGACCATTTTACGGATTCGGTGATGAATCAGGCGCCGGAACGGCTTCAGTGGGGGGCCGGGAGGATCATTCACCATGAAAATCTCTTTGAATTGGTGGCATCCCTGAAAGAAAAGGCGCGAAGGATGGAAGCTTGGCGCCAGGACGCGGCCGGGCATCTGTGTGAAGATTTTGCTGGGGATGAGGCGAGAAATTTGTGTGAAGACGTGTCTGTGGGTGCGGCTGGAGATTTGTGCATCGATTTTGCTGGGGAGATTGCCGCCCTCAAACAGGTAGAGGCCGCACAGACCGCCTGCTATATTGATGATATTGCATATATGCTTCACGGGACAGAGACGGTGATGCAAATTTTAATGGAGACAGAAGAGGACTGACGATTATGGAAAGTGACCGATTGTACCGGGTACAGAAGGAAGATGTGGGGAGATTGAAGGAGCTGCTGACGGAATGCTTTTCCAGGGATCCCCTGTACTGCAACCTGATTCCCGATGAGGACACCAGAAGGCGGCTCCTGCCGGAGCTGTTTCAGTGTGATATGGAGGAATTTTTTGAAACCTGTGAGATTTATGCGGACAGTCCGGAGATTAATGGGGTGATTGTGGTGGATGACGAATCAGAGCCTTATAATCCCATCCATTATTATCTGGCGGAGGCTATGGCTTCGCTGAAGACGGACAGCTACTTAATTAAAGAGGATCCTTCCTTAAAGACCTTCTGGAATTTTATCCAGGGGAGAGATTACTTGAATTCCAGCTGGACGGATCAGCTTCACCAGCCAAAGCGCCTCCATGTGATTTATCTGGCGGTGCGGCCAAGCATGCAGCACCACGGCATATCTGCGGTGCTCCTGAACGAGGTCATCGAATATGCCGGAAAGCATCAGCTGATGATTTCTCTGGAAACTCATAATGAGAAAAATGTGTCCCTTTACCAGCATTTCGGCTTTAAGCTGTATGGGATTGTGGAAAAGCATTTTCATTTTAAGCAGTATTGTATGGTGAGGGAAATTCAATAGGGAGCCTTGGGCGGGGGAGATAAGCACTGAGGCAGATGAGAGGCGGCCGGGAGGCCGTCTCTTTTTCGTCAATTTTTGGGAGAAAATATAGTCAAAATGGATAGAAAATCATCCTGTTTTCTTTAAAATAAAAGCATAACAGACAAAAAAGTAAAAAAACAGCACAAAAAGTAAAACCAGTTATCTTTTTATTTCCATTCCGCAGCCTTATAATGAAGGCAGTTGAAAGCGAGAAAAAAAGGGGTGGTTTTCATGAGCAGCAGGAAGGAAGAGAGCAAGGTTCGGGAGAAGAAGAAAACAGGCTTTTCAGGTTTGTGGAGGACCATTTGCCGGCAGAAATATCTGATTCTCATGATGCTCCCGGGGCTATTATGGTTTTTGATTTTCAAATACTGTACCTACGCAGGACTTGGACTGGCGTTTACCAATTACGGCTTTAAAAAGAGCGTGGACTTTGTGGGGCTGCGAAATTTCATTCGGCTTTTCCGGGCCCCGCAGTTCTGGACGGCTTTTAAGAATACGCTCATTATCAGCATCTGCAATATTGTCTTTTATTTTCCATTTCCAATTATTATTGCCCTGTTGATTAATGAGCTGCGTTCACTGCGGACAAAGCGGGCAGTACAGTTTATGATTTACATTCCGTATTTTTTCTCCTGGGTTGTGGTGGGAACGATCTTTGTGAATATTCTCTCCCCCTCCAGCGGCGTGGTAAATCAGATATTGAACGCCTTTGGATTTGATTCCATTTACTTTATGGCGGACCCCAAATGGTTTAGGGCGGTGCTGATCCTTTCCTACATCTGGCGGCAGATGGGATACGGTGCAGTTATCTATGTGGCGACCCTTTCTACAGTGGATGTCCAGTTGTATGAAGCGGCGGCCATCGATGGGTGCAGCAAGTGGAAGCAGGTATTTTATATCACCCTGCCCTCCATCAAGCCAACCATTGTGACCATGCTGCTGCTGAATTTATCACATGTCCTGCTGATTTTTGAGCAGATTATGGTTATGTACAATGCCTCCGTTTATTCGGTGAGCGATGTGCTGCAGACCTATACCTACCGAGAGGGAATCCTGTCCGGCAATATTGCCTATGGAACGGCGATCAGCCTTTTTACCGGCGTGGTCAGTCTGGTGCTGGTGATGGGAACCAACTGGATTTCCAAGCATTTTCTGGAAGACTCGATTTTGTAGGAAGGGGTGGGGAAGATGAAAAGAAAACCGGCTTCTAACCGGATCCGTGAGTCCGGTGCAAGAAAAATTTTCCGGGTGTTTAATGCCTTATTTCTGGCGGCGGTCTGTATTGTGATAATCATTCCCATCTGGAATGTGATTGTCACCTCTTTTGCAGAGGATAAGGATGTTATGGGCGGCGTATACCTGCTGATCCCCAAATCCTTTACGTTAAAGAATTATATCCGGATTTTCAACAGCGGCTATATGCGGGGATTCTGGAATTCCATGTTTGTGGCGGTGGTAGGCACCGGGCTTGCCATGCTGATTACGGTTCCTTTAGGCTATGCCCTGGCACAGAAGAAACTGATTGGCAGAAAGATTATCATGCGGCTGATCAGCATTACCCTGGTATTTGACGCAGGAATCATGCCCTTTTATATCCTGATTAAGAGCCTGGGACTTATTGATTCCCGCTGGTCACTGATTGTTCCCTTTATGATTTCTACCTTTAATTTGATTATTGTAAAAAATTTTATGACCTCTATACCAGAAAGCCTGATTGAGGCGGCCAAGCTGGACGGCTGCAATGACCTGATGACCTTAATCCGGGTGGTGATTCCCCTTTCTGTGCCGATTCTCTCGGCGGTGATGCTGTTTTATTTTGTATCCTTCTGGAATCGCTATACCGAAGCGGTTATGTTCATCAATAACAGCTCAAAATATACCCTGCAGGTAATGCTGCGCTCTCTGGTCTTTCAGAGTGACGGCTCTCTGGGCGAGGGAAACATTGTGTACGATAATATGAAAATGGCAGTAATGGTTCTGGGCATGCTGCCGGTGCTGGTGATTTACCCATTTGTACAGCGGTATTTTGTCTCTGGACTGATGGTCGGCGGTGTGAAGGAGTAGCAGGGAAACCATGCAATAGATAAAACGATAGGAGGAAGAAAGAAATGAAAAGAAGACAGCTTGCATTAATTCTTGCAGGAGCCATGGCAGTCAGTTCCATGGCGGGATGCGGCTCATCCAGCTCATCGAGCAGCCAGCAGCCAGCGTCCACAGAGGCGGAAGGCACCGCTGCATCTGGCGGGGAGAGCACGGAGACAGAAGCAGCCGAAGTCCCGGAGGAGCGGGTAAAGATGACCATTTGCTCTGCAGACAACACCTTTGGCTTAAGTACAGATCCGGATATGCAGCAGGCGGTAATCGACATGCTGGAGGAGAAGGCTAATGTGGAGCTGGAGGCGGTGATTCCGCCCATCAGCAGTTACAATGACAAACTGGAAACCATGATGGCAGGCGGAGATGTGCCGGATATCTTTTCTATCTCCCAGGCCATGACCAGGCTGCCAAACTACGTGGCCAGAGAGCAGGTGCTGTGCCTGGATGATTATATTGCGGCGTCGGAAAGCCTGTCGGCAATTGACAGCTCCTACTATGATGCCCTTGCCATTGACGGGAAGGTTTACGATGTGCCTTATTACTATCCGCGGGTGAAATGTTTGTATCTGCGGAAGGATATCATGGAGGAGTACGGCATTAACTTAAGCACGCAGCCCACAACGGAAGAGTTTATCACCGAGATGAGCAAGCTTAAGGGCACCGGCATCATTCCCTTCAGCTTCCCCAAGTGGATTGACAATTTCCAGTTTTTCATGAATTCCTTCGGCGCATACGCAGGAATCTATAAAAATGCCGATGGCGTGTATGTGGACGGTATGCAGGAGGAGCAGATGGTGGATGCGCTGGAGTACTTAAGAGAGCTTTACACCAGCGGCGTGATGGATCAGGAGTTTATTACCACGGAAAATGCAACCATGCGGGAGTATGTTTACACCGGCAAGGCTGCCTGCGATATTGATTATGTATCCAACTATTCCAACTACGTGCTCCAGTCTGAAGCTGCCGGAGCGCCCTCAGACGTACAGCCCATCTACATGCTGGCAGGCCCGGATGGCCTGGGCGGCGGACTGAATGAGTCCATACAGACGGCATGGTGTATTTCTGCAGACTGCGAATATCCCGAGGCGGCCATGCGGGTGATTGAAGTGCTGGTAACGGATCCGGAGATGCACGCAGCATTCTACAATACCGGCGTGGAAGGCATCCATTATACCATCGAGGACGGCGTTGCCGTAGCCACGGAAAAGGCAACGAATTCCGGATACTCCATTAAATACAATTATCTGACGGATTCCTTTATTTCCGATTTTTCCTCTCTTCCCTATCAGCCGGACGAGGAGACGGAGAAGGTGCTGGAAACTCAGCGTGATATTGTGGAGGAGGCCATGGAGCTGAGAGGGGACAAGCAGATGATTCCTTCCGGCATTTCTACTCTGTATGATGAGACCTCTGCTTCCATCACCAGCACCTGGAAGGAAGTGGTATCGCAGATTGTCCTTGGTTCCGTCAGCGTGGAGGACGGATTGGCAAATTATAAGAATTTCTGGGACAGCGTGGATGGAGACACAATGCTGAAGGAATTAAACGGCCAGTAAGAGAGCGAAGGAGGCTGCCCAACTGCAGGGCGGCCTCTTGCAATGTGCGGCGCAGATATGATACCATGAAAACCAGGAGACGGAGGAATGGGAATGAAGGGAACCTTAACGCGCAAACAAAAAATCCGCCCCGTGTATGTATGGTTTTTGGGTACGCTGCTGGTAGCTGCCTTTATCCTGAACCTGGTGTGCATGATTTACTATTCCTACAATGCCAGGAAGATGGATGAGGACGATCGGACAAGGATATTGAGCCAGACCGTTTCCTTTGTGGACCGGTACATGAAGGAGGTGGAAGAGGGGGCCAGTATGCTGGCGGTGTCCTCCGATGTCCAAAAGCTGATGACTTACCGGATCGGAAAGAATTACTGGGACTATGTATCCTGCATGAACATGCTGACGGAATACGCCATGACGGTTCCGAAAATTTACCGCATCGACCTTTACGAGCGGGACAAACGAACGCTGCTCACCTCATCGGAAGGTGTATTTTACGATTTATCCGAGGAGGAGAGCGCCTATTACCAGGCCTGCCTGGAACGGGAGGAAAGCTGGTTCTGGGATCCGGATTATGCGGGAAAGGAGCCTAAGCTGGTGTCCCAGACGCGAAACGGCAGGTACATGAGCCTGATTAAGCCGGTATATTCTATGTATACGGGGAAAAAGATGGGGGTGTTGTGCCTTTCCATCGCCCTTTCTGAGCTGGAGAATCTGATGCCTCAGACAGAGGACGGGGCAGAGGCCTTGTGCCTGACCTATGAGGGAAGGCCGATCCTTGGCGAGGTCCTGGAGACCGGGAAGGTCAGACGGATTTCCATGGCATCGGCATACTCCTCCATGGAATTTGACTACTATTTTGTGCCCCGGAGCGTAAGAATTTTCAATCTCCAGTATATTGCCATCATCCTTTTGGTGTTAGCCTTTTTCGCGGCCATCTTCTTTTCCATTGTCCATATTTCCGAGAGAAAGATGTTTGAACCGGTGGATATGCTTTTGGACGGCTTTCAGAAGGTGGAGCAGGGGAAATTCGGCGTGCGTCTGGAGGGAGGGCAGCAGGAGCTGTTTCAGGAATTATTTCACGGCTTCAACCATATGGCCAGCACCCTGGAGCGCATGATTAATGAGCTGTCCGATGAACGTACACGGCGCAATGAATTTAAGTTTCAGCTGCTGCAGATGCAGATCAAGCCTCATTTTCTTTACAATCTTTTTAATAATATGATTTGGATGATGGAGCAGAAGGATTATGAGCGGCTGGGCGTACTGATTCAGTCTACAGCCGGGTATTACAAAACCGCACTGAATTACGGCAATTCAGACATTATGCTGATGGACAATGAACGGCAGCTGGAGTATTTTGCGGAGATCCAGAAAATCCGGTTTGGAGACAGGTTTACCTTTTCTGTCTGCATACCGGAGGAGATGAAGCTTTATGCAATCCCGAATCTTTTGCTGCAGCCTCTGGTGGAAAATGCTATCGTCCACGGCCTTACGGGGATGGAGGAAGTGTGCCATATCCAGGTAACTGCAGAGGAGGAGGGGAGTTCCCTGGTGCTTTCGGTGGAGGATGACGGCTGCGGCATCAGGCCGGAGGAGCTGGAAAATATCCATCAGGAGCTGGCCAACTATGAAAAAGACGGAAGCCGGTACTTTGCGCTGGTGAATATTAGGGCCCGTCTGCAGAACCGCTATAAGGGAAAGGCTGATTTTACCATTGTCAGCCGTCTGAGGCAGGGGACAAGGGCCGTCATAAAAATACCGCTTGAAGAGGTGAGATAATGTATCGGCTGATTATTGCTGACGATGAACGGATTGTGCTGGATGGAATTAAAAATACCATTGACTGGAAAGCCCTGGGCGTCCAGGTGGTGGCCTGGGCGCAGGACGGGGAGGAATTTTACCGCAAGGCGGTGGAATGCACCCCGGATATTGCACTGGTGGATATCCGGATGCCGGGGATGGATGGGCTGACGGCCATAGGAAAGCTTCGGCCCCTGCTGGATCACTGCCAGTTTATCATCTTTACGGCTTACGAGGATTTTTCCTACGCCAAGCGGGCGCTGGAGCTGGGAGTGATGGCTTACATCACCAAGCCGGTACTAAAAAGCGAGGTGATCGAAAAGGTGCAGCTGGCTGTGCGCCGTTTAGAGGATGGAGGACAGGTGCGGCGAAGGGCGGATAAAGGCCAGCCTGCAGCCATCGACCAGATCCGGCGGTATATGAAGGCCCATGTGGATTCGGATTACTCCCTGATGGATGTGGCGGAGTACATGCAGATGAATCCAGCTTATTTAAGCCGGTATTTTAAGGAAAAGACCGGCGAAACCTTCCTGGAATACGACAAAAGGCTTAAGATGGAGCGGGCCCAGGAGCTGCTCTGGACCACCAATATGAAAACCTATGAGATCGCCAACAAGCTGGGCTACAAAAGCACCCAGCACTTTTCTCGAATTTTCAAAGAATACAACGGCTGTACGCCCATGGAGTACAGACAAAGGAGGACACAATGAAGGATGTGGTTTTATGCAGGGAGGACTTTCAGGATTTTCCTATCGGGGAATTTCCCTATGACCGGGATCACACGGCCATGGGAGAATACCAGTATGTGAGGGCAGAAGGCTACCAGGGAAACTGGCTGGATCAGGTCTGCAATTATACCTACAACGGCACCGGCCCCACCTGGCTGATTACCAGCCGGGATGGGCGGCATTACATGGAATCCATGCGCATCGAGAAGAACCGTCCCCATCGCATGTTCCCTACCCTGGAGACGGGAAAGAAGCAGTGGCGGGACTATCAGGTCTCCGTATCCATGCGCCGGATTTCCCAAAAGGGGATGGCTGGTCTTGCGGTGTGCCTGAATCACAGCATTGATACTCTGGTGTTTTATCTGGAAGGAAAGGATAAGGCGGCAGCGGCCTACCGCCATAAGGAAGAGGTACATGTATTAAAAGAAGTGGCTTTCCCCCACGGTTGTGATGAGGAATACTGTCTTTCCGTGGACTGTACCGGGCGTCTGGCCAGATTTTTTGTGGATGGAAAGGAAGTGCTTTCTATCGAGGATGAACTGGTGGAGCGTGGCGGAAAGGTGGGAGTCACCGCTGACTGCCCTACCCAGTTTACGGCGTTTATCGTGCAGGTGTCGGCGGAGACGAAGAGAGCCATTGACCGGCAGATGGAGGAGGATCGGCAGCAGGAGCGGCGGGAGATGGAGCGTCATCCGAAGATGAAGCTCTGGAAGAAGATTGATTTAAAGAACTTTGGCACCAGCCGCCAGGTGCGGTTCGGGCATCTCCTTGGCGGGGAGACCTGGCATGTGGTGCTGGCTCAGATGCAGAAGCGGGTCAGCCGGGATGCTTACGGAATGATCAGCTGCCTGACGGCTGTGGACTTGGAGGGAAATGTGCTGTGGCAGCTGGGAGAGCCCTCAGAGCAGACTCAGGTACTGGGAAAGGTTTCGGCGGATATGGCCTTCCAGGTCTACGATATCGACGGAGATGGGAAGGATGAGGTGATCGTGGGCTGGGATTTTGAGATCCGCATCCTGGACGGAGCTACGGGACGGGTGAAGAAATCGGCCAAAACGCCCTTCTCCGATGAGGATGACCGGGAGCTGATCGGCGTTCCCTACCAGACCTACGCCTTTGAACGCATCAATCCCGACGGCATCCGCATCTGCAATTTCCGCGGCAAGGAGCGGCCGGCGGATATCCTCATCAAGGACCGCTACTGCCGGGTCTATGCCCTGGATGAGGATCTGCAGCTGATGTGGAAGTACAAAAGCACCACCAATACCGGCCATTGCCCCCTTCCCGTAGATATTGACGGGGATGGGAAGGATGAGCTGCTGGTGGGGTACAAGCTTTTAGACAGCGACGGCACTCTTTTGTGGAGCTATCCCATCACAGAGGATCACACTGACGAGATCGTGGCTGGGAAATGGATGCCAGGAGAGGATGAAGGCCATTTTGCCTGCGTATCCGGCACTGAAGGCTTTTTTATCGGCGATTTTTATGGAAATATCCTGATGCGGGATAAGATCGGCCACGCTCAGCGGGTGTCCATCGCCAATTACTGCCCGGAGCGGGAGGGAAGGGAGATTGTGGTTTCGAACTTCTGGGGTCACCAGGGGGTGATTTTCCTGTATGACTGCTGGGGAAATCCCATCTGGGAGATGCAGAATGAGATGAACGGCAATATCCTGGCTCCGGTCAACTGGGACGGAAACGGAGCAGAGCTGATTCTGACCAATGCAGACCCAGAAAAGGGCGGCCTGCTAAATGGCGAGGGTATCCGTACCGTGGAATTTCCTGATGATGGTCATCCCGTCCTGTGCTGCGAGTCGCTGAATCTTACCGGGGATGAGCGGGACGAGCTGGTGGTGTGGGATTACCATTGGATGTACATATACACCCAGGAGGATAATCCCAAGCCTCAGACCTACCATCCGGTGCAGTTTCCGGTGTACAATGCTTCCAATTACCGGGGCGAGTATTCCTTCCCCGATGCTTCTTATCTGGAATTTCATGGAGATAAAGCGAAAATGAGGGAGATGGGGAAGAAGGAGAAGCTGGAAAAAGAGCCAAAGAGCAGCGTTAGGAAAGAGGAAAAAGGAAAAGAGGTAAAGCTGTGCAAGGAGAAGAGATGACGGCGGAGAGGAACGGAAAGGGCTGCAGGCAGGCTGCCAGACGGCGGGCGGAGAAGCAGGCGAGGGAGCTTTTGGCCAAGATGACGGTAGAGGAGAAGGCTTCCCTGTTAAAATACGATTCTCCTGCCATCCCGCGTCTGGGCATACCGGAGTACAACTGGTGGAATGAGGCCCTTCACGGTGTGGCCCGGGCCGGTACCGCTACGGTCTTTCCTGTACCGATCGCCCTTGCGGCCACCTTTGACCGGGAGCTGGCAGAAGCGGTCGGGGACTGCATTTCCACAGAGGGAAGGGCCAAATACAATGAATTTCAAAAGGAAGGGGATTACGGGATTTATAAGGGCCTTACTTACTGGTCGCCAAACATCAATATTTTCCGTGATCCCCGATGGGGAAGGGGCCATGAAACCTTCGGAGAGGATCCGTATCTGACGGGACAGATGGGGGCTGCCTTTATAACCGGCATTCAAGGTACAGAGGAGGAATTTCTTAAGGCAGCAGCCTGTGTAAAGCATCTGGCTGTCCATTCCGGCCCTGAGGCCCTCCGCCATGAATTTGACGCCCAGGTAAGCGAGAAGGACCTGTGGGAAACCTATCTTCCGGCCTTTGCTTACTGCGTCATGGAAGCAGATGTGGAAGGTGCCATGGGCGGCTACAGCAGCTTAAACGGCACGCCCCTCTGCGGCAATAAGCGGCTGATCCAGGAAATCCTGCGGGAAAAATGGGGTTTTGCAGGCTATTACGTGTCAGACTGCTGGGCTCTGCGGGATTTCCATGAGCATCATATGGTCACCAATACTCCGGAGGAGTCTGCTGCCATGGCGATCAAGGCAGGCTGTGACATTAACTGCGGCAGCTGCTACAATCAGCTGATGAAGGCTTATTACCGGGGATTGGTAAAGGAAGAGGAAATTGATCAGGCGGCATGCAGGGCGCTGACCACCAGGCTTTTGCTGGGAATGAAGGAAAAAACGCCCTGGGATCACCTATCCTGCCGGGATGTGGACGCCCCGGAGGCGGCCAGACTGAATCTCCGGGCAGCAGAGGAGTCCATCGTACTCCTGAAAAATGAGGGCCTTCTGCCCCTGGATCTGTCTGGGATATCCGCCATTGGCCTGATTGGTCCCAACGCCGATTCTACGGTGGTACTTCACGGTAATTATCACGGCACGGCATCCCATTATGTGACGGTGGCAGAGGGACTGAAAGCTGCGCTTGAGGCTACATCTAAGGCCGCGTTTGAGAATGCAATGGGAAATCGTGATGTGGGCAGAGAGATACGTCTTCTCTATGCTCAGGGCAGTGAGATTGTCGAACCGCGTACAGAACGGCTGGCCCGGGAGGGCGACCGGATCGCGGAGGCCAGAGCTGTGGCAAAGGCCAGCGATGTAGTCATCCTTTGTGTGGGCCTGGATGAGCGCTATGAAGGAGAAGCCCATCACATCAGCACGGGAGAATGTATGGGAGGAGACAAGGAGGATCTGCAGTTTCCCAAGCCCCAGCGTCGACTTATGGAGGCCGTGCTCTCCTGCGGGAAGCCGGTGGTGATCTGCTGCATGGCCGGGAGCTGTCTGGATTTAAGCCCCTATGCAGAACAGGCGGCAGCCATTATCCAGTCCTGGTATCCAGGAGCCCAGGGCGGAACCGCCATAGCCCGTATGCTTTTGGGAGAATGCTCGCCCTCCGGGAAGCTGCCGGTAACTTTCTACAGTTCCGACTATCAGCTGCCGGAATTTACCGACTATTCCATGAAAAACCGTACCTACCGCTATGTGGAGAGGGGCGTCCTCTACCCCTTTGGCTATGGCCTGACCTATGGGAATGGGCAGGTGACGGGGGCGTCCTATGACCGTGAGCGTCATGCCGTTCATTTTGTTATCAAAAATTCCTCGTCGGAGGAAATTACGGAGGTTGTGCAGGTCTATAAACGGAATCCAGAATCGGCCTTTGAGGTGCGCAATACTGCCTTGTGCGGCTTTAAGCGAGTGAAGCTGATGCCCTGGGAGACAGCCGAAGGGGAGATTCCTTTGGATGAGCAGGCGTTTACCGTGGTAAATGCGGAGGGAGAGAAGGTACAGGATGGAAACCGGTATCTGCTCTTTGTGGCTGCCCACGGGCCGGATGCACGAAGCGTTCAGCTGACAGGAAGTGAGGCTATTGTCCTGGATGTCTCAATTGGCAGTTCTGCTGCCAGTGGATGCATGGATACATAGATACAAAGAAAACAGAAAAACCAAGGAGGAATCAACATGAAAACCGAACACGGAAAGTGCAGTGATGTGCGTATCGCCTACATCGGCGGAGGAAGCCACGGATGGGCCTGGACCTTTTTAAAGGATCTGGCCCAGGAGGAGGAGCTGTCCGGCATCGTGGATCTTTATGATATTGACCAGCCCATGGCAGAGCAGAACGCGGTGATCGGCAGCCGCCTGTTCGCCCGCCCGGAGGTGAAGGGGCAGTGGGTCTTTCAGGTCAGCGGCTCGTTAAAAGAACTTTTGGAAAAGCACCCGGACTTCGTAATTATCTCCATCCTGCCGGGAACCTTTGACCATATGGAATCCGATGTGCATCTGCCGGAGAAATACGGAATCTACCAGTCTGTGGGCGATACGGCAGGCCCCGGCGGTCTGGTGCGGGCACTGCGGACCATTCCCATGTTCGTGGAGATCGCAGAGGCCATCAAGGCTTACTGCCCGGAGACGCTGGTTATCAATTACACCAACCCCATGTCCCTGTGTGTAAAGACCCTGTACCACGTATTTCCTCAGATCAAGGCCTTCGGCTGCTGCCATGAGGTGTTTGGCACCCAGAAAATCCTGCGGAATCTCTATGAGATGGCTACTGGAGATACCGGTGTGGACAGAAGCGAGGTAATCGTCAATGTGCAGGGAATCAATCACTTCACCTGGTTTGACCGGGCTTCCGTGAGAGGGACAGACCTGTTCCCCATTTACGAAAAGTTTATTGAAGAGCATTTTGCCGAAGGGTACAATGATCCGGATCGGAACTGGATGAATGGAACCTTCAACTGTGCTCATCGGGTCAAGATGGATCTGTTCTGCAAATATGGAAACATTGCGGCAGCAGGAGACCGTCATCTTGCGGAGTTTATGCCGGGAGAGATTTATCTGCGGGATCCGGAGCAGGTGCGGGAATGGAAGTTTGCCCTGACTACTGTGGATTGGAGAAAGGAGCGGCAGGAGGAGAAGAATGCCCAGGCCAGACGGCTGGCTGCCGGTGAGGAGGAGCTTTCGCTGGAAGCCACCGGCGAGGAGGGAATCCTGTTAATTAAGGCTCTCTGCGGTCTGCGGCGGATGGTAAGCAATGTCAATATTCCCAATACTGGCAGACAGATCTCCAACCTGCCGTCTACAGCTGTGGTGGAAACGAATGCGGTCTTTTCCAAGGGATCTATCCAGCCTGTTTTTGCCGGAGAGATGAAGCCGGTGATCCGCGATCTGGTTATGCCCCATGTGATCAATCACGAGCGGATCCTGGAGGCAGCCATAAAGCCAAACTTTAGTCTGGCTCTGGAAGCCTTTATGGATGATCCTCTGGTAAAGGGAAGGATTTCCCGGGAGGATGGGGAGAAGCTTTTGAAAGAAATGATTAGAAATACCCTGGACATTCTGCCGGAGGAGTGGAAAGCGCAGATGGTTTATTAACATCTTTCCAGCTCAAAAAATCCCTGGAATTCCTGAAAATATGTCTCCTCAACCTTTCGCATATACACGGTGGCCTTCGCCTCATCCAGATGAATCAGAATGTGGATGGAGCCCACACACTCGTCCGCCAGCTGGATGGGAAGGTAAAGGGAATCCTTATCCAGGAAGCGGGCCTGGACGGCAATCCGCTGCTGGTATCCCTCCAGCACGCTCACCGTCGGAAGGCGGAAGGAGAAGGGGATGGTGAAAGTCAGATCTTCCTTTTTCAGCTTAAGGAGGCCGTCCTCTCCCTGGTAGGAAAGCTCCATGCCGCAGAAGCCTTTGCTATTGCTGCAGAAGCGGTAGCTGGCGGAAAATGGAGGATACCATATGGGAGATGCGGCTGCCGCTGGAGAATCGCTCCCCGTCTCAGTTTCGGCCAGGAAGGGTGTCAGGCACTCATGCACCAGATCCAGAAGCTTCTGGTATCCGCCCTTGTAATTCTGTGTATCGGCGGTCATCACCAGCACCAGATCCAGCTGCGGATAGAAGAGGACATACTGTCCGCCCATTCCATACATGGCAAAGCCATCGCGGATCTGCCAGAACTGGTAGCCGTAGCCCTGCTGCTCATCCGGGGTCTGCCCGGAGTGGGCGGTGGGCACCAGGCAGGAGACGGCCTCCCGCAGGTAATCGGCAAAGACGCCTTCTCCCCTGAGGATGGTGTCCATGCAGAAGCGGCCGGTTTTTAACAGATCCATGGGCAGGGCCATCAAGCCGGAGCCGCCCATTTCTGCGCCGAAGGGATCGGTGATCAAGTAGGCTGCCTTTGAAAAGCCCAGAGAATCCAGACATTTTTCCCGGAGATAATCCAGCACGCCTTTTCCTGACAGTTTTTTTACCAGGGCAGCCAGGGTGTGGCTGGATGAGGTGTCATACTGAAAGATCTGCCCGCTGCGATGGCTGGGGGCAGTGGTGAAGAAGCTTTCTACCCAGTTCTTTCCCATGTCGGCCTTGTAGGTGGTGGAAGAGTAGCAGGTTTCCATGGAAAGCATATGGCGGATCGTCATCGCTTCCAGCCAGGGATGAATGGGCCGGTCTGGATTCTGGCAGTATTCCGGGAAATAGTCCGTAATCCGGTCATCCAGGGAAAGCTTTCCCTCATCCAGAAGAAAGCCCACCGCCAGGGAGCAGAAGCTCTTGGTGATGGAGAACATCCGGTGCAAGTCCTGGGGGCCGTAGGGCGCTTTGTACTGCTCCAGAAGAATGCGCCCGCCCTGGTCAGCCAGCAGGCTGTGAACAGGAAGGCCGCAGCGGGACAGGGAGTCCCAAAGCTCATTTACCGCAGGCCCCAGGGCCTGAATATCCTTATTTTGCATTTGCATTAATGTTATCCCTCATTTCCTTCGGCGACACGCCGAAATTTTTCTTAAATGCCCGCCGGAAAGAAGCGGCGTTGTTGTAGCCCAGATGCTGGTACAGGGTGGAAAGGCTTACGTTGGAATCCAGAATCATTTCCTTGGCCTTTGCCATACGCAGCCGCTCCAGATAGGTGGAAAAATTCTCCGATACTTCCTTTTTAAATAAGTAGCTGAAGTAATTTTCCGAGATTCCGAATTCGTCGGAAATCTTGGTCAGTCCCAGATTGGGATCCGGGTAGTTGTTGTTGATGTATTCCTGGATTTTCAGGATCAGCTCATTTCCCTCAGAGGAATCGCCGCACACATCACACAGCTCAGCGGCGATGGTATTCAGGCTGGTCAGGCTCATCTCTCCTTCAAACTGGCGGTCGATGAGATCCAGGATCTTAAGCCGCTCGCTGTCCAGATCATCTACGGCAATGCTGTGGCGCTTCTTAAACAGGGTGCTTCGCACATCGGAGATCAGCCATCGCTGCTGGGTATAGGAGAGGCTGCGCTTAACGGTATTCTCCTTTCGGATCAGCTTAAACAGCTCATTCACCTGATCCTTGCTTCCCGTGGAGATAAAGCCGCCCAGCTGGACAGAAAGGCTGTCCGGGAAATAGTAAACATCTGTAGAATGGGCAAAATCCACACTGCTTAAGATGTATTTGTCGGCAGTTGTTATGGATTTGGCATCCTTTGCCTGCTGATAGGATTTCCAGGTGTAGGAAATCAGGCCGTTGCGGGCGCCCAGGCCGCCGCGGATCCAAATGCCGTAATTCTCCAGCAGCTCCTTGTGAAGAGCGATAAAGACCTCCCGGTCATGATTAACCACCTGCTCAAAGGGTACGGCCTTGTCTGAAGCGATGAGGACAGCGAAAGCCCGGTCTGAGGGCTTGTAAATGTAGCCGGTGTCCGGATAATACCGTTTAAGCGCTTCTCTCACCAGCGTATCATAATTCTGGATAGCCAGCTCCATATCGGCAGAATGAACGCTGTTCCCCTCGGAAGGAGAAACCTCCGTATACAGCACATGGAACTTGGTATCCGGCCGGTCCAGAGAAAGCTCCTTGATAATATACTGCATCTCTTCATTGGTGGTGATGCTGCCCTCCATGATACGCCGCATGTAGGTCTCAATAACCATGGGCTTCTGCTTCTGCACCAGGAGATTCAGTGAAGTATTCATGGACTCGGTGGCGGAGAGCTCATCGGAGAGACGGGTAAATCTGCGGTTCCCCATAATTACGGATACAGCTGCAATGACCCCTCCCGCAGCCAGGGCTGCGATGGTAATCAGGGTGAACAGCCGCTGGTAAAGGGAGATGGAGTAATATGCGCTGTTCTCCGGCTGCACCAGATAATACTGCCACCCATTGTAAGTAGAGACATTCTTCGTGACCAGCAGACTGGCGCCGCTGTCATCGGTGAGATGCGCGATGGAATCCGTGTAGGAAAGGCCGGAGAGGAGCGTGTAATCGGCAGCTGCGCCGGATTCAGATAAAAGCAGCATCAGAGAACCATTTTTATCAAAAATTGCCAGATAACCGGTGGTGTAACGGTTCAGATCAGCAAAAATCCGCTCCAGGCTTGCTGAGGTGATCTCATAACACATAATGGATTTATTCTCTCTAAGCGAAACGTCAAAGATTGCCGGCGGACAGAGATAAAGATATTCCGCGGGCTTTGGCTGATCTGGCTGCAGGGGAAGCAGCTTGTTCCAGAAGCGCTGGTCCTGAAGCATGGCGCGCAGCTCCTCCGGAGCAATCCCGTAGGTAATCTCATTTAAAACATAGGAGTCAAAATTGACAAAACGGGTTGAAGAAATTATGTAATTATTATCATACATGTAAAGGTAGGAATTGGCCGAGGGAAGCAGGAGCTCAACGGGCGTCAGGGACTTTAAGCTGGTCTGGGCGTTAAAGGCCTGATAAAAGAACGTGGGATCCTGGGAGGTAGTCAGCTCCGAGAGCTGGCGGAATTCCCGGTTAGAGGCTACCTGGCGGGAGGCTGCGCTCATCAGAGCCAGATTACTGTCCATTTCCGTGATGGCAGTGGAAAGCGCCTGCCGGTTCTGCTGATGGGTTCCATTCTTAACCTGCTGATAGGTAGCATAATAAAGGGCCACACCAATGATCAGGATCAGCCCCAGGATTAAAATATAGGAAATTAAAAACTGGCTTTTGGAAAGCCGGCTGTTTTTTAGAGATTTTATCATATTGTTATTACCACACTTTTTTTGATTAACGTACTTTATTCTAATATGAAATTATAGAGGGAAAACGGAAGAAAAGCAACCAAAAAACGCAGAAAAAATGAAAATTTGCAAGGGAATCGTAAGATATGTACGCTGCTTTTGACCAGAATGCTGGCCTGGGAGACAGTGGTTTTTTGAAGTTCTTCCTATTATATAAAAAAAGAAAAACATGCAAAATGACCAGCGGATAAGAGAAAAACCATGCATTTTAGATAAAAGTGAACAAGAATATGAAAAAGTGTGCGTTGAAAATGTTCCAAAAGGATGATATGATAGCACTGTAAAAAAGGTGCGCACCTAAAAACAAAAAAGAAATACAGGGAGGTAAAACATGAAGGTTAAGAAAATGCTTGCTGCCGGTATGGCTGCAACAATGGTAGCTTCTCTTGGACTGACCGGATGCTCCGGTTCTTCTAATGACAGCGCAGACACCAACACTCAGGCAAACAGCGAGACTGCTGCACAGGGCGGTGACAGTGCTGAGACTGAGGCAGATGCTTCTGCAGAGAGCGATGTTGAGAAGCCGGAAAAGATTAAGATCATGGTAGACGGTACCGTGTTCACCCAGGCTAATGCCAGAGATAAGTTCGAGGCAAGATGGGAGGAGCTGACCGGTATCGATCTGGAGATCATTCAGCCTGACCATGATGCTTACTATGATGTAGTTGGACAGACCTTCGCATCTGGCCCAGAGAACTGGCCGGACGCAATGATCCTTTCTTCTTCCTATTATACTGGATATGCTGAGGAGGGCGCTCTCTGGGATATGACTGCTGCCTGGGAGAATTCTGATCTGAAGGCTTCCGGACGGGTTACCGGCGAGGATGTTATTGAGAACATGAAGATCGACGGACAGTTATACGGCTTCCCGGTTACCAGAGGTAACGGCTGTATCACCTACGTAAAGAAGGCATGGTTAGACAACTGCGGTCTTGAGGCTCCCACCAACTACGAAGAGTACCTGGCTATGCTGGAAGCCTTCACCACTGGCGATCCCGATGGAAACGGCGTTAACGGCGATACCTACGGTGTATCCGCAGCAGGCATCATCGCAGCTGAGGCTCCTTATACCAACTATCTGCCTGAATTCTACCAGGATGCATATTCT
The DNA here is from genome assembly GCA_017889125.1 of Lachnospiraceae bacterium. GTDB lineage: Bacteria > Bacillota > Clostridia > Lachnospirales > Lachnospiraceae > Caccovicinus. The sequence continues at coordinate 39,605 of JAGHER010000088.1, forward strand.
TCCTTCATTAAGGGCGATGACGGTGTTTGGTATGACGGCTTTACTCAGGACAACTTCAAGGATGCTTTAGGCAGACTGAGAGAAGCATATGCAGCAGGCTACATTGATAAGGAAAGCTTAACCAATGGTACCAACGACTGCCGCAACAAGTTCTATGAGGATAAGTTCGGCGTATTCACCTACTGGGCAGGTACCTGGAACACCAACTTAAAGACCAACCTGGAAGCACAGGGACTTGACGGCGAGTTAGTTGCCCTGCCGCCGATTGCTGAGCTTGGTGCTTACACCGAGAGAAACTCACCGGTATGGTGCATCACCGCTACCTGTGAGAATCCGGAAGGCGTATTTAAGTATCTCATCGAGTCCATGTTAGACGGCGGCGACATGCAGACCTTATGGACCTACGGTGTAGAGGATGTTCACTGGTCCACCAAGGCCGAGACCGTTTGCGACAACACCTACGAAGAGGGCCAGTTCCACTTTGAGGAGAGTCTGGAGAGACCTGGCACCCAGTATACCAAGGCTCACATCGATCCCATGCTGTCTATCGTAACCTGGGAAAATGATCCGGGCAGCGCGGCTATCCCGGAGGAGAGCAAGAACTCTCAGCAGATTTTCAACGATAACTGTGTACAGGCACAGCTGGTTCCCTCTACTGAGGAGATGGCTACCTACAACGGCGACCTGACCACACTGAAGAACTCCATCATCGCTGATGTAGTTGTACAGGGTATTTCCATTGATGAGGCTTATGCACGCTTCGAGTCCGAGGGCGGTGCTCAGTGGTCTCAGATGATCGTTGATTCTCTGAACGCACAGTAATTTTAGCGCCTGTTTAGGGAGGTATTTGTAATGAGCAAAAAAGGAAAGGGTTCTGCAGTAGCAGTAAATGCTGCAGGCGAGAACAAACGTCCTCTTTTAGTATCTCTTCATTATTACAGAGGATTTTATGTGATGTTTCTCCCGGTACTGATTTTCGCGGTAGTGTTCCACTATCTGCCTATGGTTGGTATCCGGTACGCTTTCTGCACCTACAAGGGTATCAAGGCCCCGGAATTTATCGGTCTGGGAAACTTTGAGAAGATGATCAGCATGCCAGGCTTCTGGAGTGCTTTTGGCAACACCCTTGTAATCAGTATTGTTAAGCTGCTTTTAAACACGTTCATGGCAGTTATTCTTTCGATCCTGCTGAACGAGCTCCGCAATCTGAAATTTAAGAAGTTTGCGCAGACAGTGGTATATCTTCCCCACTTTATGTCCTGGGTAGTTACGGCATCTGTATTTACCCTGATTCTGTCCCCTACCAACGCAGGTCTGGTTAACTCCATCCTGATTAAGCTGGGGATCCTTGATGAAGGTGTTTACTTCCTGGGATCTCAGGACTGGTGGCGGCCCATGTACTACGTGATCAATGTGTGGAAGGATACTGGATGGGGAACGATCATCTTCATGGCAACCCTTTCCGGAATCAGCCCCGAGCTTTATGAGGCGGCATCCATGGACGGCGCCGGACGCTGGAACTGCATGCGCTATATCACGCTTCCTGCGCTGGCCAACACCATTATTACGGTTCTGATTCTTAACCTGGCCAAGATCATGAATCTGTTCGAGTCTGTATTCGTATTACAGAATGACGCGGTTGTTAAGCAGGCGGACGTACTTCAGACTTACATTTATACACAGACATTCAACTCCGGAGCCCTTCCGGACTACGGTTATACGACGGCAGTAGGTCTTGCCTCCTCTATCGTAGGCTGTATTCTGGTTCTTGTCTGCAACAAGGCAAGCTATAAGGTTCGCGGCAGAGGTATCGTATAAGGAGGAGGGGAAAACATGAAGACTAAGAAAGCAACCGCATTTGACTATGTGTTGGTGCTGATATTCGTGTTAATTTGTTTTATCATGATTATCCCCATCTACAAAGTCCTGATTGACTCGCTTGACTTAAAGACGGCTTATGGTATGAAGCTTCTGCCGGAGCAGTTTGGTCTGGCTGGCTACAAGTCGGTATTTACTAATCCGACCCTGTACCGTCCGTTCCTGGTATCCTGCCTTACCACGGTAGCAGGTACCTTCTGCGGTCTGGCAATTTCCACTCTGGGCGCTTACGTGCTGATTCAGTGGAAGATGCCCGGAAGAAACTTTTTTGCAAACCTTCTGCTCTTTACAATGATTTTCAACGGTGGTATGATTCCTACATACCTGGTTATGAGGAGCCTGCACCTGACGAATACATTGTGGGTAGTAATTCTTCTTCCGGCAATTAACGTTTACAACCTGGTTCTGATGAGAAACTTCTTCGAAGGAATCCCGGGAAGCTTGTTTGAGTCAGCAGAGATGGATGGATGCTCTCCCATGAGAATCTTCTTCCAGATCGTGCTTCCGCTTTCCAAGGCGGCTCTGACAGCGATCGGTCTGATGTTCGCAGTTTCTTACTGGAACGATTACACCAACTACAAGCTGTATATCACAAATGAGAACCTGTATAACTTCCAGATGAAGCTGAGATCCGTTATCATGGGTAGCGATTTGCCTACAGCAGTTGGCGGCGCAACGGAGAACACGGTAAAGAACGCTGCAGTTATCGTAGCTATCCTTCCGTTCATGATTATCTATCCGTTCTGCCAGCAGTATTTCATCCAGGGTGTTAATATCGGAGCCGTAAAGGAATAATGGCTTTTTCAAAAAGGGGCAGGTATACTGCCCCTTTTTGCTTGATTAGGGCAGAAAATGACATAAATTAAATTTCGGCTGGAATTCGGCTAGACCTGGTATCCAGCCAGACATGGAGGGAAAAATGTACCAGAACCCAATTTTGTATGCTGACTATTCAGATCCGGACGTAGTCCGGGTAGGAGAGGATTACTATATGGTAGCCTCTTCTTTTACTTATCTGCCGGGAGTGCCTCTTCTTCATTCGAAGGATCTGGTTCACTGGGAGATTATCAATTACTGTGTGCGCTCACTTCCTTTTGAGAAGTATAATAAGCCGTCCCATGGCTCCGGCACCTGGGCGCCGTCTATCCGGTATCATCAGGGAACCTTTTATGTGTTTGTTCCTCTTCCGGATGAGGGGATCTTTGTGGCCCGCTCCACTGACCCTTACGGCGAGTTTACCCTGAACTGCATCCAGGAGGCAAAGGGCTGGATCGATCCCTGCCCGCTGTGGGATGATGATGGAAAGGCTTACATGATCTTTGCTTATGCCAGAAGCCGGGCAGGAATCAAGCACCGTCTGATGGTGGCGGAGATTGATCCGGAATGCACGAAGTTACTTACGGAGCCGAGACTGGTATTTGACGGAGAGCAGCTGGGCCCCACTACCGAAGGCCCCAAATTCTACAAGTATGACGGCTGGTACTATGTGCTGATGCCCTCTGGCGGTGTGGCTACTGGATGGCAGTCGGCCCTGCGCTCTAAGTCGGTGTACGGCCCCTATGAGTACCGGATTGTTATGCATCAGGGTGGGACAGAGGTAAATGGCCCCCATCAGGGCGGCTGGGTAACCGGCACAGATGGACGGCACTGGTTTGTTCATTTCCAGGATGTGATTGAGCTGGGACGGATCACCCACCTGCAGCCCATGTGCTTTAACGCAGGCTGGCCCTTCATCGGCGAAGAGAAGAATGGGGACGGCATCGGTGAGCCGGTAGAGGAGTGGAGCCTCCCCGCAGAGGGACAGCCCCTTTACCAGATTGCCCAGTCGGATGATTTCGCGGATACCAAGCTGGGTCTCCAGTGGCAGTGGCAGGCGAATCCCGATGATTCCAATTATGAACTGGATGGGAAGACTGGCCTTCACCTGTTCTGCAAGGCAAATGATACCCGGGAAAATCTTCTGTGGTATGCGCCCAATGCACTGACCCAGATTCCCCAGCATCAGGCGCTGTTTATGACGGCAAAGATCCAGCTGTGTGCTGCAGAGCAGGGAGACCTGGCGGCCCTGGGCATGATCGGCCACAAGTATGCTTACGCCGGACTGGAGAAGACGGCGGAGGGGAACCGTCTGGTGCTTTATACAGGCACGGTGACCAACAAAGATCTGGAGGGAGAGGCTGTGGAGACCCTGGCGGAGACCTGCGCTTATGAGGGGGATACGGTTTATATTCGGATGGAGCTTTCCGAGAAGAAGGCCTACCGCTTCCAGTGGTCTCAGGACGGCATCCGCTATCACCGGTTTGGTGAGGATCAGCCCCTGCATCGTGCTACCTGGACGGGAGCTAAGCTGTGTCTGTGGAGTGCCAACAAAGAAAATCGGAAATCGGAGGGATACGGCCGGTATGATTTTGTACACATCGAAGACCGAAGCGGCTGCTAAGAAGACGTATCAGGCAGCGCTGGAAGGGGATTATGAGCAGGTTCGCAGGCTGATCGACCATACCTTTAATACAGAGGACTGCGATCCGGAGGGGAACAGCCTTCTTCACTACGCTGTCCGGGGCGGCAGCCTTGAGCTGGTGAAGTATCTGGTGGAGGCCTGCGGCATGAGTCCGGTGTGGGCCAATGCCCAGATGGTTACCCCTTATGACGAGGCCTTTGCCCTTACTGAGGGAGAGAAGGCCAGAGCGATTCAGGACTATTTTTATCAGGTCTGCGGCTTTTCGCGGGAGGAATGCTACCGGAATCCCGTGGGCCGGGGGATGCATGCGGACCCCAGCATTATCCGGGTGGGCGAGGATTACTATATGGTTAATTCCAGCTTTGTCTACTTCCCCTGTATTCCTATTTCCCATTCCCGTGATCTGGTGCACTGGGAGGTGATCGGGCATGCGGTAACTGACCGGAAGTGGGCCGAGGAGCACCTGGGCGGCTTGGAGGGCGGCCGGGGCTTCTGGGCGCCGGATATCAGCTATTATGAAGGGCGGTTTTACATCTGTGCCACCCTTCGCAACAATGATGATGCGCCCTACATCCAGACCCAGATGGTCACCAGCGCGTCCCGGCCAGAGGGCCCCTATGACACGCCGGTGATTCACAATGTGCTGGGAATCGATCCCTCTATCTTTACGGATGATGACGGACGGCGGTATATGCTCATCAATCGCGGAGCACGGATTATGGAGATTTCTCCTGACGGAAAGGAGATCCTCTCCGAACCCCAATTAATCTGGTACGGCCATTCTGGCCATGCGCCGGAGGGGCCCCATCTGTTAAAGAAGGATGGGTATTATTACTGCTTCCTGGCCGAGGGCGGCACGGGCAAGGGGCATATGATTACCGTGGGCAGATCAAGGAACCTGATGGGCCCCTATGAGGACTGCCCATACAATCCCATCATGACCCAGAAGGATGAGATTGCCTCTATCCAGTGCTGCGGCCACGGAAAGCCGGTGCAGATCCACGACGGCAGATGGTACATTACGTATCTGTGCTCCCGGTTCCTGGAGGGACAGTGGGGGATGCTGGGCCGGGAGACCTGCCTGGATGAGATCACCTGGACGCCGGACGGATGGCCGGTGATTAACCAGGGGAGAGGGCCTTCGTATATGGCGCCTCTGCCTTTTGGAGGCAAGGGGGCAGCAGGCAGCGAAGGTACTCCGGAAGGCGAATGGTCTGCAGGCAGTGAAGGGGAGCCTGGCGGCAGCCATAAAATGACGGAAGCTGGCTGGATGTCCCCGCGAACCATCGACCCGGAGCGGATTACGGTGGGAGCGGATGGCTGGATCCAGATCCGCGGCGACGGACAGGATCTGTGCAGACGGGACTGCAGGAGTCTTCTGGTGCGCTGCCAGCCGGATTTTGACTTTCAGTTTTCCTTCCAGATGGAATGGATGAAGGAAGGGGACGCAGGCATGCCCTTTGCCGGAGATGCAGGCGTGGTCTTATATTATGACGAGAACACTTATGTGAAATTCGGCGTCACCAGGGATCAGGTCTTTGCGGCGGAGTATGTGGATGACCGGTATGTCCGGCAGGAAACATTGCCGGAAAGCTTTTCCGGACAGTGCCTCTTTACGGTGAAGACCAGAGGGCTTAGACGGGAATTCTACTATAATAATACGCTTCTGTGGACCTGGGACAGGGTTACCAGCATCTGCTCGGAGGGCCTTGTCAAGGGTAAGCGGTTCACGGGGGCCATGTATGGAGTGTACGTAAATGGCAGCAATCTTTTACGCTGGAGACAGCACGGTGAAATTCAATAAAATTGATTCTTATCCCCAGACGGGGATTTCCCAGGCCATGCTCCTGTTTTTAAAGGACGGGGTAGCTATGCGCAGCTTTGCTCAGAATGGGCGGAGCACCAAGTCCTTTATCGACGAGGGCCGGCTGGATGGAATTGCCAGGGAAATCGGAGAAGGCGATTTTCTGTTTATTCAGTTTGGGCATAATGATGAGAAGGATGATCCGGAGCGGCACACGGATCCGGAAACCACCTTTCCGGAGAATCTAATGAAATTTATCCAGACTGCAAGGGATAAAGGCGCTTATCCGGTGCTGATTACGCCCATTGCCCGCAGGCTTTTCGATGAGAAGGGGAACTTTCGTCCGGGAAGCCACGGCCCCTATCCGGAGGCCATCCGGGAGACCGGCCGCAGGGCTGGCGTTCCGGTGATTGATCTGACTGCCATAACGGAAGGTTATCTGGCCGAGCTGGGAGATATTGCTTCCAAAGCCTACTTTATGTGGCCTAAGGACAATACCCATTTAAAGCCGGAGGGCGCTGTGCTGATGGCAGATTTCCTCTGCAGGGAGCTGGAAAAGCTGGGAGAGCCTTATTCCGGGCTTCTGGCAAGCCGGGCTTTCCAGGAAGAAAATAAAGGACTGGATGTATCCTAGGAGCGTGTACCATGGACAGATATGAAGAGACGGAACAGCGGTTTATCCGGTGTTATCAGAAATACGGGGATAAGTCGGTGCGTGTGCTCCTTTCCTTTTACCGGGGCCAGTACCACAAATTTCTTATTTCCACCTTGTTTTTCGTCATCAAGCATTCGCCCAGCCTTTTTTCTTCCCTGCTGATTGCCAATGTGATTAACGGTGTTCTGGAGGGCGGCGACAGTGCAGTGCATGCCATCATCCTGAATGTGGGCATCTGGCTGGTGCTTCTGGCCATCCATCTTCCGGCCAACTGGCTGCACAATGTGTACAAAAATCGGGTGATCCGCCAGACGGAGGCGGGCCTTCGAGGGGCGCTGGTGCGCAAGCTTCAGGAGCTTTCCATCCCTTACCATATGGAAACCCAGTCAGGGCGGCTCCAGTCCAAGATCATCCGGGATGTGGAGGCGGTGGAAACCCTTTCCTCCCAGCTGTTTGTGAATCTGATGAACATCACCATGAACCTGGTGATCACCCTGTCCATCACAGCGGTGAAGAATCGAATCATCCTGCTGTTTTTCATCCTGGTGGCTCCGGTGGCGTCAGTGACGGTAGTGGCCTTCCGCCGCCGGATCCACAAGGTGAACCGGGCTTTCCGGCGGGAAATGGAGGAGACCAGCGCCAGGGTCATGGAGATGGTAGAGTTAGTACCCGTTACCCGTGCCCATGCCTTAGAGCAGAAGGAAGTGGAAAAGATCAAGAGCCAGCTGGAGGAGACGGCGGACCGGGGATACCGCCTGGATATGATCCAGTCCCACTTCGGCGCAGTCAGCTGGTGCGTATTCCAGGTGTTCCAGGCCCTTTGCCTGGGCTTTTCCGGCTGGATGGCTCTGCGCGGATTGATAAAAATCGGCGATGTGACCTTTTACCAGTCCAGCTTTACCACGGTGGTGAACCAGTTTTCCGCTTTAATTAACCTGCTTCCCATCCTGACCAAGGGCCTGGAGTCGGTGTCCTCCATCGGCGAGGTGCTGATTTCCGATGATGTGGAGCATAATGAGGGAAAGCTGGAGCTGACGAAGCTGGAAGGAAATTATACCTTCCGAAACGTGGCCTTTTCCTACCGGGATTCGGATCAATCGGTATTAAATGGGTTTAATCTGGAAGTCAAGGCAGGGGAGACCATTGCTCTGGTGGGTGAGTCCGGATCTGGAAAGACGACGGCTTTGAATCTGGTGATCGGTTTCATCACCCCCACGGATGGTCATCTGCTGATTGACGGTCATGATGTAAATGATCTGAATCTGCGAAGCTACCGGCATTTTATTTCCGTGGTGCCCCAGACGCCCATCCTTTTTACGGGGACGGTTCGGGATAACATCACCTACGGAATGGAAAACGTGACGGAGGAGGAGATTGCCCATGCGGTGGAGGCGGCAAACTTAAAATCAGTGATTGCCAAGCTGCCTAACGGGCTGGATACCATGATCGAGGAGCACGGGGCGAACTTAAGCGGCGGCCAGCGGCAGAGGATTTCCATTGCCCGGGCCATTATCCGCAATCCGCGGGTGGTTATTCTGGATGAGGCCACCTCGGCTCTGGATACCATTTCCGAAAAGGAGATCCAGGATGCGTTAGACCGGCTGCTTAAAGGAAGAACCACCTTTATTGTGGCCCACCGTCTGTCCACCGTCAGAGGTGCAGACCGGATTGTGGTGTTGGATAAAGGAAAAATCAGAGAGGAGGGAAGCTATCAGGAGCTGATGGACCTGAAAGGGGAATTCTACGAGATGGAGCGGCTCCAGATGGCATTGCGATAGACAGGCATGAATGACGGGATATTTCAGATTAATGGTCCGCTGTGGCGGTTTTTAAGCGCGCTGTTTGACATGATCGTGCTTCATATTCTGTGGCTGATCTGCTGCATTCCGGTGGTGACCATCGGGCCCGCCACCACGGCGGCCCATTATGTGGCCATGAAGAAGATTGTAAAGGATGAGGGGCGGAATGTATGGAGCCTGTATTTTAAATCCTTTCGGGAAAACTTTAAGCAGGGAATGATCCTTGGCATTATTTTTACGGTAATCGGCCTTTTCCTGGGGCTGGATTTCTACCTCTGCCTTTATAAGCTGGAGGAGGGAAACATGTTTAACCTGGTCATGTTTTCTGCACTGGGATTTCTGGCCATTGTGTATCTGGTCATGATGATTTACCTGTGGGCGGTGCTGGCCAGATTCAACAATTCTCTGAAGCAGACGGTGCTGAATGCATTCTTTATTGCCATGAGCAATCTTCGGGATACCTCGATCCTGCTGGCGTCGGATATCCTGATTGCGGTGGTAGCGGTTGTGTCCATGGCCTTTATTCCGCAGATGGCGGTGCTCTTTACTATATTCGGCGTGCCGCTGTTCTTTGTGGTGAACAGCCTGCGGCTTGCGGATATTCTTGACCGGTATGTTTATGGGAAGGAAGACGGAGAGAACGCTGGGGAATTTGGCACAGAGGCGGCTGCCGGAGAGCGGTCTGCCCAGGCTGGCATAGAGCAGGAAACCGGGGAAACGGCTGTCAAAGCGGGAGGGACCGCAGAAGCCAGGGAGCGCTGATAAAAGGGGGTTTTTCATATGGAATTGATGAGAAAGATCTATATCTGCTTTCCAGAGGGAAAGCATAAGGTGCTGACCATGAGCTACGATGACGGGAAGCTGGAGGATAGGCAGCTGGTGGAGATCTTTAACCGTTACGGGATAAAGGGAACCTTTCACTTAAATTCCGGCCTGGTGGATCAGGACAACCGGCTGAAGCCGGAGGAATGGAAGGAGCTGTATCAGGGGCATGAGATTTCCTGCCATACGGTACTGCACCCCACCATTGCCCGCTGTCCCCTGCCTCATGTGGCCTTGCAGATTTTAGAAGATAGACGAAATCTGGAGCGGGCTGCCGGGCTGCCCATCCGGGGCATGTCTTACCCCAACGGCTCCTACAGCCAGGAAATCGTGGATATGCTTCCCGGGCTGGGAATCGAGTACTGCCGGGTGGTGGGTGACACGGACGATTTTGCCATGCCGGAAAACTTCCTTTTGTGGAAGGCTACCTGCCACCACAATCACAACCTGTTAGAAAACGGACGGCGGTTCGTGGATCTTCACAAGACCCAGTATCTGTACATGATGTACGTGTGGGGACACAGCTACGAGTTCCCGCGGGACGATAACTGGGGAATGATGGAGGAATTCTGCCAGATGGCGGGAAACCAGCCGGATATCTGGTACGCCACCAATATCCAGATCGTGGATTACATGAAGGCGGCAAAGTCCCTGAAATTCACTGTGGATGGAGATCTGGTTTACAATCCCTCCGCCTTAAGCGTGTGGATCAATGCAGACGGCGCCATCTTGGAGGTAAAGGGCGGAGAGCTGCGGGAAATTCCAACTGCGTGAGAAAGGAGGATGGAGGATGATTCGAAAAGGTTTTCGGATGAAGCTTTATCCGGGGATGGCCAAGGAGTATGAGAAGCGCCACAATGCCCTGTGGCCGGAGATGAAGGAGATGATTCATCAATACGGCGGGCACAATTACTCCATATTTCTGGATCAGGAGACCAATGTGCTTTACGGTTATCTGGAGATCGAGGATGAAGCCCGCTGGGCCGCCTCGGCGGATACGCCCATTAACCGGAAGTGGTGGGATTATATGGCAGATATTATGGAGACCAATCCGGACAACAGTCCGGTATCGATCGACCTTATGCCGGTGTTTCATCTGGATTGAGAAAGGGCTTGCAGCGGCGTTTGGTTGTTTGGTTATGCGGGGGAAGGATTTTACAGAAAAAGATTTCTGCGGAAAATGGATTTTGCAGAAGAAGGATTTTGTCGGAGAAAGAATTTCAGAAGAAAGGGATTTTGCCGGGGATTGCTCCCGCGGCAGAATCCCTTTTTGCATACGCCTGCGGCGGCTGCATTAGCGGTTATGCTCTGGCTGATGTTCTTCTGCGCATCCTGCCCTTACTGCAGAGTCATCCGATAGCGGCTTACCCGCTTATAAAAGCCCTGTCGGGAGAGGCCGCAGCGCCTTGCTGCCTCGGCGGCGGAGATATCCTGATTTTCCCAGAGCAGGTAGCTCTTTTCAAATTCCGGGATTTCCCGCTCGTGACGGCCGAAGCGTGTGCCCCGTGCTCTGGCAGAGGCAATGCCCTCTAACTGGCGCTGGCGGATATTTTCCCTTTCCGTCTGGGCCACGTAGGAGAGAATCTGCAGCACCAGATCGGCGATGAAGGTGCCGGTGAGATCCTTTCCCTGGATCCGGGTATCCAGAAGGGGCATATCCAGGATCCGGATGTGAATGCCCATCTCCTTGGTGAGAAGCTGCCACTGCTCCAGGATGTCATCGTAGTTGCGGCCCAGGCGGTCGATGGATTTTACCACCAGAAGGTCCCCTTCATGTACCTGGGTCAGCATCTGGTGCCAGGCTGGGCGCTCGAAGTCCTTCCCGCTCTTCTTGTCAATGAAGATGTTTTCCAGAGGGATGGGGTACTCGGTCAGCGCATCCAGCTGACGGGCCTCATTCTGATCCTTGGATGATACGCGGGCGTATCCGTAAGTTTTCTGTTTCATTCCAGTTCCTCCTTTGAAATAGTTGATAAATTGCCGCCATTTTTGGCAAGCTTTTTTAATTCTAGCGGAATTAATTGAAATTGTGAAAAGAATTTAACATATATTGATTATTTGTGACTTTCCATAGGAAATATGGTATGATAAATCATCGAATACCTTAGAAAGTGAGGGAAACTGGACGATTTGTCCGAATTGTGGATACGAAAGAGAAGGGGAGTGCTGTGCCTGTTACTGTGCCTGGTGTGGGTGCAGCTTGTGAAAAAAGGATATTGATTTATACCCTGATATTTAGTATAGTAATTCATGAGATTAGATAGCCGAAGGGGGAACCAGTGATGATAAAGGTAGCAGTCGATGCCATGGGAGGCGACTACGCGCCGGGCGAGATGGTTGCCGGGGCGGTTGAGGCGGTAAATGCCCAGCCGGGTATCCAGGTGCTTTTGGTGGGCAAGGAGGACATTGTCAATGCAGAGCTGTCCAAGCATACCTACGAGAAAGACCGGATCCAGGTAGTCAATGCCACGGAGGTGATCGCCACGGAGGAGCCGCCGGTGAATGCCATCCGCAAGAAGAAGGATTCATCCATTGTGGTAGGCATGAACCTGGTAAAGAAGAAGGAAGCAGATGCCTTCGTGTCTGCAGGCAGCTCAGGCGCCATTTTGGTGGGCGGCCAGGTGATCGTAGGAAGAAGCAAAGGCGTGGAGCGTCCGCCCCTGGCGCCGCTTATCCCTACGGAAAAGGGAGTATCCCTGCTCATCGACTGCGGTGCCAATGTGGATGCCAGGCCTTCTCACCTGGTGCAGTTTGCCCAGATGGGATCGATTTATATGGAAAATGTGATGAAGGTGAAGAATCCGCGGGTAGCCATCGTGAATATCGGCGCCGAGGAGGAGAAGGGGAACGCCCTGGTGAAGGAGACCTTTCCTTTGCTGAAGGAGTGCCCCGGCATCAACTTCATCGGAAGCATCGAGGCCAGGGAGATTCCCCACGGGGGAGCAGATGTGATTGTCTGCGAGGCCTTTGTGGGAAATGTGATCTTAAAGCTGTATGAGGGTGTGGGCGCTACCTTGCTCAGCAAGGTTAAGGGCGCGATGATGACGAGCCTTCGCAGCAAGATCGGCGCGCTGTTAGTGAAACCAGCCTTAAAGACCACGCTGAAATCCTTTGATGCCAGCCGCTACGGCGGGGCTCCGCTTCTGGGCTTAAACGGTCTGGTGGTGAAGACCCACGGCAATTCCAAGGCTAACGAGGTGAAGAACTCGATCATTCAGTGCGTGACCTTCAAGGAGCAGGGCATAAACGAAAAAATCAGGGAAAGTCTTAACGCAGACCGTGAGCATGAATAGGAGGGAAGAATTTTATGGAGTTTGAGAAATTACAGGGAATTATTGCGGAGGTATTGAACCTTGAGCCGGATGAGATTACCATGGCGGCCACCTTTGTGGATGATTTGGGCGCAGATTCTCTGGATGTGTTCCAGATCATCATGGGGATTGAAGAGGAGTTTGACATCGAGATCCCCAATGAGACAGCCGAGAAGATCGTGACGGTAGGCGACGCCGTAGAGGCGATCCGGAATGCGATGAATTAATCAAACGGAATGAGAGGGGGCAGGCGCAGATGTCTGGGCTGCCCTCTTTTCTGCTTTCGGACAGGGCTGCCGGAGGCAGAAAAATGCAGCAGATGCATGGAAGGAGGAAGAAGTTTTGAATCGAGACTTAAAGAAACTGGAGGAAACCATCGGGTATTCCTTCCGCAATAAACGGCTGTTAAGCCATGCCATGACCCACAGCTCCTACGCCAATGAGCGCCGGTGGGAAAAGACCAGGTGCAATGAGCGGCTGGAATTTCTTGGCGATGCGGTGTTAGAGCTGGTGAGCAGTGATTTTTTATTTCACACCTATGGGGAGCTTCCGGAGGGTGACCTGACTAAGATCCGGGCCAGCCTGGTGTGCGAGCCCACCCTGGCCTTCTGCGCGGAGCAGATCGAGCTGGGTGAGTATCTGTTCCTGGGAAAGGGCGAGGAGGCCACAGGCGGAAGGATGCGCCATTCGGTGGTTTCTGATGGAATGGAAGCCCTCATCGGGGCGATCTATCTGGACGGTGGTTTTGCTAATGCGAAAGAGTTTATTCTCCGCTTTATTTTAAATGACATCGAGCACAAGCAGCTCTTTTACGATAGCAAGACTATCTTACAGGAAATGGTGCAGAGCCGGTACGAGGAGCCTTTGACCTACCAGCTGTTAAAGGAGGAGGGGCCAGATCACAACAAATCCTTTGAGGTCTGCGCCCTCATCGGCAGCCGGGAGATCGGAAAGGGAAGCGGAAGGACAAAGAAGGCCGCAGAGCAGGTGGCCGCCTACAACGGAATCTTGACCATAAAGGACAGCCAGGTATGTATTTAAAGAGTATAGAGATTCAGGGATTTAAGTCATTTGCCAATAAGATCGTATTTGAATTTCACAATGGAATCACCGGCATCGTAGGCCCCAACGGCAGCGGAAAGAGCAATGTAGCCGATGCTGTCCGCTGGGTGCTTGGCGAGCAGCGGGTGAAGCAGCTGCGGGGCGGCTCCATGCAGGACGTGATTTTCTCCGGAACGGAATTGCGGAAGCCCCAGGGCTTTGCCTACGTTGCCATTACCCTGGACAATGGCGACCACCAGCTGGCCATTGACTATGACCAGGTGACCGTGTCCAGGAGACTTTACCGCTCCGGCGAGAGCGAGTACCGGATCAATGGAAGCCCCTGCCGGTTAAAGGATGTGAATGAATTATTTTACGATACGGGTATCGGAAAGGAAGGCTACTCCATCATCGGCCAGGGCCAGATCGACAAGATCTTAAGCGGAAAGCCGGAGGAGCGGCGGGAGCTTTTTGACGAGGCAGCGGGCATTGTAAAGTTTAAGCGCCGGAAGGCCATCGCCCAGAAAAAGCTGGAGGACGAAAAGCAGAATCTGGTGCGGATCAACGATATTCTGGCAGAGTTGGAAAAGCAGGTGGGCCCTCTGGCCCGCCAGGCAGAAGCTGCTAAAAAGTTCCTGCAGCTTAAAGAGGAGCTTAAGCGGTACGATGCCAATGCCTTCCTTTTAGAGAGCGCTGGAATCAAGGAGCAGTTAAAGGAGCTTTCTGATCGGGAGCAGATCGTAAGCGGAGATTTGGCGGACGCCAAGGCTCAGGCTGAACAGATTCGGACGGATTATGACCGGCTGGATGAGGAAAGCCGCAGCCTGGAGGAAAAGCTTACGGAAAGCCGCAGTCAGTTAAGCCAGGAGAAGGTCAATAAAGGAAATCTGGAAGGCCGCATCAATGTGTTAAACGAGCAGATCAACACCGAGCGGATGAATGCGGAGCATATCGAGAACCGCCGGGGGGCCATCCAGAAGGAAATCGGCGAGAAGGATGAGCAGCTTGCCGGTTACGGGGAGCAGAGAAGCCAGCTTTCGGCGGCGGCAGAGGAAGTGCTGAACCGGCAAAAGGAAGCGGAGATCACCCTGATGGATGCGGATGTGGCCTTAGAGGAGCTGGAGGAGGGAATCGAGACGGCCAAGGGCCGGATCATCGACGCCTTAAACCAGCGGGCAGGCGTCACCGCCAGACAGCAGCGGTTTGAAACACTTTTAGAGCAGGTGAACGTGCGGCGCAGCGAGGTGAGCCAGAAGCTGTTAAAGATCCGCAGCGACGAGTCTGTCCAGGAAGAGCAGTTAAAGGATGAGGAAGAAAAGCTTCGCCGACTCACCGGGCAGATGGAGGAGCAGGCTAAGGCCAGGAAGGCCTTAGAGGAGCGGGAGAGCCAGTTAGACGGGGAAATCCGGCGGCTTAACCGAAATCTAAGCGAGCGGCAGCGGGAGTACCAGACCAGCTACACCAAGCTAGAGTCCCTGCGCAATATTGCCGAGCGGTATGAGGGCTACGGCAACAGCATCCGCCGGGTCATGGAGGTAAAGGACCGGATTCACGGCATTCACGGCGTGGTGGCGGATTTGATTACCACGGAAAAGCAGTATGAGACGGCGGTAGAGACGGCTCTGGGCGGAAGCATTCAGAACATTGTTACCGACTCGGAGCAGACGGCCAAGCAGCTGATCGAATATCTGAAGAAGAACCGGTACGGCCGGGCCACCTTCCTGCCCCTGACCAGCATTGGAAATAAAAATACCTTTCACCAGGAGCAGGCCCTGAAGGAGCCTGGGGTGGTGGGCCTTGCCAGCCAGCTGGTGCGCACCAGGCCGGAGTATGAGGGGCTAATGAAGTACCTTTTAGGCCGGGTGGTGGTGGCGGATACCATTGACCACGCCATCAGCCTGGCAAAGAAGTACCAGTACAGCCTGCGGATCGTAACCCTGGAGGGCGAGCTGTTAAGCCCCGGCGGCTCCATGACCGGCGGCGCCTTTAAAAACAGCAGCAACCTCCTGGGAAGAAAGCGGGAGATCGAGGAGCTGGAGGCGGCCTGTGAAAAGACCATGAAGGCCTCGGAGCGTGCACAGAAGGAGCTGTCCCAGGCGGAGGAGGATTTGAAAAAGGTCCGGGTAGACCTGGAGGCTTTGCGGGCAGAGCAGCAGAAGGCCTCCTTAAGCCACAATACCCTGACCATAAACATCAGCCAGATCAACAGCCGGAAGGCGGAAATCCGGGAGTCCGGTCAGGATCTGGACCGGGAATACCGGCAGTTAGCCGATCAGCAGACGGAGCTTAAGGAGAACCGAGAGGCCCTGGAGCAGGAGATTGCCGCTTTGGAGGGGCAAAATACCCAGGCAGAGCAGGAGATCCACCGGATGCAGGAGGAGCTGGAGGGAAAGAAGCAGGAGCGGGAGCAGTTGGCCAAGACCTTGTCGGCTATCCAGCTGGAAACTGCAGGCTACCAGCAGAAATTTGACTTTATTAAAGAAAACATCAGCCGTGTCCATGCGGAGATCCGCCGGCTTAAGGAAGAGCTGGAGGGACTTGAGCAGGGAAGCGGCGATTCGGAGAAAAATATCGCCCTGCGCCAGGAGGAAATCCAGCAGGTGAAGGAGTCCATCCTCCAGACGGAGGAGCGGATGCAGGCCCTGGAAGCGACTATCCAGGAGCAGGATGTGCGCCGGGAGGAGACCGGCAAGCGGCAGAAGGCCCTCTTTGTTAAGCGGGAGGAGGTAACCGAGCGAATCCAGGCTCTGGATAAGGATGCCTTCCGGCTGCAGAATCAGAAAGAAAAGCTGGACGAAAAGCTGGAACATCAGGTAAACTATATGTGGAGCGAGTACGAGCTGACCTACTCCACGGCGGAAAAGCTTAAGGATCCGGAACTTACCTCCCTGGCGGAGATGAAGAAGGCGATTGAGGGCCTTAAGAATTCCATCCGCGGCCTGGGCAATGTGAATGTCAACGCCATCGAGGATTACCGGGAGGTTTCCGAGCGGTATGAATTTTTAAACGGCCAGCATGAGGATCTTCTCCAGGCTGAGGCGGCGCTCCTTAAGATTATTGACGAGCTGGATACCGGCATGCGCAGGCAGTTTACCGAGCAGTTTGCCCGCATCCGGCAGGAGTTTGACAAGGTATTTCGGGAGCTGTTCGGCGGCGGCCGGGGAACCTTAGAGCTTATGGAGGATGAGGATATCCTGGAGGCGGGAATCCAGATCATTTCCCAGCCCCCGGGAAAGAAGCTGCAGAACATGATGCAGCTTTCCGGCGGGGAGAAGGCCCTGACGGCCATTGCTTTGCTGTTTGCCATCCAGAATCTGAAGCCGTCCCCATTCTGTCTGCTGGACGAGATTGAGGCGGCCTTAGACGACTCCAACGTGGACCGTTTTGCCGGGTATCTTCACAAGCTCACAAAGAATACCCAGTTTATCGTCATTACCCACCGTAGAGGCACCATGGTGGCCTCTGACCGGCTGTACGGAATTACCATGCAGGAGAAGGGCGTATCGACTCTGGTATCGGTGAACTTAATTGAGGCAGATTTGGATAAATAGAAATAAGGAGGATGAGTATGGGCGAGGGAAAGAAAGGGTTTTTCGGGCGTCTGGTAGAAGGCCTGACCAAGACCCGGAACAATATCGTATCAGGAATCGACTCGATTTTCAGCGGCTTTTCCGCCATCGACGATGACTTTTACGAGGAGATCGAGGAGACCTTAATCATGGGAGATCTGGGGATTCAGACCACCATGGCCATCGTGGAGGATCTTCGGAAGAAGGTGAAGGAGCAGCACATTAAGGAGCCATCCCAGTGCAAGGAGGTGCTGATTGAGAGCATCAAGGAGCAGATGAACCTGGGAGAGAATGCCTACGAGTTTGAGAACCGCACCTCTGTGGTGCTGGTCATCGGCGTAAACGGCGTGGGAAAGACCACCTCCGTGGGAAAGCTTGCCGGGCAGCTTAAGGATCAGGGGAAAAAGGTGATGCTTGCGGCTGCGGATACCTTCCGGGCGGCGGCTATCGAGCAGCTGACCGAGTGGGCCAACCGGGCCGGCGTGGAGATCATCGCCCAGCAGGAGGGCTCTGACCCGGCCGCTGTAGTTTATGACGCAGTGCAGGCGGCCAAATCCAGGCGGGCTGACGTGCTGATCTGCGATACCGCCGGACGGCTCCACAATAAGAAAAATCTGATGGAAGAATTAAAGAAGATCAACCGGATCATCGACAAGGAGTATCCGGAGGCCTACCGGGAGACCCTGGTGGTCCTTGACGGAACCACCGGCCAGAACGCCATGGCCCAGGCCAGACAATTTATGGAGGTGGCCGATATTACCGGCATTATCCTGACCAAGCTTGATGGTACGGCCAAGGGCGGCATCGCGGTGGCCATCCAGTCGGAGTTAGGAATCCCGGTAAAATATGTGGGTATCGGCGAGAAGATCGACGACCTGCAGAAATTTGATGCAAATGACTTTGTCAACGCCCTGTTTCATGTAAAGGAAGGATGAATCTGCCGCAGTGAAGAAGTTCCGGATACGGCGGTAAAAAGGGCTAGATGCAGGTAAAGGTAAAATATAGGATCAGACAAAAGGGTTCAGACAAAAAACAGGGCCGGTCAAAAGCACAGGCCTGAAAAACTACAGACAGATGGAGGATACGGAAATGGAAGAACTGACACTGGAGAAATTTGAAGAAGCCTCTGAGGTGGTCCGCCAGGTGACCTCGGAAACGAAGCTGGTCTACAGCGAGTATTTTTCCGCACAGACGGGAAACAAGGTTTATTTTAAGCCGGAGAATATGCAGTACACCGGCGCATACAAGGTAAGAGGCGCTTACTATAAGATCAGCACCCTGACCCCGGAGGAGAAGGAGAGGGGCCTGATCACCGCATCCGCAGGAAACCATGCCCAGGGCGTGGCCTATGCGGCCCGTCTGGCAGGCGTGAAGGCCGTGGTGGTGATGCCTACCACTACACCTTTAATGAAGGTAAACCGCACCAAGAGCTACGGCGCTGAGGTGATTCTGGAAGGGGATGTCTTTGACGAGGCCTGCGCTTATGCCTACAAGCTTGCGGAGGAGAAGGGTTATACCTTCGTTCATCCCTTTGACGATCTGACGGTAGCCACCGGCCAGGGAACCATTTCCATGGAGATCATCAAGGAGCTTCCCACCGTGGACTACATCCTGGTGCCCATCGGCGGCGGCGGCCTCTGCACCGGCGTTTCCGTCCTGGCAAAGCTTTTGAATCCAAAGATCAAGGTGATCGGCGTGGAACCGGCAGGGGCAGCCTGCATGAAGGCTTCCTTAAAGGCTGGGGAGGTGGTAAGCCTTCCATCCGTAAACACCATTGCCGACGGTACGGCGGTAAAGCGTCCCGGCGAGAAGCTGTTCCCCTACATTCAGCAGAATGTGGATGACATCATCACTGTGGAGGACTCCGAGCTGATCGTGGCCTTCCTAGACATGGTGGAGAACCACAAGATGATCGTGGAGAATTCCGGCCTTCTGACCGTAGCGGCCTTAAAGCACATGAATGTGGAGAAGAAGAAAATTGTCTCCATCTTAAGCGGCGGAAATATGGACGTGATTACCATGGCTTCTGTGATCCAGCACGGTCTGATTCAGAGAGACAGAGTATTTACCGTATCCGTCCTTCTGCCGGATAAGCCCGGTGAGCTGGCTGCCGTATCTACCCTTCTTGCTAAGGAGCAGGGCAACGTCATCAAGCTGGAGCACAACCAGTTTATCAGCATCAACCGGAACGCGGCAGTGGAGCTGCGGATTACCATGGAGGCCTTCGGCACGGAGCATAAGAATGCGATTGTGGCAGCGCTTAATGAGGCGGGATACCGGCCGAAGTTAGTAAAGTCTAAAGGAATTTACAGCGAGTAAACGGAAGAAATTTGCGCGGCGGGAAAGAAGGCTTGCAGGCAGGAAAGCGGATTTGCTGCCAGGAGAAAAATTTGCTGTCAGCAGAGAAAATACAGGGGTGGGCGATAAATGAGTCTTTTTGAGATGAGAAAGCCGTTAGAGGATAATATACACTACTTTTTGAAATGGACGGTCCTTGCCGGGATCATTGGCGGCCTGGGGGGCCTTGCGGGGGGCTGCTTTGCCCGGAGCGTGGTCTGGGCCACCGGTTTCCGGCAGGATAATGGCTGGACGCTGTATCTGATGCCCATCGCGGGCCTGCTCATTGTCTTTCTTTATCGCCTTTTGGGGGAGGAAAAAAACCGGGGCACCAATATGGTCATTGAATCCATCTCTGCACAGGAGGAGGTAACGCCCGCTACCGCACCATTAATCTTTATTGCCACGGTGCTCACCCACCTGACTGGCGGTTCTGCCGGACGTGAGGGGGCGGCCCTGCAGCTGGGAGGCAGCATCGGCAGTATGATCGGGAAGCGGATTGACCTGGATGAGAAGGATTTAAAGATTGCCGTCATGTGCGGGATGAGCGCAGTCTTTGGCGCCCTCTTCGGTACGCCGGTGGCGGCAGGGGTCTTTTCCATGGAGGTCATCAGCATCGGCGTCATGTATTACGCGGCGCTGGTGCCCTGCCTGTTTTCCGCCTTTCTTGGCGCTGAGATCTCCAGTCTTCTGGGGGTAGAGGGAGAGCGGTATCAGATTCTGGATATTCCCTCCTTCAGTCTGTCCTCTGCGGCCTATGTGGTCTTTCTTGGCATGCTCTGTGCAGTGGTCAGCATCGGCTTCTGTATGCTCCTTCACCGGTCAGAGCATCTTTGGCGGGAGAAAATTCCTAATTCCTGGGTGAGAATCTTGGCGGCCAGCGGGGTGTTAATCCTTCTGACGCTGCTCTGCGGCACCCGGGATTACAACGGCGGCAGCATGATGCTGATCGAGCACGCCATGGAAGGCCATGCCCGATATCAGGACTTTCTGTTGAAGGCGCTGTTTACGGCCGTCACCTTAAGCGGCGGCTTTAAGGGCGGAGAGATCGTCCCCACTCTTTGTGTGGGATCTACCCTTGGCTGTGTGGCGGGCCAGCTGATGGGCATATCCCCATCCTTTTCCGCGGCCTGCGGCATGGCGGCTCTTTTTGTAGGGGTGACCAACTGTCCCATCTCCTCGCTGATTATTGCTCTGGAGATGTTTGGCGGGGAGGCGCTGCCCTTCTTTGCCATTGTGGTGGCGGTGTCCTTCACTCTGTCGGGGTATTACGGCCTTTACAGCAGCCAGAAATTTGTGTATTCGAAAACAAGGACGGAATTTATTAACCGGAAGACCAATGAGTAGTTTTGGCGGTGTATCTGACTGCCGAGCACATGAAGGTTTAGAAAAGGAGGGGTATGCTTGCTTTTGCGATATATTGTAAGTAATTTTAAGTCCATTGGACACCCGCTGGAGTTTAATATGTTCCCAACAGAAGAAAGCACTGATGAGCGATTTTTAAAAACAATTGAAACAAGGGCCGGTGAGTGGAAGGTATTGCAGAGGGGAGCCTTATTTGGCCCTAATGCATCGGGAAAATCCTCCTTTATTGAGTCAGTTGGCTTTGCACGGGATTATCTTGTCTCTGGACAAAAAAGCGGAAAAGGGACTGGCGTTAATCAGTTCAGAGGTGATTTTGAAGACCTTGAGGGGATTTCATCATTTCAATTCATGTTTTATCTCAATGGTGAGGTTTATGAATATGGTTTTTCCTTGGATCGGCGCCAGGTACATGAAGAATGGCTGATGGAGCTAAGTGAATGCGAGCTTGAGCCATTATTTACCCGTGTTACTGATGCAGATGGAAAAACGGAGATTGAAATTGAATCGAGATTTGCAGACAGCCAGTCCAAGGATAGAATTTTAGCGGATGTACTGAAAAGCAGTATTCAGGAAAACCAGAAGAATCAGCTTTTCTTATATAAGCTTTACGATAATGGAATAAAAAAAGCAGAAGAAATCGTTGACTGGTTTAAGAATCTTCAGATTATATTCCCTGAGACAACTGTCCAGGCACTGCCGATTCGCATGCGGGCAGATGAAAACATGCGCAATTACATTGCAGAAATGCTGGATCAGATGGATACTGGTGTTTATGGGATATCTGTTGCAAGCGATGAAATTGACTTTCATGAATTTGCGGAAAAGCTGGATTTACCGAAAGAGTTTGTGGATGATATTGAAGAAATTAAGAATGGAATTGTAAATATAGCAGGCCGGTATTTTATCTTTTCTGAAAATGAAAAGAAAAAGACCATTTTGGTTCAGCTGAAATTCAATCATCAGCTGAACCGAAAAAATGTTCAATTCAATATTGATGAAGAATCGGACGGCACGCAGCGCCTGGTTGATTTGCTTCCAATGCTGTTTACCATTGGGAAAACACCGGCGATTTATTTTGTTGATGAAATTGACAGAAGCCTGCATACAAAGCTGTCGCAGTTTTTGCTGGATGAATTTGCCTCAAAAGCAGAGGATGGAGAGAATCAGATTGTTTTTACTGCACATGATGTAAGTTTAATTAATCTGGAACAGTTCCGTCAGGACGAAATCTGGTTTATTGAGAAAACACAAACAGGAGAATCGACGATAAAGCCATTTTCTGATTTTTCGGTCAAAGAAGGCCAAGATACACTGAAAGCGTATTTAAATGGCAGGTTTGGAGCCGTTCCGATGATAAGGGGGATGCAGTAATGCCGCTTTTAAGAAGCCGGGTGCCCTTTACGCCCCAGCATCCGTTTCGCCAGGTCAGGCCAAAAACCAGCAAAATTATTTTTCTTTCTTGTGAGGGCAGTGTTACTGAGGAAGAGTATTTTGTGCTCATTTCGGATATTTACAGAGAGGTTAAAAGCAAAATCCAATTTATTTCCGTGGCGGAAGATGCGGTTTTTACTGATCCGAAACACAGGACAAAAGATCAGGCAAAGATGCTCAGTAAGGTGCGTCCGAAACATTTGGTTGAGCGAATCGATCAATTTAAAGCAGAAAAAGAATCAATTTATCAGTTTTCGAAATATCCGGTATCTGCAGGGCATCCTTATGAAAAAACTGACCATTTTCGCACAAGACTTGCAAGTCTCGGTGCACCGTTGAAGGAGAAGAAGCATATTCGCTTTTCGGATTACAGCGACGAAAAGATTAAATTGGCGATTCACCGGGCAGAGGAGCTGCATGTGGATAAGCAGGATTTGTGCCCACAATATTTTGCAACTACCGTATATTTGCTTTTGCAGAAGATCATGATTATGCTGCCGGAAGAGGATATCGTAAAGAGGGCAGCAGAAGCCGATACAGAAGAGATGAAATTTTCCAGGATTTAAGGAGGGAATAGTGATGAAAAAATGGATTCATTTTGCCTCTGCCGGACTGCTGGCCCTTTGCCTTGTCAGCTGCCAGAGTGCGGGAAGTGGCCAGCAGGGAGGGGCTTCAGAGAATGGGGCGTCGGCTGGAACGGAAGCGCAGGTCGGGGCGGAAGGCCAGCCAAGCGGCGAGGCGGAAGCAAAAGATAAAGGGGAAGGGGACGCTGTGCAGGAAACAGATGCATCCGCAGAGACGAAGGTGGAAGCCGGAGTCCAGATTCCCAATCCCATGGAGGAAGCAGAGGACGGGGAATCCTTAGAGGCCATCGGCCTTTCCATGGCAGTTCCGGAGGATGCTTCGGATGTGGAATACTATGTGATCAGCGATGTGGTAGGACAGATGTCTTTTGTCTGGGAGGATCATGTCTTTACCTGCAGAGGCTCCGCTACGGCAGAGGATTTTGCGGGGATTTTTGAGGAATTTGAGGAGACGGAGACGGTTTTTGACGCAGAAGGCACTGACGAAGGCGTCCGGGTCCGCTCTACGGTAAGCGGCGGCCGCCTGGCGGACTGGAGCATTGATGGCGTAAAGTATACGCTGTATACACCGGATTCTGTGGAAGAGGAAATCATGGAGGGGCTTTGCCTGGAGATTTCCGGAATATCTTCGGAAACGGAGCCTTTGGCAGAAGGAGAAGGGGAATAAGGAGGTAGCGTATGGCACTGTATGATTATAACCGGGCGCAGAAGCTTGGAAAAAAGCAGTATCAGGCATCGTTGATGAAGGGCGAGCATCCCTATCTTCCGGTGCTGGATGACATTCTTTCTTATACGGATATTGTGTCGGAGGTAAATCTGGGGCTGGTGGATATTCCCCTGAAGCGGATTGTAGGAACCGTCACCCAGGGAAGAACCAATGCCTTTGCCAGCAACTTTATGCCTCTCCTTCCGGACAGAACGGAATTTGGTGCCAAATGGTCGGCTCTCTATGACCATCAGCTGCGGGACGGCATCCATGATCCCATCATTGCCTACGAGTTTATGAACAAGTATTATGTGCAGGAGGGAAATAAGCGGGTCAGCGTTCTGAAATACTTAAATGCCTTCAGCATTCCGGGAATTGTGACCCGCCTTATGCCCAGGCGGAGCGATGATAAGGAAAACAAGCTGTATTATGAATTCCTGGATTTTTATCAGGTGTCCTTTAACAGCGATGTATGGTTCAGCCAGGAGGGAAGCTACAAGCGCCTTCTGGAGGTAATGGGACTTAAGCCGGATCAGGTGTGGGATGATGACACCCGCCTGTACTTCAAGGCGGTTTATGAGCGATTTTCCAAGGTCTTTGATGAAAAGGGCGGCAATGCCATCGGGATTACCTGTTCAGATGCCTTCTTAACTTATGCGGAGATCTTTGGCTATGACACGGTGAAGGAAAAGACAGAGACGGAGATTCAGAAGGACCTGACCAAGATCTGGAAGGAGTTGGTATTAAAGAGCCAGGGCGGAAAGGTAGCGCTGGTGGAGCAGCCGGAGGAAGTGCGTCAGTCCTCCTCCAAGAATCTGATTAATCTGATTCTGCCGGGAAGCGGTGAATCGGAGCATCTGAAGGTTTCCTTCGTGTATGCCAAGACACCGGAGACCTCCAGCTGGACCTATGGCCATGAGCTGGGGCGGCTTTATCTGGAGCAGACCTTCCCGGGAGAGATTGAGACGGCCTGCTTTTCCAATGCCGACACGGAGACCGCCATCCAGCAGTCCATCGATATGGCCATTGCGGCGGGCAGCGACATTATCTTTACCACCACACCAAGGATGATTCAGGCCAGTGTGAAGGCTGCGGTGCAGCACCCAGAGGTAAAGATCTTAAACTGCAATGTCAATACCTCCTATTCCTCTGTGCGTACTTATTACCGGCGGATGCATGAGGCCAAATTTCTCATGGGCGCCATTGCGGCGGCCATGGATCAGAGCGGTCGGCTGGGGTATATCGCCGATTACCCCATTTACGGCTCCCTGGCAAATGTAAATGCCTTTGCCATCGGCGCCCGGATGATTGATCCCCGGGTGAAGGTTTTCCTGAAGTGGAAGTGCGTGAAGGATGCAGATGCTTTGGAGGAGCTTCTGGAGGAGGGGGTTAACTACATCTCTGCCGATGATATGATTACGCCCAATTCTCCCTCCAGGGAGTTCGGGCTGTTTCATCGAGAGGAGGACGGAAGTCTTTCCACTCTGGCCACGCCTATCTGTGACTGGGGAAAATTCTATGTGCGGATCGTAAAGATTATCCGTCAGGGCGGCTGGAATACGCTGGATACCAAGGGAAAACAGGCGGTAAATTACTGGTGGGGAATGTCGGCGGACGTAATCGATGTGATCTGTTCCCAGAATCTTCCCCAGGGAACCAACCGGCTGATTACCTTCCTTAAAAATTCCATTCGGTCGGGAAGCTTCCAGCCCTTCGAGTGTGATGTATACTCCAGGGATGGCGTGCTTCGCTGCAGTGAGAGCAAAAAGCTGTCGCCGGAGGAGATTGTAACCATGAACTGGCTGGCGGAAAATGTGGTTGGCACTGTGCCGCCGGCAGATGAGCTCACAGAAGAGGGCCAGGATCTGGTACGTCTTCAGGGGATAAAATTGGATGAGAATACGGAGGCAGTAATAGGAGATAATGAAGATTCTGGTAGTAGCGGACGAGGAGTCCAAGATCCTTTATGATTTTTATAAGCCCGGGATGCTGGATGATATCGATCTGATACTGGCCTGCGGCGATCTGAAGGCAGGGTATCTGTCCTTCCTGGTAACCATGTCCCATGCGCCGGTTCTGTATGTGTGCGGAAACCACGATCATTATGACAGTCACTCCATGAATGGATGCATCTGTGTGGAGGATGATATTTATGTCTATAAGGGGGTGCGGATCCTGGGGTTGGGCGGTTCCATGCAGTACATCCCCAGGGCAGATAACCAGTACACGGAGCGTGCCATGAGCCGGCGGATCCGCCGGCTCTGGTGGAAGCTTTTCCGAAGCGGCGGGTTTGACATCCTTATGACCCATGCTCCGGCCTTTGAGCTGAATGACATGGAGGATCTTCCCCACCGGGGATTTAAAAGCTTCCTGAAGCTGATGGATAAATACAAGCCGAAATTTTTCGTGCACGGACATATTCATGCCACATACGGCGGCAAATTCAAGCGGCTGGATCACTATAAGGATACCACTGTTGTGAATGCTTACGAAAAGTACATAATCGAATATCCGGATTAAGCCTCATAAGAGGGCGGGCTGAAGGTTTTCTTCAGGGCCAGATATTCGTCATCGGAGAGGGAGGCTCCCTTTCCGGCAACTACCCGGGAGGCCACCGCGTTTGCGCTGCGGATGGCCTCTTTTAGTGTTGTATGGCTGCTCAGGGAGGCCAGGATCTGGCCGATGTGGGAGTCTCCCGCGCCGATGGTGTCCACCACCTGGGCAGGGACGCCGGGAATTCTGTAGGCAGTGCCGTCCTTTTCCATGCAGAAGGCACCCTCATCCCCCAGGGTGACGATGACGGTATTTCCCGTAACGGCGTGAAGTGCCTCCACCGCTTCGCGAAGGCCTTCCCGTCCGCTTAATTCTGCCGCCTCCTGCCGGTTGATGTGAAGGACAGGGCTTAAGGCCAGGACCCGCTCAAGACGGCCGTCTGGGATATGTACGCCTCTTGGTCCGGGAGCAAAGTAGATTTCCAGCTGGCGGTTTTCTTCAAGAAACTCTACAAGCTCGCCGCCGGTAGGCGCCTCAACCTCCAGGCCGCAGATGTAAACCATGGAATAGCGGTGAAGATCCAGCCCCTTCATCCATTCCTTGTGAAAGCTGTATTCCGGCCCGTGGCAGGAGAGGAAGGTGCGCTCCCCGCTTTCCTCCACCAGGCAGTAGCAGCAGCCGTTCTCCTCCTGCTGGCGGGGAATGGGCGTGGAAATGCCGGCAGCAGCCAGATGGGCAGCCACGTAATCACCGTAAATGCCGGAGCCCACCGGCGTGGCGAAGGTAAAGGAGGCGCCTGCCTGGCGGAGAATATTGGCTACATTGTATGCACAGCCGCCCATAGCCAGAGACTGGCTTTCCGGGTGAAGGTCCTCGCCGGTTTTTGGGAGGCGCTTAAGATTTATGATGACATCCACACAGGTGGAGCCGATAACTAAAACAGACTTCATAAAATTTTTCCTTTCTTTACCTTTCCGATTATAAATCCTTTTGTCTGCAGTTTCAACTGGTTTTGCCGCCCGAACAGTTTTCCCGGTCATTCTGCAAAGAGCGGCATAAGCAGGCTGGCGGATTTGCGAACAAAAGCAGTTGAAAGCCGGGGTTTTCCTGTTATATAATGAGAAAAAGAATTTTTCCAGCAGCATACGGCAAAAGGGTAAGGAGGTTAAACCGATGAAGGATTGGATGAAATCCGTTTTTACAGACGGAAGCCGGTATTTTGTCAGCAATCCTCTTCCGAAAAAGGGAGAGACGATAACCTTATGGCTTCGAATTTGCGAGTGGTCGCCGGTAAGGCAGATTCTGCTGCGGACAAAGCAGAGCGGGGAAGAGGTGTTTCTTCCCATGGAGTGGGACTATTCCCGCAATGGACTGGCATATTTTAAGACCAGGGTGACCTTATGGGAGGACCGGCTCTCTTATCATTTTTACCTGGAATGTGAGGAGCGGACGTATTTTTACGATCAGCGGGGGATTTCGCAGCTTCCGCCGGATGAGGCAGGGGATTTTGTGATCCTGACAGATTACCGGCAGCCGGGGTGGGTGAAGCAGGCAGTGTTTTACCAGATCTTCCCGGACCGCTTTTGTAATGGAAGCCAGGCCAATGATGTGCGGGACGGAGAATATACCTTTGAGGGATATCCGGCTGTGCGGGTGAAGGACTGGGATCAGATTCCCTCCGGCTACTGGGACAGTCATTGTCTTGACTTTTATGGCGGGGATCTGGATGGGATCATCCGCAAGATTCCTTATCTGAAGAAGCTGGGCGTTAATGCCCTGTATCTCAATCCGATTTTTGCCGGGGCTACGGTACATAAATATGACTGTACGGATTATTTCCAGGTAGATCCCCATCTGGGAGGCAATGAAGCTTTGGCCAGACTCAGTCATGCCCTTCATGCCAATGCCATGCATTTGATCCTGGATATTTCCATCAATCACACGGGAAAGGGGCATAAGTGGTTTCATAAGGACGGGCCGGAGCAGGAGTATTATTTCTTTGATGAAGGCGGGGGATACCGGTGCTGGCATCAGGTGGAAAGCCTGCCGGTATTAAACTATACTTCAGAAAAGCTGCGCAGGGTGATGTATCTGGATGAAGGGTCTGTGCTGAAAACCTGGCTGAAGGCCCCTTATGGGATCGATGGCTGGCGGTTTGATGTGGCAAATGAGGTGGGGCGGCTTGAAGGGCTGCAGCTGCAGCGGGAGATCTGGCCCCAGATCCGTAAGAGCATTAAGGAGGAGAACCCACAGGCCTATATCCTGGGCGAGGACTGGGCAGGAAGCAGCGAGTTTGTCCAGGGGGATCAGTGGGATTCAGCCATGAATTACGCCGGATGTGCCCGGCCCATACGGGAATTTGCAGGAGAGAGTGATCTTCTGGATGCCCGTCATCCATGCCGCAGGGACTGTGCCCATCCTCAGGACGCGGCGTATCTTGCGGGACGGATCCGGAACTTTTTGTGCCGTCTGCCCTGGGTCATCAGTCAGAACCAGTTTAACCTTTTAGACAGCCATGACACGGCCCGCCTTCACAATAATCCGGACATTTCCCTTGGAGCCTGGAAGAATGCGGTTCTTCTCCAGTTTGCTCTGCCGGGCTGCGTCAGCATTTATTACGGAGATGAGGCCGGGATCGGCGGACGCATCCAGGATGTGGAGGGCTGCCGCTATCCTATGCCCTGGAAGGAGGACTTTGAGAGCGGCGAGCGGTACCGGCATTACGCCCGGCTGATTCAGGTGCGGAAGGAATCTCCTGCATTTACGGAGGGTTCCTTTCAGATTCTATATGCTTTGGGCCTGCAGTTTGCCTGCGCCCGCTTTGCAGAGGCGGAGCGGTATCTCTTTGTCTGCTCCATGGAAAAGGAAGAGCGCAGCATTGAGATCGATCTGCAGGGTCTGGGCAGCTGGAAGATCGGGGAGGCACGGGATATGCTGGGCCAGGTTTTCGCGTATGAGGATCTGGGAGAGCGGCTTCGTCTGGAGATGCCGGCGGAGAGCGGGTATCTGATCCGATTGGAAGAACCATAAACTTGCAGGAGGAGCAAAAAAGAAAATTTGCGGTGTAAAGAAAAAACACTTGACACCGCCTGCCTTTTCCTGTATGATAGCACAGGTGATGAAATTATGGAGAAAATCGTTCAGCAGGGACTCCTGTATGATTTTTACGGCGAGCTTCTGACAGAGCATCAGCGGCATATTTACGAGGATGTGGTGATGAATGACTTATCCTTAAGCGAGATTGCCCAGGATCAGGGGATCAGCCGTCAGGGCGTTCACGATCTGATCCGGCGCTGCGACCGGATTCTTGCCGGTTACGAGGAAAAGCTTCATCTGGTGGAGAAATTTGCTTCCACGAAGCGTCTGGCTGCAGAGATTCAGAATGCTCTGGACGATTACGAGATCCGGAAGGACCCGGAGTTATTAAGCCGGGCCAGACGGGCTGCGGGACAGATCGCGCAGATTGAATCACGATAAGAATTGGAGGTCTGCTCATGGCTTTTGAAAGCTTAGCCGATAAGCTGCAGAATGTATTTAAAAACTTAAGAGGAAAAGGCCGTCTTACCGAAGCGGATGTAAAGACTGCGCTGAAAGAGGTCAAGATGGCGCTTCTGGAAGCGGATGTAAGCTTCAAGGTGGTTAAGCAGTTTATCAGTGCTGTTCAGGAGCGTGCGGTAGGCGAGGACGTGCTGGGCAGTCTGACCCCCGGCCAGATGGTCATCAAGATCGTAAACGAAGAGCTGGTAAAGCTGATGGGCTCCGAGACTACGGAGATCCAGTTAAAGCCTGCCAGCGAGATCACCGTCATCATGATGGCCGGTCTTCAGGGCGCCGGTAAGACTACCACCACGGCAAAGATTGCCGGAAAGCTCAAGGCCAAGGGGCGTAAGCCTCTGCTGGCGGCCTGTGATGTGTACCGTCCCGCCGCCATCAAGCAGCTGGAGATCAACGGTGCCAAGCAGGAGGTTCCCGTATTTTCCATGGGCGATAAGAACCGCCCGGCAAACATTGCCAAAGCTGCCGTAGAGCATGCGGCGAAGAACGGCATGAATGTGGTTATCCTGGATACGGCAGGCCGTCTTCATATCGATGAGGATATGATGAATGAGCTTGTGGAGATCAAGGAGCAGGTGAATGTTGACCAGACCATCCTGGTTGTGGATGCCATGACCGGACAGGATGCGGTAAATGTAGCCAGCATGTTCCAGGATAAGGTCGGCATCGACGGAGTGATTTTAACCAAGCTTGACGGCGATACTCGAGGCGGCGCGGCTCTTTCCATTCGTTCCGTTACCGGAAAGCCTATCCTCTATGTGGGTATGGGAGAGAAGCTGTCGGATCTGGAGCAGTTTTATCCGGAGCGTATGGCTTCCCGGATTCTGGGTATGGGAGATATCCTGTCCCTGATTGAGAAGGCTGAGGCTGAAGTAGATCAGGAGAAGGCCAGAGAGTTAAGCCAGAAGATCCGCAAGGCGGAATTTGACTACAACGATTTCCTGGATCAGATGCGCCAGATCAAGAAGATGGGCGGCATGGCCAGCATTATGAGCATGATGCCGGGGATGAGCCAGCTGGGCAATATCGACATGGATGAAAACGAGAAGAATATGGCCAGGATTGAGGCCATCATCCTTTCCATGACTCCGGCGGAGCGGGCGAACCCCTCACTCATGAATCTTTCCCGCAAGCAGCGGATTGCCAGAGGCTCCGGTGTGGACATCAGCGAGGTGAACCGGCTGGTAAAGCAGTTCGACCAGATGAAGAAGATGATGAAGCAGCTTCCCGGCATGATGGGCGGCAAGAAGCGGGGGATGGGCGGCTTAGGCGGCCTGATGGGCGGAAAGTTCAAGCTTCCCTTTTAAGTGATATTTTGCTAGTTATACGGAAATCCCGTATTGCTATATAGATTTAATTTTTTGCATATTGCAGGAGGTGAAAGAAAATGGTAAAGATGAGATTAAGAAGAATGGGTCAGAAGAAGGCTCCTTTCTATAGAATCGTGGTATCCGATTCCCGCTCTCCCAGAGACGGAAGATTTATCGAGGAAATCGGTACTTATGATCCGAACACCGATCCAAGCTCCATCAAGTTCAATGAGGAGGCTGCCAAGAAGTGGCTGGCAAACGGCGCTCAGCCCACCGAGACGGTTGCAAAGCTGTTAAAGGCTGCAGGTATCCAGTAATCGGATATGCTTGAGGTGATTGTATGAAAGAATTAGTTGAAGTTATCGCAAAAGCTCTTGTCGATAATCCAGACGAAGTAGTCGTTACCGAAAGCCTGAAGGGTGATGACACCCTGATTGAACTGAAGGTTGCTGCTTCCGATATGGGCAAGGTGATCGGCAAGCAGGGACGGATTGCCAAGGCGATCCGCTCTGTAGTAAAGGCCGCCGCCTCCAGGGAAGATAAGAAAGTGATCGTAGAGATTCAGTAACGAACCTTTATGGGGCTGCTGCAGAAAGCCGCTGTTGCCGGTATCTGCGGCAGCTCCTTTTGTGTGGCTTAAGCCGAAAGATGCGCCTGAGACGGCATTGTTTTTGGCGGAAGGTTTAAGCTGCAGGAAGGAGAGACAGATGGAAGAGATGTTTCGTGTAGGGGTAATCAGCTCCACCCACGGTGTGCGGGGCGAGGTGAAGGTATTCCCCACTACAGATGATCCGCAGCGGTTTCGCCGCCTGCGGGAGGTGACGCTGGATACCGGCCGGGAGCAGCTGGTGATGAAAATCCAGAACGTCAAATTCTTTAAGAATATGGTTATCCTGAAGTTTGAGGGATATGATAATATAAATGATATTGAATGCTACAAGGGCAAGGAGCTTTGGATCCACCGGAGCCAGGCGGGCAATTTAAAGAAGGACGAGTATTTCATCGCTGACCTGGTAGGGATGACGGTGACGGAGGAGGACGGCCATGTGCTGGGCACTCTTTCCGATGTGATCCAGACCGGCGCAAACGATGTGTATGTGGTAAAGATGGAGAGCGGGAAGGAGCTCCTGCTGCCGGCCATCCGCCAGTGTATTCTCAAGGTGGATGTGGAGTCCGGACAGATGCAGGTGCATCTGCTTCCCGGGCTTATGGATCTGTAGGAAAAATAAGGAGCGGCAGCGATGAATTTTCATATTTTAACCCTTTTCCCGGAGATGGTTCTGGGAGGCCTTGGCACCAGTATCACGGGACGGGCCATGGAAAAGGGCGTGATTTCCGTGGAGGCCATCAATATCCGGGATTACTCCCATGACAAGCATCATCATGTGGACGATGCCCCCTACGGAGGCGGAGCGGGAATGGTGATGCAGCCTGGGCCGGTGTGCGAGGCCTACGAGGATCTGTGCGCCAGACTGGGGAAGAAGCCGCGGGTGATCTATATGACGCCCCAGGGCCGGGTCTTTAATCAGACTATTGCCCAGGAGCTGGCTGGTGAGGAGGATCTGGTCTTTCTCTGCGGCCATTATGAGGGAATTGACGAGCGGGCCCTGGAGTTAATCTGCACCGACTATCTCTCCATCGGGGACTATGTGCTTACCGGCGGCGAGCTTCCGGCTATGGTGATGATCGACTGCATTTCCCGGCTGGTTCCCGGCGTGCTGAACAATGAGGTGTCAGCGGAGGTGGAATCTTTCCACGATAATCTCCTTGAGTATCCCCAGTATACCCGGCCGGAGATCTTTCGGGATATGGCGGTGCCGCCGGTGCTTCTTACCGGCCATCACAAGAATATCGAGGAATGGCGGCGTCAGCAGTCCATAAAACGGACCCTGGAGCGGCGGCCTGACCTTTTGGCGGGGGCAGTTCTCTCGAAGAAAGAGAGGAAGTATCTGGAGGCGCTTTTGGCGGAGCAGGCTGCAGCAGAGAAGGCTGTGGAAGAGAAAGCAGCGGCAGAGAAGGCTGTGGAAGAGAAAGCAGCGGCAGAGAAGGCTGCGGAAGAGAAAGCAGCGGCGGAGCAGGCTGTGGCAGAGATGGCAGCAGAGGAGAAGGCTGCAGCGGAGCAGGAAGCGGCAGAAGCGGACGGGTTGTCGGTGTTTGCGGAACCGTCAAAAGAAGAATCGCCGGAAGGCGCAGACAGGCAGGAGATGAAGGAATAATTATGGAGAACCAGTTTTCACGGACGGAGCTTCTTTTGGGCCAGGAGGGGCTTTCCCGCCTTAAGGCGGCCCGGGTGGCCATCTTTGGCATCGGCGGCGTAGGCGGCTATGTGGCGGAGGCCCTGGCCCGCAGCGGCGTGGGAAGCCTGGAGCTGATCGACAGCGACACCATCTGCCTGTCCAATTTAAACCGGCAGATCATTGCCACCCTGCCGGATATTGGCCGCTATAAAGTCGATGTGATGAAGGAGCGGATCCTTTCCATTAATCCGGAGGCCCGGGTAAATGCACGGCGCTGCTTTTTCCTTCCGGAGACGGCGGCGGAATTTGACTTTTCCCAGTATACCTATGTGGTGGATGCGGTGGATACGGTGGCGGCGAAAATCCAGATTATCCTTCAGGCCAAGGAGTCCGGGGTGCCGGTGATCAGCTCCATGGGCGCCGGGAACAAGCTTGACCCTGCCCGCTTTCAGGTGGCGGATATCTATGAAACCTCGGTCTGCCCGCTGGCAAGGGTGATGCGGCGGGAATTAAAAAAGCGGGGCGTGGAGAGCCTTAAGGTGGTGTATTCCACGGAGCCGCCCATTGTGCCCCTGGGAGCGGGAGCGGCGAATACAGCAGAGCTTTCAGCAACGAATGCGGCAAAGGGTGACGGCCCCATACGTCCCTTAGGCAAGCGGCAGACGCCGGGAAGCGTGGCCTTTGTCCCCTCGGTGGCCGGGCTGATTCTGGCCGGTCAGGTGGTGCGGGACATCTGCATGGGAGGCGGTGAAGGAAGATGAAAAAAGAAAAGAAAAACCGTCATGTGATTCGGGAGGTATATCCCGGGTCTATCGGCGAGGAGCTGGAGATTGAGCCGGGGGATGTGCTCCTTTCCATCAATGGGCAGGAGATCCAGGATGTATTTGATTACCGGTATCTGATTAAAAGCGAATATATTGAAGTGCTGGTGGAGAAGCCGGACGGAGAGGAATGGCTTCTGGAAATCGATAAGGATTTTGATGAGGATCTGGGGCTGGAGTTTGAGAACGGGCTGATGAGCGAGTACCGTTCCTGCAGCAATAAGTGCATCTTCTGCTTTATCGACCAGATGCCGCCGGGAATGCGGGATACCCTGTATTTTAAGGATGATGATTCCCGCCTTTCCTTTCTCCAGGGCAACTACATTACCCTCACCAATATGAAGGAGGCCGATATCCAGCGGATTATCCATATGCATCTGGCCCCCATCAATATTTCTGTGCAGACCACCAATCCGGAGCTTCGCTGTAAGATGCTCAACAACCGGTTTGCCGGGGAAAAGCTGAAATTCCTGGATACGCTGTATGAGAACCATATTGAGATGAATGGCCAGATCGTGGTGTGCCGCGGCGTTAATGACGGGAAGGAGCTGGAGCGGAGCATTAATGATCTTTCAAAATACCTTCCTTTTATGCGCAGCGTGTCGGTAGTTCCGGCAGGGCTTACCCGTTTCCGCGAGGGGCTTTATCCGCTGGAGCTGTTTTCCAGGGAGGAGGCCCTGGAGGTGATCCGCATGGTGGAAAGCCGCCAGCAGGAATTCTATGAGCAGTATGGCCTTCATTTTATTCACGCCAGCGACGAATGGTATATTACTGCCGGGCTGGACTTTCCGGAGGAGGAGCGGTATGACGGATACATCCAGCTGGAGAACGGCGTGGGCATGATGCGTCTGTTTATGCGGGAATTTGCGGAGGCCTACGAGACGGGGCTTAAGGACGGCACCTTCGCGGAGGCGGCAGCCGACGGAGCGCAGACGGTGACCATTGCCACGGGGAAGCTGGCGTATTCCACGGTGAAGGGATTTGCCGCTCAGCTGATGGAGGCAGTTCCTGGGCTGACTGTCCATGTTTATGCCATCCGCAATGACTTTTTCGGGGAGACCATCACCGTATCTGGATTGATTACCGGGCAGGATCTCATTGCCCAGCTGAGAGCAGAGCAGGAGCAGGGCGTGGATCTGGGCAGCCGCCTGGTGATTCCCTCGAATATGCTGCGCAGCGGCGAGCAGGTATTCCTGGATGATGTGACGGTGCAGGATGTGGAGCAGGCGCTGAAGCTTAAGGTAACTGCAGTGGAACCGGGAGGCGGCGATTTCATCCAGGCGGTGCTCCGGGGAGATTACGCGATGGAGAGGGAGAATGAAGGCTTTGTCTATATAAAAGCCTACGAAAATACTTGACAGAATGGGATACAGGCTGTATTCTGAATAACAGACAGCGCTTTTGGCATGAGGCTTCA
This sequence comes from Lachnospiraceae bacterium, assembly GCA_017889125.1. Classification (GTDB taxonomy): domain Bacteria; phylum Bacillota; class Clostridia; order Lachnospirales; family Lachnospiraceae; genus Caccovicinus. Next base: position 75,201 of record JAGHER010000088.1, read on the forward strand.
GAAAGCTGGAAAGCGCCAGGAAAGGAGGCAGATTTGATGAAACGATGGTGGAAAAACTGGAAGTTAACAAATGAAGAATGCTGTTTCGTCTGCCTCGTATCCACGAAGAATCACTGAGAGGGATACCAGAGCCGCAGTCGGGAACGGCTGCGGCTTTTTGCGGAAGTTTGCGTGCAAATGGCTGCCGAAGGGGCAGCTTTTTTTGTACGCAGGCGACGTTAAATGCAGAGAGGGATAACGGCGTACCGCCCAGACTTCCTCCTTTGCTTTTTGGCATACTGCAATTGCCGCAGTCTTTGCGGAGCAGGGCCCAAAGGGCAGAGGGGCGAGGTCTGGGCGGTATTTTTATTTAAGCTGACGCGGCCGCGCTCCGGCGCCAGTGGGCTAAGGACACAGTCAAGTTTGTTTTGAAAAGGCAAGGAGAAGGGAAAAGGTGAGGTGAAAGAATGAAAAGCTTGTGGAAATACATGAGGCGTTACTGCCCTCTGTATGGAATTGCGGTGATCGCTATGGCGGCCAGTATCCTTCTGGACGCTGCAGCGCCGCAGATTACCCAGAGAATTATTGACCAGGTCATTGTGGAAGGCAGGATGGAGCTTTTGATGCGGCTTCTTCTGGGGCTTCTGGGGATTGGCCTGGGGCGGGCTATTCTGCAGTATTCAAAGGAATTTATCTTTGATCTTGCCGCGTCGGGTATTGGAAGCAGCCTGCGAAAGGATTTGTTTGACCATATGCAGACCCTGTCTGTGGACTATTTTGACCATCACAATACCGGAGAGCTGATGGCGCGGGTGAAGGACGATGTGGAGCGGATCTGGAATGCCTGCGGCTATGTGGGGATGCTGATTATCGAGTGTGCAATCCATACCTGCGTGATGGTATTCTGCATGTTCCGGATCAGCCCTGCCCTTACGGTGGTTCCGCTTCTGGTGATGCCGGTGATTGCCTGGTTTGCCCTGCGCATGGAGAATGGGCTGGGGGATGTGTATGACCGGATCAGCGAGGAAACGGCATCCATGAATACTACGGCTCAGGAGAATCTGGCAGGGGTACGGACAGTGAAGGCCTTCGCCAGGGAAAGGTATGAAATTAAAAAATTCCGGGGACATAATCAGAACTATTACCGGCTGAATATGGAGCAGGCCAGGCTGATTTCCCGGTATCAGCCCAATATTTCCTTTCTGTCCAAGGTGCTTTTGATGGCGGTGATTGTCATCGGCGGCATCATGGTTATCGATGGGCGGATTTCTATTGGACAGCTGGGCGCATTTTCTGAGTATGCCAACAATATTATCTGGCCTATGGAGATGGTGGGATGGCTAAGCAATGATTTTGCTGCGGCCATTGCCTCCAACCGGAAGATTCAGAAGATTTTTCAGGAGAAGCCGGGTATTGCTGAGCCGGAGGAGAGCCTGCCGAAGGCCGGAAATTGCGAGCTGGTTATGCAGCCTATCTGCGGCGAGATTCGATTTGAGCATGTGAATTTCCAGCTGAACGGCCGGGAGATTCTGCGGGATGTGAGCTTTACTGTACCTGCCGGAAGCACCTTGGGCATCATGGGAATGACGGGAGCGGGAAAAAGCTCCGTGGTCAATCTGATCCAGCGGTTTTATGATGTCTCTTCCGGGCGGATTCTCATCGACGGAAAGGATATCCGCAGCTATCCGCTCCGGGAGCTGCGCAGGCAGATTTCCGTGGTAATGCAGGATGTGTTCCTGTTTTCGGATACCATCCAGGACAACATTAAGACCGGAAACCGGGACGCGGCGGAATGGGAGAGTGTAGAGCGGGCTTCCATCTGTGCGGATGCCCACGGCTTTATCATGAAGCTGACGGAGCAGTACGATACGGTGATCGGCGAGCGGGGCGTGGGACTTTCCGGCGGGCAGAAGCAGCGGATCAGTATCGCCAGAGCCATTGCCAAGGAGAATCCTGTGCTAATTCTGGATGATTCCACCTCGGCCCTGGATATGGAGACGGAGAAGGAGATCGAAGGGCAGCTGCGCCAGCTGTCTGACTGCACGAAGGTGATTATCGGCCATCGGATTTCGGCGGTGCGTAATGCCGACCAGATTCTTATTCTGGAAAATGGCCGGGTGGCAGAGCGGGGAACCCACGAGGAATTGTTAAAGAAAAAGGGACTTTATTATCAGACCTATCAGGTACAATACGGAGAGGAGGAGATGACATGGCAGTAAATACCAGCCGTATGGATGAGGAGCAGCGCCTGGTTTCCAAGAGAGAGACCATCCTGCGGCTGCTTCGTTATCTGCTGGCTTACAAAAAGAGAATTGTTCTGGTGCTCTGCATTATGGCAGGGACCATTTCCATCAGCATGGTTACCCCTCTTCTTATGGAGACGGCCATCAACAATTATGTGGCCAGTGGGGACAAAGAGGGGCTGTTAAAGCTGGGCGGCGGCGCGGTGATCCTTTTTTGCCTTTTCCTGGCGGGAACCAAGGCCAGGATGTACATCATGGCAGACATTGCCAATCAGATTCTGGTTACCATCAGGAATCAGCTGTTCGACCATATCCAGACCCTGTCCTTTGGCTTTTTTGACAGCCGTCCCACGGGAAAGATTCTGGCCCGGCTGATCGGGGATGTGAACTCCCTTAAGGATGTGCTGACGGACAGCGTGACCCAGCTGATTCCTGATCTGGTGACGGTGGTGTGCGTGGCGGCCATTATGCTGGCCAAAAACTGTCGGCTGGCCATGGCGGCCCTTCTGACCCTGCCCATTCTGGTGATCGGCATGTTTCTCATTGAGGCTACGGTTCACCGCCTGTGGCAGATCTACCGGAAAAAGACCTCCAATCTCAGTGCCTATATTCACGAGGATCTGTCGGGAATCCGGGTGATTCAGAGCTTTGCGGCGGAGGAAGAGACGCGGAAGGTCTTTTACCAGCTGACGGATGAGCATCGGAAAGCCTTTGTGGATGCGGTGCGGGTGGCAGACGCCTTTGGCCCAGTGGTAGAGATTACCTGGGGTCTGGGCGGATTTCTTCTGTATTTTATCGGCATCCGGGTTATGGGAGCAGAGACGGTAGGCATCGGCACCTTTCTGGCCTTCTCCACTTACATTGCCATGTTCTGGAGCCCGATTCGGAATCTGTCCAATTTTTACAATAAGCTGACCACCAATATTTCTGCGGCAGAGCGGATTTTTGAGATCATGGATACCGAGGCTGAGATTACCGATGCCCCCGGGGCCAGGGTGCTTCCGGCCATCAGAGGCCAGGTGGAATTTTCTCACGTATCCTTCGCTTACGGAGATGAGCCGGAGCGGATGATCTTAAAGGATGTGAATTTCCAGGTAAAGCCGGGAGAGACCATCGCGCTGGTGGGCCCCACCGGCGCCGGAAAGACTACTATTGTGAACTTAATCAGTCGGTTTTACGAGGTCACAGAAGGGGCAGTCCTCATTGATGGTATGGATGTGCGTCAGGCCACGCTGGAAAGCCTTCGCAGCCAGCTGGGCATTATGACCCAGGACAATTTCCTCTTTTCCGGGACGATCCGGGAAAATATCCGTTATGGGCGGCTGGAAGCCACAGACGCGGAGGTGGAGGAAGCGGCAAAGGCGGTGAATGCCCATGACTTTATTATGGAACTGGAAAATGGCTATGATACGGTCATCAGCGAGCGGGGAGCCGGGCTTTCCATCGGCCAGCGGCAGCTCCTGGCCTTTGCCCGGACCATGGTTTCCAAGCCGGGGATTTTGATTCTGGATGAGGCCACCTCCAGCATAGATACCCATACGGAGATTCTGGTGCAGAAGGGGATCGACGCGCTTTTGAAGGGGCGAACCTCGTTTATTGTGGCGCACCGGCTTTCCACCATACGAAAGGCCGACCGGATTTTCGTTATCGACCAGGGGAATATTCTGGAGGCGGGAAATCATGAGGAGCTGCTGGACAGGAAGGGAGCTTATTGGAGATTGTATCGGAGTCAGTTTCAGTAGATAACCGTGCCGGTGTTTTCTGATGGATTGTAAAGGCTGGACAGATGTGGTAAGATAACGGAAGAACAAAGGAAATAATACTGGTTTTGCTGTTTCGAAAAAATCTATTGGTCAATGCTGGATTACCTCCTGCTGTGATTGGAAAGGCAGGGAAGCGGATGATTTATGCGGCTTGGATGAAAACCGTCTGACAGTAAAAGAAA
>JAGHER010000089.1 GCA_017889125.1 Lachnospiraceae bacterium
GGCGAATAGGTTACGTGTAAATATATTTGCAAAATATTTCCACATTTATATACATGGGCATCGCAGGTATTGCTATTCCAGGAATAATCAATATACTCGCGTGTTTTCAGCAAATTAATATCACTATTTAACTTAGCGTATGCGTCTGCCACTGCTTTGGAACTGGCTCCCACGGAATTCGATGCCGCCCCTCCTGACGAAGTATAAGAGTCCGAAAGTTTTACATGCCCATAATTGGATGCAGTTCCTCCGCCATAAGTTGTACTATTTGTCGCATGGTTCTTCGGCGCCTTCCCGTCCATTAGAACTTTACCTTGATTAGCGGATAATGGTTTATTCGTATCTGTTGATGTACAGTTATTAACAATATTCGCAATCAGAACTACCGTTGATCTCCAGTTGTTCAAATCCGTGAAGTACTTCACAATCTTTCCCAGAATGACTTTTACTGTCTCGCCTGCTGCCGGTATCGGCCAGCTGGCTGACGATGCTGTGAATGCCCCGACTTTAGTATTTTGGATATCCCCATTGGAAGCATTCACTTTCCCGTTCCAGCTGCTTTTCTCCGTGTCTGTGACGAGACGGTTACTGGAATCCTGTGTCAGATCCGATGCCCTTCCTGAAAAGGCAATATCTTTCAAGTCAGAAAACCATTTCATGATTTTTCCAAATGAAATTGACTGTTTTTCTCCACTTGAAAGGTTTACACGATTTTCTGCCTGTACAAATATATTGGTTACATTCGAAGCAACCCCGGTTTTGTCCAGTTTTTCTGTAAGATGCTCATCAATTTTATCTGCGTTATAATTCAGATCATCGATTGATATAAACTCATTTTCTTCCGGCTTTTTTAACCCATAATTAGTTGTTGTCTGCATTTATTCCCACCGTCCTTATTTCTTCCCATGTGTAAGAAGCTGCCTGATTCCAAGTTAATGCTCTGACATCATTCCACGTATTGTAAACATACTCATAGTCCACCATTAAATGGGCCGGTTTTATCTCCTCGATTGTCATTTTTAGATCATCCATATTGCCGGGAATCCCTAGCGTGCCCACAAACTTGATTGTGAACTTACTATTTGCATTATCTTCAATGACCTCTACCTCGCCATTAGAGTATCTGCTAGCAGTGTCCTCAATCATCGCCTTAGTTGTAGTTCCTGTCCCAGATATCTTCGCGGAAATGCGCTCTTTCCGAAACCGATCTGTTTTTTCTGCTTCCGTGCCCAACCCATAGATCTTTTCATACCGCCCCAACATCTCGCTTGCCGTCATCACCGTACATTCGTCAATGGCAGACCACATCTCCTCATCCATCTTATCGGTCTCATCCGACAGAATTTTTTGCAGGGTCTGCATAGTCACGTTTTCTTCATAGTAATCGGGCAGCAGTTTAATCAATTCCAAGTGCATCCACCTCCGTAAGCGATACAGTCCCTAAGACCGGGATCTGTTTGTCTTCCACCATCACATTTCCGGTGCCGGAATTAAGCTGGAAGCTGTCAAAGTCCTCCACCCCGGCCACATCCAGCAACAGAGCACTTAACCGGGCATAGCTGACCCGATATGTAGTAAAAATCGTATCCTTGAGAAAGGTTTTCACCGCCGCCTCATAATCGGCTTTAACGTCCGCAATCTCCCGGCTGCCATCCAGCACCACATGCGCACTGATGGTTATGGTAAGTGCTGCCGGACTTTCTACCGTTACCGTGGCACCGATCGGACGCACAGTCTCAATGTAATCGGCAACCGTATCCGGAAGGGAAGAAGAGATCTCCATATCATCATCTACCACCAGAACCGTAACCGTACCAGGCCCGTCATCCAGCGGGAATACCTTTGCCGCACCGGTTCCCGGCACTTCCAGCGCCCACTGCTGATAATGATAAGCATTCCCTGAAGTGGCAGGCATCCGGACTTTCGTGTAAAACCGCTCACGCATCGCTTCATCTTTCTCTTCATCGGTTCCTGCAGTAAGGATGTCCGTAAGTTCTGCCGTGACGCCGGATATACCGTTTGATACCGGTGACATGGCTCCGCTGTACTGATTTCCGATATCTCCTGCAGTCTCGCAGGTGACTTCGTACTGATTGGTATCCAGCTGATCCGTTACTGCGTACACGATTTCATCAATTCCCCACCGGGTGCCAAGTCCCACCGGTGCGGAAGTAACCATTTTACGGACCGCCGGCGTGGCCGCTTTCCGCTCAATTCCGTATGCAGACACCACCCTGTCCAGATACTCCCCCAGGGCAGTATCCGGCAGCAGCAAATCGATGAAGTTTACCAGCTGGAATTTCTGCTTGGTAAGGAAAAATGCGCACGGCGCCACTGCATCGAAAATAAGGCTTCCTTCCCGCTTGTCCACATCACTGGTAACTTTGTCAAGCATGGCTTTCACCAGTTCCTCATAGGTCATATTCTCATACGCGCTCATATTTCCACCTCCGTTTCTATCTCTGTCTCTCCGTAGATACTGGATACCTGAAATGTACAGTGGCAGACATCCCCGGAAAACGTAAAGGAAAATCCATCAACCTCCGTGATCCGGTTATCGCGAAGCAGCGTCTCCTGGATCATCCGCTTCATTTCTGCCCGTACATACGCTTCTTCTTCTCCGATCAGTTCCTTCCAGGCAATACCATAGCTGAAGCTGTAGATCGGGTACTCATAGCGTTCTGTGGACAGGACCTTGTAAATGCTCTGCTTCAGCGCCTCAAGTTCATCTACGAAGCCTTCTATCTTATCCGATGATAATTTATAGGTTCTGTTGGTAAATGCTTCTTCCTGAACCACCAGGTCCGGTGTAAGTTTTGCCATAGTCACTCTCCAATCTGGGTAAGATACGGCTTCCCGATAATCTCCAGGATGTAGTACTCCCTCCCCCGGTCATTCCGCAGAAGACGTACCTTATCGCCGGTGGTCAACCGGCTTTTCATGTTGCCACTAACCATGCTCATTGGAACCGGAAGGGTCTCGATCATGATAGCGTCTCCCGTGTAAGTCCCCAGAAGTACGGCTGCCGGTTTTCGATTTCTCATATAGTTCTCTACGATTGTTTTGATCTGATTAAAAAATTCCTGGGTGCTGCCTTTGTTATCCACCAGTCATCACCTCCACCGTCATGGTATGTACCGGCAGGAATGAATGGGTGACCTTCTTTACGATCAGGCGCCGATCCAGCGCAATATCAGCAATGCTGCCATAAATGCTGTTTCCGGCTCTGACACGGAGATCCCCCACACACTCCAGCTTCAATGTTTCTTTCTCATGGTTATAAAGCTTCAGGAGATTATTGGCCCGCTCCTGGGCCTTTGCCGCATTGTCAACACCGGACGACGCGGCTTCCAGGTACTGGAGCAGACCGTACCGGTTGATTCCCTCCTGATCAGCGGCCACTGCCACTTCCATCTGGCCGCTGCTTTCGTTTTTCCAGACCACCTTCACTCGGTTATAAAAATCCTCATCAATGGATTTTTCCCAGCTGTATCCGGTAACCAGACTCTCATCACCCAGCACCAGAGGCATCTGGAGATTTCGCATGTTCCAGAGACATACCGCCCCGTATTCATCCCGGATGCAGTACATCTCCTGAGTACCAATCAGGGTATCGGATATGGCCTGGGTGATGTGATCCAGCCAAGCTTTTTCATAATCGGCAATAGTAGGGATAATGAATCTCGGATCCTCCAGCGTGCCCATCGTCAGTGAAAGGTGAGCGCACATATTCTGAACCAGAGTTTTCAATGTACCGTTTTCCAGCACCACGATATCCTTATGCTTGGCATAGCGCAGCTGATCATACACCTTAAGTTTGATGATCTCGCTTTTATCCCCGGAAACCTTAAAGGAACTTCCGAAGAAAATTCCGTCTTTCTGATCATTGTCCGTCAGCCGGATCACGTCCCCATTCTGCAGCGTCAGATCGTTTTTTGCGTAGGACAGTTCCAGAACGCTGGCCCCTTCATTGAGTGTGTCCGTCCAGGAGATATCCGTACACATTTCCGAAATATCATAAATATATCCTTGGCTCTCCACCAGAAGTTCCATCGGCTCACCTCCTTATGCCGGAATCGTGAGAACCTGTCCGGGATAGATCAGGTTCGGATTCTGGATGGTGGGATTTGCGGCTGCAATCTTTGTATACTGGGCCCCGTTCCCGTAATAGATCTTTGCAATTCCCCAGAGCGTATCTCCAGACTGAACGGTGTGGGTCTTATTCTCAGTTACCGCAGGATTCGTCTCCGTCGTTGTGGTCTCCTCCTGCTTAACTACCGCAGACGCGGTCTGAACCGCCACATACCGCTTTCCGGGAGCTTTGTATTCCTGCAGCTTGATGGTCAGGTACTTGTCCCCTTCTTCACCGGCCTTTTCCACAGCTTCCACACTCTTTACCAGCACTTGTACGCTGATATCGTCATTGATCTCATTGGATGCTATGAATCGGACCGGTTCCAGGTTCTTCTGGGCCTTCTTAAACATCTTCTCGTAGTAGTCCGCATTGGCCCTGGCACCGGAATTGATGTAGTGATAATCCCGGCTGGGAAATTCCGCTTCAAAACTGTACTCCTCCAGGCTGCAGTAAGAAGAAATGGAGACCTGACCGGTTTTAAGAACCTGGTAGGTCTCCACATTCATTTCCCGGGTCCGTTTGATTTCTTCCGGATTAACCGGAAGCTTGTATTTCTTACCGTTGTATTTAAAATAAACCGAATAA
>JAGHER010000090.1 GCA_017889125.1 Lachnospiraceae bacterium
ATCAATCTGCCGATTGCCACGCCTATTATGTGGATGCTGTTGTCCGTAGGCGCTGCCGGGTGTGCGAGAAAAGTGATTTCGGCAGATTAATAAGGAGAATGATCCCATAACGATTATGAAGGATCATAAGGAAAGAACGCGGTGTACCGCAGGCAAGAATCCTGTTATGCAGGATTCTTTTCCTTTATAGTGCCTGGGTAAATGAAAAAAATGGAAATATTAATAAAATATTAAAAGTTTTCCATCTGTTTTCACCGTGCCGCAAGTTGCGAAAAAGGGTGTTAAATGGTATACTGTACTAAGATTTTCCGGCATTTTTCTACATGGCGGAGGATTGGAATGTACAGGGATAAACGTCGTAGAAGATACGGAATTTAGGGAAACGCTGATTAATGCGTTTTCTTAGATGAATTGGACATGTGAAGTGAAGATGAAAATGGATAAAGAGAGCCGCTACTCCGTGCTGATGTCTGTATACGGCAGAGAGAGGCCGGAGTATCTGCGGGCAGCATTAAAGAGTATAATGGGGCAGACTCTGGCGGCGGATGAGATTGTTTTAGTATGTGACGGGCCGCTGGGAGCGGAGCTTGAAGGGGTCATCGCAGAATTTAAAGAGCAGCTTCAGCTGCTCAGGCTTTCGGAGAATGCAGGCCTGGGGAGCGCTCTGGCCCAGGGGCTTAAGCTGTGCAGAAATGAATGGGTGGCCCGCATGGACAGCGACGATATTGCGGCAGCTGGGCGGTGCGGTCTGCAGATGGCCTTTTTGCAGAACCATTCCGAGGTAGATGTGCTCAGCGGGACAGTGGCGGAATTCCAGGGGGATGCCCTGACGGAGGAGGATGCCATCAAGCAAACCGTTTCCTATAAAACGCTGCCGCAGACCCATGAGGAGCTGTCAGTTTATCTGAAGGATCGCAATCCAGTCAATCATCCCTGCGTCATGTTCCGAAAGTCCAGGGCATTGGCGGCCGGAGGTTATCAGCCGTGCAGCCTTTTTGAGGATTATGATCTTTGGATCCGGATGTACCAGCACGGATGTGTCTTTGCAAATTTATCCGACGTTCTGCTGTACATGCGGGTAAATGGCATGCATCAGAGGCGGGGAGGTCTGCGCTACGCAGGCTCCATTGTACGGTTTCGCACGAAGATGCTGCGGGCTGGACTTTTAAGCCCGGCCAGGTATGTGTATACCACAGCGGCAAGAGTGGCCGTCAGCCTGCTGCCCGCCGGAGTGCGGAGACGAATTTACGATATTAAATTAAGGAAACACTAAGAATGGAAGAAAAGACAAACAACAGCCGATTTGAACAGTATAAACGCATTGTGAAATTTTTAAGCTCGGCGATTATCGTGCTGCTGGAAGTGGGGCTGTATTATTATGTGTGGATGAATTATTACAACCGGAGCATGACCGTGGCCTTTTTCCGCAGAGGCAACTGGCTGATCATGGGAGAGTATCTGGTGCTTCTCCTGTTTCTTCACCGGATGTACGGCGGCCTGAAGGTAGGCATTTATAAATATGGAAATTTGGTGTATTCCCATCTGATTTCCATATTTGGCGTCAATGCTTTTTCCTATGTGCAGGTCGTGCTGTTCGATAAGAAAATGCACAATCCCACGGCTCTTCTGGTGATGACGCTGGTGGACATTGTGATGGTGATGATCTGGGCCTGGGCCTTTAAGCGCATTTATCTGATCCTTTTCCCGCGGAAACGGCTTCTTCTGGTGTACGGGACCAATTCCATGTCCCAGCTGATGAACCGGATCGATACTCGGGAAGACAAATACGAGATTGCGCTGACCATGTCCATTGACTGCGGCTTAGATCAGATCATGGAAAAATCCAGGGAATATGACGGAGTAATTATTGGCGATATCCCGGCGGGCATCCGCAATAAGCTTTTGAAGCGGTGCTACGGGGAAAATGTCCGCAGCTATACCGTTCCCAAGCTCAGCGACATTCTGCTGCGCAGCTCAGTGGAATTAAATATTTTTGACGCCCCTCTGTACCTTTCGCGCAATTACAATGGGCTGGCCTGGGATCAGAAATTCTTCAAGCGCCTGGTGGACATTGTGGCAGCATCGCTGCTTCTCCTTGTGACCAGCCCATTTTTCCTGATTATTGTGGCGTTAATCAAATGCACGGATAATGGACCGGCATTTTATACACAGGAACGCCTGACCGTTGACGGAAAAGTATTCCGCATTTACAAATTCCGTACCATGATTGTGGATGCGGAGAAAAAGAGCGGGCCGGTCAAAGCCGGAGACAAGGATCCACGAATCCTTCCCGTAGGGCATTTCCTGCGGGCAACCAGGTTAGACGAGCTGCCGCAGCTGCTGAATATTCTCAAAGGCGATATGAGTATGGTAGGCCCCAGACCTGAGCGGCCTGAGCTGGCCAGAATCATCACCAAAAATATCCCGGAATTTGACTATCGCCTGAAGGTAAAAGCCGGACTGACCGGATACGCGCAGATTTACGGCAAATACTGCACCACCAGCTATGACAAGCTGAAACTGGATCTCACCTACATCCGGAATTATTCCATCTGGATGGATCTGAAGCTCATCCTGATGACGCCCAAGGTGCTGTTTATGAAGGAATCCACCGAAGGCTTCGAGGAAGGAAAGTGGGAAGATCCGGCGCTGAAGGAACCGGCGGATGATCCGGAAATGATGGGCGATGCGGAAGATGTCATGGAAATGGCCGGTGGCGCAGCAGGCGATGAGAGGAAAACAGTAAGACCGGCGAAAAAGAAATAACTGTCAGCGCGGCAGAGGATAAAAATCCGTCAGGAAGAATGGCAATAAGGAAACAGAACATGAAAAATAAGATTTTGACAGTAGTCGTACCGATGTACCATGTAGAACTGTATATTGGCCAATGCCTTAGCTCCTTTGTCATCTCGGAGATCATGGACCGGATTCAGGTTCTCGTCATCGATGATGGAGGAAATGACGGCTCCGCCGGGATTGCCCGGAAATTTCAGGAGAATTACCCGGATACATATCAGGTGATTCACAAAGAAAACGGCGGCCACGGCTCCACCATCAATAAGGGAATCGAGCTGGCCGAAGGCAAATACTTCAAGGTGGTAGACGGCGACGACTGGGTAGACCAGTCGGCATTTACCAATTTGGTTCACCATCTGGAAGAAACGGACGCCGATATGGTGCTGTCCAATTACTACTGGGTGGATTACGAGACTGGGAAGAAGAAGGCGGAGGTGGAGGAAATCTGTCCGGGCATCCCCTACGGGAAGACAGTTCCCTTTAAGGAGGCAGGCAGCCGCATCTTTATGAAGATGCACGCCATCACCTACAAGACCGCCGTCATACGCGACCAGCCAGAGCGCCTGGATGAGCATTGCTTTTACGTGGATACGGAATACATGCTGTTCCCCATTCCCTACGTAAAAACTATTTCCGCGATCCCGGACTTTGTCTACCAGTACCGGATTGGCCTCCCCGGCCAGAGCATGAGCCCGGAGAAGCTTCAGAAGCAGTGCGATCAGCATGAGAAGGTGCTCTTCCGCCTGCTGGCCTTTTATGACCAGCACAGAGATGAGACCTGCGGCCAGGTACTGGAGAGGACGTTGGCTAGGATTGTGACCAGTCAGTATAAGATTTATCTGATGTTTCCGACCAGTCACAAGAAACAGCTGCTGGAGTTGGAACGCAGGATAAAGAAGGAGTTTCCGGCTGTTTATGGACTGATCCGAAATCCGGCTGTGCAGGTGCTCAGGCGTACAAAATATACGACATATAAGCCTGTCAGCTTGGCGGTAAGGAACTCGGTAAAGTAATAGAGACTGAAGGAGAGAACATGAGAATTCAGCTTCAAAATATATTGCTGCCCTGTGAGGATGTCTGCAATGTGCCGGAACTTTATTATCATGAGTACGAGAACAGAGTAGATTTTGACGGGTATTTTAATCTGTTTTATCTTGAAAAAAGAAAAGCATATACAAATTTTACCGGCTTGTATCTTATTTTCCAATCAGTGGGATATAGTCGGTTGCTTCTGATGCATGACCGGCAGGTGGTGAAGGAGATTGAACTGGAGGATACGGAAAAAGAATATATCGTTTCTTTTCCCTATGAGGAATATTCGGACGGGGTGTTCTGGTTTTCGCTGATTAAAGCTTGCGAGGAAGTAGATAAATCCGGTGAAGAAGCAGAAACGAAAATCTGCAAAATAAAGGGTTATTTTTCTGGTGAAATCAGCGAGGAGCATATCTGGCCGGTGAACATCGGCATAGATATCTGCACATACCGAAGGGAGGAATACGTTCTCCGCAATCTCCGACAGCTGAAAAAAAAGCTTCTGGATAATTCGATGTTGGACGCTGCGTCTCATGTGCGGATTTATGTCATTGATAACGGAAAGACGTTAAAAGACTGTCCAGAGATCATGAGGCTGGCGGAGGACAGCAAAGGGCGGATACGGATTGTGGAAAACCGCAACGCCGGAGGCGCTGGCGGCTTTACCCGTGGCATGCTGGAGGTCATCGGTGATAAAGAAAAGTATGGCATGACCCATGTGCTTTTGATGGATGATGATGCTGTGATTGAGCCAGATGCGGTAGTTCGGACATATGGATTGCTGATTGGGGTGAAAGAAGAATGGAAGAGCATTACCGTAGGCGGAGGGATTATGCGGCAGGAGTTCCCACATATGCTCTTCTGTGCGGGAGAAACATGGAAAGACGGATTCGTCGGCAATCCGAAGAAGAATCTGGATGTGCGCGATTTCCGCATGGCTTCCTGCGGTTATTTAACGGAGACCGGACATGAAAATGAATGGTATTCCGGGTGGTGGTGCTGCTGCTATTCTCTTGACACGGTTCGAAAGGATAATCTGCCTGTTCCGATTTTTATTCATTGTGACGACGTGGAATACTGTCTGAGAAACAAAGAGCAGGGAATCGTATTCTTAAATGGCATTACCGTTTGGCATAGAAGTTTTGACTTGACATTGCCAGGGGCAAACCATTATTATGATTTGCGGAATGCATTGATCTGCCTGATTTTGCTTCAGGATGATGTAAAGAAAAAGGCATTAAAATTTGTCATGCGTTCATTAACATCAGCTGCAATTCGTCTCCGCTATGAAGATGCGGAATTGGTGTATCGCGGCTTCCTTGATTTTTTGAAGGGGCCGGAATGGCTGATGCGACAGGACCCAAGCGAATTAAATCAGAGGATCCGCCAGATAGCAGCGAAAAGCCAGACGCTTGAGGAGATATGTTCGCTGCTTGAGGACGAGGAGACAGAGGTTCTGCGCGGCCAGATCGAGCAGTATAGGAAGTGCTTTGGAGAAGAAGAAATCACTGCATCCAGAGCGGCTGGCCGTCCATCTATTGTTCAGACGGTTACCTTTAATGGCTGGCTGCTGCCGGCAAAGGAAAGAAAAGCTGCCATGGTTTCCGTATTGGATTCACCTTGGGCTGTCTTCCGGAAGAAAAGAGTATTCTGTTATGAGCCTGGAAGTGGAAAGGGTGTACTGACAGAGCGAGATTATAGGAAGCTGTATCATATGCTTGGCTTATATGTAAAATCCTGGATTGCATTTCGTAGATATTTTGATTCTGCCTGCAGCCGTTATCGAAAAACGCTTGCGCGAATGACCAGTCAGAAATTCTGGGAGGAGTATTTAAAAGAAAAATGAGTACGCTGATAAAACGTCTAGAGGTGTTCCGGCATTACCGACCTTTGCTGGAGCAATTAGTAGCTAAGGATATAAAATTAAAATACAGGAGAAGTTTTCTGGGATATATATGGAGTATTTTGAATCCTCTCATGATAATGGTAATCATGGTTTTAGTATTCTCCAATATTTTCCGCTTCGATATAGAAAATTATCCGGTATACTTAATTATTGGACAAACGATTTACAACTTTGTTTCAGAATCTACCAATCAGGCTATGTGGTCCATCACAGGAAATGCGGCACTGATGAAAAAGACTTATGTTCCCAAATATATTTTTACGCTTTCCCGGGTCACCAGCTCATTTATCAATATGGTATTTGCACTGGGAGCTATGCTGATTGTATTTCTAATCTGCCGGGTGAATTTTAATGTAAACATGCTTTTTATTCCGGTAATTTTACTGCAGGTTTATGTATTTGCATTGGGATTAGGATTGCTTTTGGCGCAGGGAACAGTGTTTTTTCGGGATATTCAATATATCTACAGTGCATTTTTGACGGCTTGGATGTATGCAACGCCAATTTTTTATCCCGTCGATCAGTTGTCTTTTGAAATGATGTGGCTGATAAAGCATATTAATCCCCTGTATGCTTATATTACGCAGTTTAGGACCATTGTACTAGACAGCATGTTCCCTGATCCACGTCTTATTCTTTATGGTACAGTAATGTCGCTGATTATGCTTGTTGTGGGAACATGGGCATTTTTGAAAACGCAGGACAAATTTATTTTGTACATTTAAGACATATGCGTGCAGATGTGAAGAAGAGGAGAATCAGCCTATGGATGATAGATGTGCGGTAAGCGTGGAGCATGCCGTTGTCCGCTTTAATATGGCTTCAGAGCGGATTGACAATTTAAAAGAATACTTTGTAAAGCTTTTGAAACGAGAGCTGATGTTTAAAGAATTTCTGGCTCTAAAAGACGTTAGCTTTCAGGTGCAGAAAGGAGAAGCCTGGGGGATTATCGGAACGAACGGTTCTGGAAAATCTACATTGCTGAAATTAATCTGCGGCATTTTAAAACCTTATCAGGGGAAGGTGCAGATTAATGGTACTATTGCGCCGCTGATTGAATTGGGCGCCGGATTTGACGGAGATTTGACTGCGCGGGAAAATATTTTTCTGAATGGCGCTGTGTTGGGATACGATAAGAAATTTATGCAGGAGCATTTCGATGAGATTGTCGAGTTTGCTGAATTGCAGGATTTCCTGGATATGCCCATAAAAAATTATTCATCCGGTATGGCTGCCCGGCTGGGTTTTGCCATAGCAACAGTAGTGCGTCCGGATATTTTGATTTGCGATGAGGTGCTGGCGGTGGGGGATTATGCGTTTCAGCAGAAGTGTGAGCATCGGATGACGCAGATGCGCGGAGATGGAACAACGTTGCTGTATGTTTCCCACTCAATCGATTCGGTGAAAAGCGTTTGTGATCATGCTCTTTGGCTTGACCG
>JAGHER010000091.1 GCA_017889125.1 Lachnospiraceae bacterium
GCCGCAGTCGTTGGCACCGGCCGCTCCGATTATCCCAACCAGATCAATAATGTGCTGGTATTCCCCGGCATCTTCAAGGGCGCCCTCTCCGTCCGCGCCAGGGAAATCACTGAATCCATGAAGGAAAAGGCGGCCTTCGCCATCGCCGCCATGATTCCGGAGGATCAGCTGAATGCAGAAAACATCATTCCTTCTGCCCTGGATAAGTCCGTGGCCGATGCCGTGGCCAAGGCTGTGGCAGAGACCGCTGTGGCCGAAGGAATTGCCAGAGGATAAGGCTGTGCAGACATGCGTCATACAAAAAGCCCTGGGCTGCAGTAAACCAAACTGCAGTCCAGGGTCTTTTTGCTTACTGCTGACGGTATACCGGATAGTCCTTAAGCTCCAGTTCCTCTGCCAGCTTTCCTTCTGTTTCAAATAAAATCAGCTCATTTTTCCCGGCCTTAAGAAGAGGCGCGGGGATATACAGGTAGCACACCGGTCCTTCCGACCAGTAGCGGCCCAGGTGGAAGCCATTGATAAAGGCCACGCCTTTCCCCAAGCTGCTGCAGTCTAAGAAGGTATCCGCCGACTCCGCCGCATCAAATTCGTAGCGGAAGAATCCAGGCATCCCTTCCTTCCACTCCCCCTGGAAGGAAAGCTGATCTACCCGGTCCAGAGACAGCGGATACTGCTCCCAGCCGCTCTCAAAATGAATATCCACCATAACGCCGCCGCGGATTCCCTTTGACTGGGTAGGCGCCTGGAGCTTGTAGCCGTAATTTACCCGGCCCATATTTTCTACCAGAAGCTCCAGCACATTCTCCCGGCCAAACTTCATCTCGATTTCCGTGCCCACCTCATCCTGGTACTGCACACCCTGAAACTCCCCATTCAGGTAAAAATGCACCCGGTCAGAGGCACGCACAGCCTTCACCTTCATCACATTGTCAAAGCCGGTCACCTTGGTGCGGTAAAGCATATAGCCGTAACCGCTTCCTGCTTCCTCCATGGTCAGCGGATAAGCGCTCTCCACAGGCTGCGCTAACTCATCCACACAGGAGAAAAGGGAGACCTTTCCGGTAAGCTTCGCCGGGCCAAAGGCACAGCTTTTATGATCTCTCGGCTCAAAGGTGGGAATTTCCGGATACAGCTCCTGGATCACCTGACGGATGCGATAGAATTTCTCCGTGGGCTCCCCCCACTCCGTCAGAACCGCATCATAATTATAGGAAGTAATCTGCGGCAGATCGGTATTTCCCCGGGCTGAACAGCCATTGTAAAAGCCAAAATTCGTCCCGCCGATAAACATATACAGATTGATTCCTGCCCGGGGAAGAAGCTCCCGCACTGCTTCTGCCAGATCCTGTGCATCCCGGGTGATCACCGGCTCCCTCCACCGGTTAAACCATCCATCCCAGAACTCCATGCACATTAACGGCCGCTTCACGCCATGACGGGCGTAGAACCGCTCCAGCGCGTCCAGATTTTCGTTGGACCGGGAACCGAAATTTGCCGTGGCCAGGACACCGTCCTCCACCAGGCTTCCCGCCTCCAGCGCCGCATCCCAGGAGCCGTCGGCAGTAAACAGCGGAACCTTTGCCCCGTACTTTTCCATCAGGCTCTTCACCGCACGCAGGTACGCCTTCTCATTTCCAAAGGAGCCGTATTCATTTTCCACCTGCATCATAATGACGGGGCCGCCCTCGGTCACCTGCAGATTGGCAATGCGGGAAAACAGCTCCCGGTAATAGCTTTCCAGCTTCTCCAGGAAAAGAGGCGTATTGGTGCGCACCTTCATGTCCGGGTAGCGAAGAAGCCAGGCCGGAAGGCCGCCGAATTCCCACTCTGCACAGATAAAGGGCGCCGGACGCAGGATTACCCACAGTCCCATCCTCTGTGCCAGGCGTACGAACCCTTCCACGTCCTTATTTCCGGAAAAGTCGAAGACCCCTTCCTCCGGCTCATGAAGATTCCAGGGAATATAGGTTTCCACTGTGTTAAATCCCATGGCCTTCAGATTGTATAAACAGTCCTCCCAATACTCGGGAACGATACGAAAATAATGAATGGCTCCGGACAGAAGCTTAACCGGCTTCCCATCCAGAAGGAATTCTTCTTTTACTTCAAAAATGCTCATATTGTCCCTTCCCGCCGCACCAGACTACCAGAAAGGATTCCACTGCGGATCCCACAGGCGGTACAGCGCTTCCATATAAAAATAGTCCCCCCAAAGATTCGGCTCATCTACGCCCTTCCCCTCTGCATAGGCATAGACGCCATGGAGAAGCATTCCTTCCGATTCCGGTTCGCCTGCGGAAGACGCCAGCGAATGTAAAACCGCAAGCATTTCCCTGGCCCGCTCAGTCCGTCCCATCTCCAGCATGCCGCAGGCGGCAATGGCCAGAGCCGAGCTGTCCCGGGGCTGATCCGATCCGTCGGTAAAGATCAGGTCCCAGTAGGGAAGTCCGTCTGCAGGCAGATGCTCCTCAAAATAACCGCAGATGTTCTCATAAAGGGCCGTCTCCTCTTCCGTAAACCCTTTGCCGGACAGGCGGCGGTGAAGAGGCATGCCCAAAATGGCCCAGGCCTGGCCTCTCGCCCAGCAGGAGCTGTCAGAAAATCCCTGATGGGTGGCTCCGTGATCCGGAAGTCCCGTCTCCTTATTGAAATAAAAGGTGTGATAAGTGGAATAATCCTCCCGCACAATGTTGTGAATTACCTTGTCATAATGGGACTCGGCAATATCCAGATAGCGCTGCTCCCCTGAAATTTCATGCGCCTGATACAAAAGCGGAAGATTTAAAAGTGAATCAATAATCAGGCGGTATTCCTTCTCATCACCAAGCTTCCCCCACGCCTGGATGAAACCGCCCTTTTCCTGAAAACGGCCGGCCAGCACATCTGCTGCCCGAAGAATCTGCTCTTTCAGCTCCTCCTGGCCGGTCACCTTCCATGCCGCGCCCACAGAGAGGCTGTACAAAAATCCAATATCATGATGATCCAGAATAAAATGATCGTCCAGACGTTTAATAAAGCTGTTCACGTTCTCCATGGCCAGGCTGCGGAATTTGTCCTTTCCCGTATACAGCCAGGCAATCCACAGCATACCCGTCCAGAATCCATTGGTCCAGTCATCATTTTTCTTAATGCGGTATTTTCCGCCGGTCGCACAGGCAGAAGGAAAATCCGCGCCAAACCGCTCCATGTTCTTTTCCAGAATTTCCACGCACCGGTCAAGCTCCCCCTGGACAATGTCCATTCCTGCCGGTTTTCTGTTCTGTTCCATCGTTTTTCCTTTCCCCGCAAAGCTTCCGGCCGGAATAAAATCCCGGCCGGTCCCTCTGCAAACGCATATCCTCCAGTGCCATAGCTGCGCCGCTCCCCGGCGCCGCCCTCCTAGAAGAAGCTCTCGATCCCTACCTCCGGATCATCCGGAACCATCTGTGCCGTCACCTTGATGCCAGCCTTTAACAGCGTGTCCACAGCCTCCTTCTCCTCAGGAGTCATGCTTATGGACTTCTTGTACTGGGTGGTTCCCGGACGGTTGGACATATTTCCAATGTTAACCGGCAGAAGCTTTACGCCTGCTTCCATCATCTTTACCAGGGTAACCGGAGTCTTTACAATCAGCATAACCCGCTGTCCGGCATAGTTTCCATTCTTAATGTTGGCCACAGCCTTGTCAAAGCCCAGAATAGAGGTGTTTACACCGGCAGGAGCTGCCATACGAAGAATTGCCTTCTCTGCGTCATTGGACGCCACAGCGTCATCAATAACCATAATGCGGTTTACGCGCAGTCCGGTAGACCAACGGGTTGCAACCTGACCATGAATCAGACGGTCATCAATACGAATGTGTACAAATCCTTCCATATCTTTTTCCTCCTAAAATTTATGCAAAAATCTTCAGATTGTAAGCCAGAATACCTACAACCACAAGAAGCAGAGTCACTCTGGTGGAGTTCATCTTCTTTCTTCCTAACATCCAGTAAGCGAAGAATACCACCAGCGTAGGTGCAAGGCTGGGCATAATCTGATCTGCCAGCTGCTGAATCGAGATGCTTACCTCTCCCCAGGAAAATTCATAAGCAAACTTTGCGCTGACTACCGAAGGGATCAGGGCGCCGATTACGGTGATGCCCAGAATATTGGCCGCCTGGGTAATCTTCTTTAACCGGTTTCCGATCTCGCTGACGATTCTGGCGCCTTCCTTGTAACCCAGATTGAAGAAATTCTTCATACAGAAGGCACGGAACAAACCAAACAGGATCCAGAGAATCAGTGCCAGAGGGCTTCCCTCCAGAGCCATATAGGAAGCGATGGAGCCAATGATGGTGGAGGGGATTACGTGGAACAGGGTATCGCCGATACCTGCCAGAGGTCCCATCATACCGGTCTTTAATGCTGCGATGGTGTCTGCGGAATCTGCGCCGGTCTCATCCTGGATGGCACAGTCCACACCCATGATAATGGGCGCCATGGTGTTGTTGGTGTTGAAAAACTGCAGCTCCGTCTTGGCCAGCTTCTTCTGGTCATCGGGATTCTGATGCTTCTTAATCATGGGAAGCATACTGAAATAATAGCCCAGGCCCTGCATCTTCTCATAGTTCCATCCGCAGCCGCCTAAAAAGTACCATCTCCAAAATACCTTTTTTCCTTCTTTGGTCATGACAACCTTATTCTCCTTACTCATCGCCCATGTCACCTCCCGCATTTACTGCTGCTGCAGCCGCCTGAGCCGGCTGCTCATCTACTGCCCGCTGATAGCTTAATACTGCCAGTGCAAGACCTACCAGTGCTGCGCCCAGCACCGGAACCTTTAAGTAGGCTGCCAGGAAAAAGCCAAGAATCAGATAGGTAATGTTCTTGCTTACCGGCAGATACCGAAGCAGGATGGCGATACCGAGAGACGGGAGGATGCCGCCGGCGGTCTTTAAGCCATTCATCAGCCACATGGGAAGATTGTTTACTACCAGCTCAACAAAAGCGGAGCCAAATACCACTGCCAGGAATACCGGCAGCATACGGGACAGTGACTGGGGGATCAGGCCCAGCAGGTTCATCTTTGCTGCTGCGTCAAACTTGCCCTCCTCAACCAGCTTCTCTGCACGGTGCTGGAAGAAGGTGTTGGAAAAACGAGCCAGAATATCCAGCTGAATCATCAGAAGACCGATGGGGATTGCCAGAGTTACACCGAACTCTGCTCCCTGGCCGCTGGTAATTGCAAATACTGTTCCCAGAAGTGAACCAGTCATATAATCCGGAATGGAAGCGCCGCCGAAGTTTCCGATACCCAGCACCAGAAGGTTTAAGGTACCGCCTACGATCAGACCGGTCTTCACATCACCCAGAACCAGTCCGGCAAAGAATCCGGCCATGGTCGGCTTTACCGTACCAAAGGTTGTATTGTTTCCATCATAAAATGCAAAGCCTGCGTATAAAGTCAGCAGCAGGATCTGCCACCATTGAATTGTCATGATTCTATACCTCCATACCTTGTTTATTCGTCATCGGAATTGCCCTGTGCAGCTTCCAGATCCAGACACATGATGCCTTCTCTGGCGGCTGCCGTAATGGCTGCAATCTCACTCATATCGGTCACGTCAAATTCTTTAAACAGTGCATCAACGATCATCGGCAGGTTCATGCCGGAAATCACTCTGGCTCTCCCCTTTAACCCATGTCTGTCCAGAATCATCTCTGACTGATTATAAGGGGTGCCGCCCCGCAGGTCGGCAAAGACCAGGCCCCTCTTTCCTTCCGTCAGCCAGGAAGTGAGATACTCTTCCAGACGCTTTCCAAAGTTTTCAATCCCTTCCTCTTCTGTCAGCTCCATCGCCGTAATCTGGCTGGCAGCCGGTCCCATAACCATCTCCACGGCCGCCTTCATTCCCGTAGCAATTCCTCTGTGGGAAACCAGCAACAGTTCCATTTTCTTTTCCTCCGTTTTCGCCAGAAGCCATTACACTGGTTCAATCTCTATGCTGAAATAATCCCAGCGCTTATATGCTTCAATATATTCAATGGTTCTTCCGTCAAAAAGATATGTGTATCTTCTTGTATAGGCACTGGGTTCTCCTTCCAGAAGCCCCAGCAGTTCCCGCTCCTCCTTCGGCGTGGGAAATACAATCTCCGTGATCTCCTTCGAATCCGCCTGGTAAAGGTCGATGCCGTACTCTGCCCGGATCTTCCGATAGATCGATACGAACGCTTCCTTATTAGCAGCATCCTTCTCCTTCACAAACTCCGCAATCACATACGTTTTCTGCACAATAATGGGCTTGTCGTCCACAAGACGCAGCCGCTTTATGTAATAGAAGGATTCCTCTGGTTCCAGATTCAGTTCCCTGGCAATCCGCGGGTCTGTCATGCGGCGGATTTCCAGAACCTCTGTCCGTTCCTCAGCATCCCTGTACCGTTCAATGTCAGAAAACTTTACCACTTTGCCCTTTCTGGCCTTGGACACATAGGTACCTTTCCCCTGGTAGCGCACCAGATACCCCTCATTGGTCAGGCACTGCAGCGCTTTGATGGCTGTGATTCCACTTACATTATATTTTTTCTTTAATTCCGCCTCACTGTAAAACTTATCTCCCGGCTGAAACATGCCGTTGTTAATTTCATATAATAAGTTCTGCTTGATCTGCTGATATTTTGGCATCGACATAATTCTCTCTCCTCTTCCTTTCGATTAATCCGTTAATATAATAAGTTGTCTCCATTGTAGCAGTTTCCCTTCTGGGAATCAACGAAAATCGTCCAGATTATTTGGAAATATCAGCGTTTCGGGCGGTACACCCCACTCCTCCTTTCTCTGAAAAACCTGTGCGATAACCTTGGTTTTTCTTCACCCACTCGCTTAATAACTTAATATATTAAGCTGTTAACCGTATATTAGCATAAATTGATAAATAATGCAATACCTAATTTCATTTTTTATCAAATTTCTTTAAATACGGCCAGGCTGGCAGCTTTTGGAAGTTGGAAGTTTTTAACAATGTATCCCCTCTATTTTTACTCCAGTTTTTTCCATCCAATATTTTCCACTCTTTTCCGCATACAGATGCCCATTGCGGCAATCTCTTTTAATGCTAAAAGTTTGTTAAAAAAGGCAAGTAAGTGTATATAAAAATCCAAGAAACGGCAATTGCAGGGGGAAATCGGTAAATATGAACGTCCGCAGGTAAATTTGTACGTTGTTATTGCGTAGTCAAAATGCTAAGATTCAGCATATATAGCCGGTAACGTTTCAGCAAATTGTGCAAAGAAGGGAGGGTTAACGGCCGGCAGACAAAAACAATTACGTTTTTTTGTCAGCGAAAAGAATAAAAACAGGAGTGTGAAATGTCTTGAAAGGGAAAACGGAAATAAAAAGAAAAGTGTCAATCCTGCTGACTGCCACCCTATGTACAGGTATGCTTCCTGCAGGCAGCATTAGCGCATGGGGGGGGGGTATATACGAAGGTGTAACCCGCCGCTCCTCCACAGCTTCCTCCAGCAATGCCGGCTCGTCACACAGTGGCTCTGGCTCATCCCACGGCAGCTCCGGCTCATCCTATGGAAACCGGGCAACCAGCAGCAACGCCAGCTCCGGAAGCAGCTCAGGCGGCGGCCCCGGAAGCAGTACCGGCGGCAGCACCGATTACGCAAGCGCCAGCAACGCCGCCCTGATGAATCAGGAAGGTGAGTATGAGATTATTGAGGTGGATTTAAGCGGTGGATTGAAGAAAGGCCAGAACTATAAAGGAATATCTGTTCTGGAAGATATGAATCTGCACACAATTAAAGAGCCCGTTAATATTGAGGATGCTTCTTACACTTCCTACGTAGTGGGAAGCGAAAATGCGCAAACCAACGGTGTAATTTCTAACGAAGATAATCCAATTCCTGATTCCGGCGCCGCCGTAAAATTTGATGCTAAAGCAGACGGAGAAATTAACTTTGATGTTCAGTTGGGCGTAGGTAAAGTGTGGTACTTTGTCGAAGTTGATGAAGACGAAGCAGTTACAGAAGTGCTCTCTTCTCCAAATGACACTGGCGATAAACTGTACACTCGTTTTACACATACTGTACGTAAGGGCCATACCTATTATGCTTATGCAGAAAAAAGCAAAATCACCATCTACGGCATCACCATCGTATACGGCGGAAGCCTGGATACCCCGAATATCTATCCGGATCTGGAGAAGAAATATGATTCTTCCTACGGCGAGCAGTATGTAACTGAGCTTATGGTGCCTACTCTGGCCTATGATGACACCAGCATTGTCATCGTATGGCAGAAACCTGAGGGCTATGCAGACATTGCCGACTACCATGTATACATCAATGACGAGCTGCAGAAGGATACTGCCCGGGAGAACTATCAGGTATACGCCGACTGGAGCGCCGTTTACGCCGACGCATTCTACAAGGAGTATGAGGACGCCGCCAGGGTAGATGTTCATTCCTATACCGCCACAGGCCTTGAACCGGATACGGAATACACCTTTAAGGTGATTCCCATTGATGAGTACGGCAATGAGTTGGTTGATGATGGCGTAGAGTTAACCCAGTCCACCACAGAGACACCAGAGATCTTCGATATCCGCGATTACGGCGCTGTTCCGGTGGAGGAAGGTTATGTTACCTACGATGCAGAAAAGAATGCTCTGATCGAGAGCAACACCAGAGCCATTCAGGCAGCCATTGACGACTGCTCTGAGGGCGGAAAGGTTGTGATTCCCGAGGGCATCTGGATGACCGGCGCCCTGTGGCTGAAGAGCAACATGACCCTGGAGCTTCAGGATGGTTCTACCCTGTGGGCCTCTCCCAACAGCGACCACTTTGATATCGGCTTTTTAATGTATCCCTTCTACACCGATACCCGGTGCTGGGGTGTCTTAAACGCAACCAGTACAGACGAAAGCCAGTCCCTGGAGAACATCCGAATCACCGGAAACGGCACCGTGTATGGAAATGGCTGGAAATACGGCGAAAAGGATGACATTAACGGTGATGGCTATTCCCGCTATACTTATGAGGGACATGCACAGCCGGATGAAAAAGGCTATGAGCTTCCCCGCTGGGTTGCCGGCAACAATACCAAGGTATACAGCTACGGTATCCTGGCCGCCGACTCTGCCAAGAAGTATCTGGCCAATGTAACGGATGAGAGCGGCAGCAAAAAATACAGCAGCCTTACCGAATCCGATTACAAGAATCCTTCCACCATGTCCTCCAAGGTAGATAAGACAGACCTTACCAACGCATATGCCACCCGCTCCAGCTTAATCATGATGCGGAATGTGGACGGCGTTTACATCAGCGGCATCAAGGTGGAAAATCCAGCCAACCATTCCGTAAACATTTTGGACTCCCGGAATATCGCCGCAAATAATGTAAAGGTATTTTCCTATGACTGCAACAACGGCGACGGTCTTGGTTTTGGATGCTCGCAGAATGTAATCTGCTTCAACAACTTCCTGGATACAGGAGATGACACCATCGGCTTCGGTGCATCTGTAGGCAAGGGTGCTCAGGATTCGGAAATCCAGTCCAACTCCAATATCTGGATCTTCGGCAACTACGTTCACGAAGGCCACGGCGGAATCATTGCCTGCGGCAGCCACACTGCCCAGGGCGTATTCAACATGCTGGCTGAGGACAACATTGCCAATGAGAGCGATATGCCCTTCCGCTTTAAGAGCGCTCCCGCCAACGGCGGTTATGCCAGCAATGTGCTGATCCGTGACTCTGCCATCGCAAATTGCGACCAGGCCTTTGTATTTACCACCAGCTACAGTGATCCCAACAGCGCCTCCTCCTCTGAGGGAGCCGATGTACCGGCTGAATTCTACGATATCGACGTTTACAATGTGACCGCCGAAACCATCAGTGCCAACACGATCTGCGTTTATGCTGATGTTGATCCTGTAGACGAACCGCAGAAGCCCTGGCATACCCACCATGACCTGTACTTCCAGGATGTGACCTTCAATGATGTAGGAACCAACGGAAGCTACAAAAATTACGGCGGCTGGGGCACCCTGACCGGCTGTGAGGATTCCATCTTCTACGATGTCATGGTCAACTCCTACAGCAGCAAGGCACAGAACAAGGTGGAATGGGGAAATATCAAGTACTCCTCCAACAACCTGTTTATTTACTCTGACCAGAATGAAGCAGATGAGCGTCTTACCACGCTGATGAATGACCAGATGGAAGGCCCCGGCTGGGCAGAGGCAAACGTGACGGCAGAAACCGGCGTCAAGGAAAACGGCAGCCACAAGAGCGCCTATGCAGATATCAGCTGGGACAAGGCAGAGGACAATGCATTCCGCCTTTCCTATCAGGTAGATGTTTACCTGGGTGATACGAAAATTGACACCAAGGCTGGTATAAGCGGCACCAGCTGCCACTTTGACGGTCTTTCCACCGGAACTGAATACACCTTCCGGGTATACGCCTGCGATGATTCCGGCAACAAGACTCCCGCTCCGGATCTGACCGTAACCACAGAGGGCGAGACCGACTCTGCGCCTATCGCCTCCATGTCCGATGCAAAGGTATCTCTGGACAACGCATTTTACCGTCACTGCCAGGGAACCTGGAATTCCGCAAAGGTTAAGGATGACCGGATCCGCGGCTACCATATTTACGCAAACGGTTCTCTTTTGAAGACCGTATACAATTACCAGATCAAGAACGGAAACACCGTAGATACCGTAAGCCTGCAGATCGGAAGACTCGAGCCAGGCATGGAAAATGTGATTGAAATCGTGGCCTTTACCGATGCCGGAATAGAATATCACTATCCAGAAGCATCCATTCAGACCCTTGAAAATTATGATTTCAAGGCACCCCAATGGTCCAGCGGCGCTCTGGATGCCGTTGTAAATGAGGACGGAAGCATTACCCTGTCCTGGCCAGAGGCAGACGATGATACGCAGGTTCGTGCATATCGTGTTTACGTAGACGGTGAAGGTGTTTATCGAAATGCCAATGACTACTTTAAGCCAGTAAACGGCGACTACACCACCACCGAAACCACTTACACCATCCGCGGCCTGGATTTAAGCGTGTCCCACACATTTAAGGTAGAGGCTGGCGATACCTGGTGGAAGGCAGCACAGACCATGGGCAGCTATGAGCAGATGGCCGATTATC
This sequence comes from Lachnospiraceae bacterium, assembly GCA_017889125.1. Classification (GTDB taxonomy): domain Bacteria; phylum Bacillota; class Clostridia; order Lachnospirales; family Lachnospiraceae; genus Caccovicinus. The sequence continues at coordinate 11,131 of JAGHER010000091.1, forward strand.
ACTGGTCTCTCACCGGTCCGGAGTATACCTACACACCTGCCGGTGTAGATAAGACTGCACTTTCTGCTCTGATCAGCACCGCAGAAGGAATGAAAGAAGACGATTATACTGCTGAAAGCTGGGCTGCTTTTGCAGAAGCGCTTGCCGCAGCAAAGACCACAGCCGCTGACAAAGATGCTTCTCAGGAAGCAGTTGATGCAGCTGCCGATGCACTGCAGAAGGCGATGGATGCGCTGGCAGAGGCAGAAAAGCCTGATGAAGAGGAAGAAATCGACAAAACTGATCTGAATCGGCTGATCCTTCAGGCCCGCAGCAAGCACGAGGATGACTATACCAAGGACAGCTGGAAGGTATTCGAGGACGCATTAGATGCCGCCAAAGAAGTCTATGGGAATGAAAATGCCACACAGGCAGAGATTGATGCGGCAGCTGCTGCACTGGAAAAAGCCATGAACCGCCTGGTATTCATCGACAATGAAGATGAGGTAAATACCGATGAGCTGAATCAGCTGATTGAAGAAGCAGCTTCACTGGACGAAACCGAATACACCGCAGAAAGCTGGGCCGTTCTGGCAGAAGCCTTGGAAAAGGCCTTAGCAATCGCAGAAGATCCAGACGCAGAGCAGAAGGATGTGAACGAGGCGGCAGATGCGCTGATTGAGGCGCTGGAGAATCTGGTAAAGAAAGATACCAGTGACAAACCTACTGAAGATGAGCCTGAGGATACACCTTCCGAAGATACGCCATCTGAAGATACCCCATCTGAAGACACTCCATCCGGAAGCGGCTCTTCCGACGGCGGAAGAGAAAAGACCGACCTGACCCACACATTGCCCACCACTTATGCCAACCTGTCCGGTTCCTGGAAGCAGGATGCCGCTGGATGGCGGTATGCGAAGACTTCCGGCGGATACGCCCAGTCCGAATGGGGAATGATTAATAACAAATGGTACTATTTTGGAAGCGATGGCTACGCCGAAAACGGCTGGCTCCTTGTAAACGGTGCCTGGTACTATCTGGATCAGGTCAACTGTGACATGAAGAGCGGCTGGCTTCAGGAAACGCAGGACGGCTACTGGTACTATCTCGATCCCGCAACCGGAGCAATGCGTACCGGCTGGGTTCAGGTAAATGGCAAATGGTATTACTTAAATCCGGCTGCACCAACAGCTGATGGCGACCTGCCATTTGGTGCAATGTATGTCAACACCGTGACTCCTGACGGATACCATGTAGGAGTCGATGGGGCCTGGATACAGTAAACAAATTAAGAGAATATGAATAAGCAGTAATTTCTATCCCAAAAGGAGTCCTGATCATTTTAGGACTCCTTTTTTTAATCTGTATTTCCCTGCCGCGTATTCCTTCAACGAAGTCAACTGCAGGCATATTCCCGGCAGCTATCCTCGACGCTTCAGCTACCTTCTCTCCGCCAGCAGCTTCTTCGCATCCCGATAATCTACCAGCTGCGTTCCGGTCATCCCGCAAGCGTCCTCGATACTTACCTTTCTGTTCCGAGCCAGAGATTCAATCAATGTTACCATCTGCCGGGCCGCACCGTACTTTTCACCCCGAATTTCACCGCGCGCCTCACTCTCCCGCATAAGAATATCATGTTCGAATTCCAGCACTCTCCCATTCATCTCCTCAACTCCTTTCCGAATCTTCTCTTCCTTCCGTGCCACCCAGTTAACAATTTTAAGGATCAGCTGCTTCAGCTCCACCAGCTCATAGTCCGTGATCTGGTGAAGGCCTTTTAGCTGATACAGCCCATCATACAGCTTCTGGTACTCTTCCAGAAAATCCTCCAGCGCCTGTTCATCCTTCTCAATCTGAGAAAGCCTGTCTTCGTACCGCATAATATAATAGGGAAGAAAATACAGCAGCCTCCTTCCGAAAATCTCATCAAACCGGTACTGATTCACCTTAAGCACCGGTGTCCGGTAATCACAGATTGTTCCGTCAGGGAAGTGTACATGCACAAGAAGATAATCCGGCATATCCCCATCACGGCGCAGATACAGCACGCAGGACTTTGGATACTCCAGAGTATAAGTAAATCCATCCCTCCGGACATGCTTTAACGCAATCAAAAAGTCGTATTCAATCATGCGGATCGCCATGGTTCCGTCTGGGCTGCTCTGGCATTCCATATGATAGTATCGATCACGGATTTGCAGGTAGGAATCGCTTACCACCTTATTTCCTGGCAGTTTCATGTGCTCATTCTGCAGCGCCGTCACCGCTTCTCCCTCAGAATAATGGGCAGAAAAGGCTTCATTGATTAGCGGAATGAGCAAGCGCGGTATCTTTTCAAGCATCGTCCGGAAGACATCATCGTAAACCGTCCTCCGGGCCGGAGACTTCTTTTTTGCCATTCTCTCTTGTCCTTTCATCTGTGCAGGAATAATCCTAAAAACGCTCTTCTCCTCTTCCTATTTGCAACAGATGGGAAAATGGCGATGCGAAAGTAAACTTCGCTTTCTGTCTTCATTATATGCGTTTCCCGTTAAGGATGCAAGGTCAGGAAGGTGTCGGTAACCAATGGTCTTGTATGTTTTTCCATTTATCCCCATTTTAACACATCGGATGATATTTCGCAATAGTTTTTACAATTTTTTCTATTCCTACAAGAAATCAAAGCCTATCAGGCGTATCACCGCAAAAAAGGCCGGCGCCGGCATTTCTGCCGGGCGCCAGCCCTTTTAACTGGTTGTCACTTACGAAAAAGTGTATGGCAATTAGAATTTTGATCTGCCTTTCGGATTAGTCATCTTCTTCCACGCTGGTTACCACGTAGTTGCTTACCTTTACCTTCTGATCGTTGATGTCGGTAACGGTACCGGACTTCTTGATCTTGCCGTTCTCGTTTAACAGAATCTGAGAGCCAGCCGGAACTGCAATGTTCTCTTCGGTCTGCTCATCTCCCTTTTCCCAGAGGTCATAATCAAGAGTTACAATCTGATAGGTGCTGCCATCGCCGTACTCATCGATACGCTGGCCATCGTCACCGTATACCGTACCGCTGATGATGGTCTTGGTGTAAGCTGCACCGCTCTTCTTAAAGTAGTACTGCTCATCCTCGCCGTCAACCTCGATAGTTACCTTCTTGTTGGTTACCATCTGGCCATTTACTGAACCATCCTCTGTGTTAAAGTAATAGTAGCCGGGATCCATGGCTTCCTTAGAAGTTCCCTTGTATACCTTTGCATTGGTATCGCCTTCATCATCGCCGCCTAACCAGTACAGACCGGTCAGCATTACGCCCTTGCTGTTGAACAGGTAGGTCTCGCTCTTGATGCTCTTAGCCCCTACTGCACCGTTGTACTCCGGATCATCTGCATCTGCTACGTTGTCATCATCAACACGATATGCAGAACCAATGGCAGTCAGCTTCTTCTTGTCAACCGTTTCCTGAATTGCACGGAAGGGTTTGCCGTTGCTGTCTAAGTAGAACCAGTAGGGATCATCACTGTAATCATCGTAATCTGTTGCCGGATATGCGTAGATCCAGTTCTTGCCGCGGTCACCGTTGTCCTCATGATAGAACTGAGAATCGGTTGCGGTAGAAGTACCGTCTACATTGGTGAATGCGCCGGAAGCACTTGCGCTGGTGGCATCCTTGTATACCCACAGGTCAAGCATTCTGCCGAACTCATCGAAGATGTAAGTTCTGCCGCCGATAGAACGGTCATCGTTCTCTACAGCCTTGCCGTCAGACTTGAAGTAGAACCACTCCTCGTCATTGTAATCGTCATCATCCTCATTGATGCCGTTGAAGGCGTCGATATCCGGATCGATGGTCAGATACTGCCAGCCGGTACGTGCCCAGCCTTCGTTCTGGCCGCCTAAGTAGTACAGCTTCTCGCTGTCGCCAGACTTGCTCCAACGCTGCCAGCCGCTTAACATATAGCCATCCTCATTGAAGATGAAGTAGCCGGTTGCATCGCCATTAGCGTAAGTAAGCTTCTTGATCTCGCCGTGATCGGTGTCGCAGCCTAATGCCTTGCCGCTTCCATCGAAATACATCCAAACGGTATCGATATCTTCGCTCTGATCGTCATCATCTAACAGGTCATCATTGTCCATGGATACCCATGCGTTGGTTACGCGGACGCCGTTGGAATCAACGTAATACTTGTCATCGTCATCCTCGATTACCTGATCCTTGGCCATGTAGCCATCCTCATCCAGGTAATACCAGTAGCCGTTGGACTTCTTCCACTCGTCAGTAACTCTGTCGCCATTGCGGTCTAAGTAAACCCACTCGCCGTCTTCCTGATCCCAATGTGCGGTAGCAGCGAAAGCGGTAGCAGATGCGCCGATGGCCATTAAAGCAGCTGCAGAAAGAACTGCAACCAGTTTGGTCTGCTTTCTCATCATAAATGCACTCTCCTTTTTTCTTTTTGAAATTCCTGTTGAAATTCCTCTTTGCATTACCAGGTCATTATACTTCCAATATTGGAAATTATCGCGACTATTGCATGTTTTTTCGGAAATTTTCGCTATTTTTGACGATTTTTTCGATTTTTCACCTTGACATTTGCCGCGCAAATTTTTATCATTTTACAATGAATATTTTTACGGGGGATAAGATTATGGGTATTGAAGAGGAGGAGCTGGAGCTTTTCCGGCAGTTTCTGCACAAAAAAGGACTGTCAGAAAACACGATCACATCGTATCTGGGCGCGGTCCGCCAGCTGCATCTTCTCTATCCCGACCCTTCGCCGGAGAATTTAGCCAGCTACCGGCAGTATCTGATTTCTTCCTATCAGCCGGCTACCATCAACGCACGCATTTACGGCATTAACAAATATCTCCAGTTTCTGGCTCTGCAGGAGGGCTCCCGGCCTGCGCGCATACCTGCATTTCAGATGCCGGTGGTAAAGCGCCAGCAGGTCAGTTTTCTGAACAATGTGATTTCCAATGAAGATTATGAGAAATTAAAAAATGCCCTCCGGAAGGAGGGCAAGTGGTTCTGGTATTTTGTGGTTCATTTTCTGGGCTCTACCGGCGCCAGGGTCAGTGAGCTGGTACAGATCAAGGCGGAGCACCTGCATCTGGGCTACATGGATCTGTACTCCAAGGGCGGAAAGGTGCGACGGATTTACTTTCCCGATTCCCTGTGCCAGGAAGCGCTCGCATGGCTGGCAGAGCAGGATATCCATTCCGGCTTTCTCTTTCTCACCAAGACCGGCCGCCCCATCACACCCCGGGGCATCAACAGCCAGCTTAAGGTCCTGGCCCGCCGTTTCTCCATCGATCCGGACACCGTTTACGCCCATTCCTTCCGCCATCTGTATGCCAAGAATTTCCTGAAGAAATATAACGATATTTCCTTGCTGGCGGATCTGCTGGGACATGAAAGCATTGAGACCACCAAAATTTATCTCCAGCAGAGCAGCCAGGAGCAAAAAGCGCTTCTGGATCGGATCGTTACCTGGTAACATCCATTCCAGAAGCGTCTTTTACATTTTGTATCCTTAGGGAAACGCTGATTAAAGCGTTTCCCGTGCCGGATTTGCGCTGCGAAGCAGCAATTTCCCTTGCAAATCCGTGCACATCCACCGGAGGTTCTAAGGAAACGGTGATTTAATCAGCGTTTCC
>JAGHER010000011.1 GCA_017889125.1 Lachnospiraceae bacterium
TAGGCATGATTAACAATGCCATGGCCGCCTTAAGCCGTGAGGACGCCAATCAGCCCAATACCCCCCTCTCCGTCTGTGTGGCCATGAGCCAGGCCTACATCGGGTATGACCTGCAGAACGCACTGCGGGAGGAACTTTACAACCGGAACATTTACGATATTCCGGTGGCCACCATGATTACCCAGATCCGGGTTGACCCGGAAGACCCTGCCTTTTCAAATCCCTCCAAGCCCATCGGCCACTTTATGTCGGAGGAGCAGGCCCGCAATGCAGAGGAAAAGTATGACTACATCATGCGTGAGGACGCTGGAAGAGGCTGGCGCCGCGTGGTAGCTTCCCCGAAACCGGCAGAGATCATCGAAATCGGCGCCATCCGCTCTCTGGTGGATTCCGGCCAGCTGGTAATCGCCTGCGGCGGCGGCGGGATCCCCGTGATCCGTCAGGGCAATCACTTAAAAGGCGCCAGCGCAGTCATCGACAAAGACTTTGCCAGCTGCCTGCTGGCTGAAGAGCTGGATGCCGATTATCTCATTATCCTCACTGCAGTAGAAAAGGCAGCTATTCATTATGGAACGCCGCAGGTGGAGTGGCTGGATGACCTTACCACCGCCGAAGCGGAAGAATACATCCGGGAAGGGCAGTTTGCTCCCGGCTCCATGCTGCCAAAGGTACAGGCTGCCGTGCGGTTCGCAGACTCCAAAGAAGGCCGCACAGCACTGATTACCCTGTTGGAAAAAGCAAAAGACGGAATCCTCGGCAAGACAGGCACCCGGATTCATCAATAGAAAGAGAGGGCATCATTATGGATAAAAATCGTACCCCGGCATCGGTTTTTGAGCTGGACGGCATCCCCAAGTTCAGTCAGGCACTTCCCCTGGCTCTGCAGCACGTAGTAGCCATGATCGTTGGCTGTGTCACCCCGGCGATTATTATTTCCGGAGCAGCCGGCATCAGCGGATCAGACCGGGTCATCCTGATCCAGGCCTCCCTGGTGATTTCCGCCCTCTCCACCTTCCTGCAGCTCTTTCCGATCGGGCCAAGAAACGGCTTTCATTTAGGCGCCGGTCTGCCCGTTATCCTGGGCGTATCCTTTGCTTACGTGCCCAGTATGCAGGCCATTGCTGAAGGCTATGGTATCGGCACCATACTGGGCGCCCAGATTGTAGGCGGTGTGGTGGCCATCCTGGTGGGACTGACCATCCGCAAGATCCGCAAATTCTTCCCACCCCTTATCGCCGGTACGGTAGTATTCACCATCGGCCTTTCCCTCTATCCCACCGCCATCAATTACATGGCAGGCGGCACGGGAAGCGCCGATTACGGTTCTCTGAAAAACTGGGCGATTGCCCTCTTTACCCTGGCCGTGGTTACCTTCCTGAATCATTTTACTACCGGATTCCTGAAGTTAGCTTCCATCCTCATCGGCATGGCCGCCGGATACATAGTAGCTCTGCTCTGCGGAATGGTAAATTTCGCCAGCATCGGTGAAGCCGGTCTGGTGCAGCTTCCCCAGCTGTTCCACTTTACCCCGCAATTTGAGATTTCCTCCTGTGTGGCCATCGGCCTGCTCTTTGCCATCAACTCCGTGCAGGCCATCGGCGATTTCTCCGCCACCACCAGCGGCGGATTAAACCGTGAGCCAAAGACCGAGGAGCTCCAGGGCGCCATCTTAGGCTACGGTGTCAGCAACATCATCGGCGCCTGCTTCGGATGTCTTCCCACGGCTACCTACAGCCAGAACGTGGGCATCGTCTCCACCACCAAGGTGGTAAACCGCTGCACTCTGGGACTTGCAGGCCTGATTATCCTTATCGCCGGTCTCCTTCCCAAGTTCTCAGCACTGCTGACCACCATCCCCTACTGCGTCCTGGGCGGCGCCACCGTATCCGTATTCGCCTCCATTGCCATGACCGGAATCAAGCTGGTGATGACCGAGGAGATGAATTACCGGAATACCTCGATTGTGGGGCTGGCGGCAGCCTTAGGCATGGGCGTGTCCCAGGCCTCTGCATCTTTAGCCCTCTTCCCCGCCTGGGTAACCACCATCTTCGGCAAATCGCCGGTAGTTATCGCCACGCTGGTGGCTATCCTGCTGAATGTGGTTCTTCCTCATGAAAAGGATAAGATGCCAAAACCAGAGCCCAGTGATATTTATTAAATAAGCATTTAACAGGCCCCGCAGAAATCCTGGCTTTTCTGCGGGGCCCTTTTTGCCCTTACTGAATTGCGTAATCCACGCTTATGCTGGCCTCAATCTCTATCTCGCCAGGCATTACCCGTGCTGCTCCCTCAGCCGCTGCAGTATCGGCTGCCACAGCGCTTAATCTCGTATTGGCCACATACCGCGCCTGCTGATTGTTGGTGTACTCCGTAATGTGCACCGCCCGTCCCAGCGTACATCCGCTGGCATCCGCCAGAGCCTGTGCCTTCTCCTGGGCCTGCTCTACGGCAAGCTTAAGCGCCTCCTGATAGCTCTCATCATAAGTGCTGGAAAGATAGGAAACCGACTGAATCTGATTTGCGCCGGATTCCACCGCCTTCGTCATGATGGTTCCCACCTGATCCAGGGGCACATCGGACACTGTCACCTGGGTGCTGGCCTCGTATCCGGTGATCTGGCCGTCACTCTGCCAGTCATACCGGGGGCTCATGTCAAAACCGGAGGTCTGAATGGAATTCTCCCCAAGCCCCTGCTCCTTAAGCATAGCCACCAGCTGCTCCGTCTTGTCCTGATTATCCTGCTGGCAGAGGGCAGCGTCTGCGTTCTGTGAGGTGACGCCAAAGACCAGCTCCGCCATGTCCGGAACTACCTTGACGGTCTCCCGGCTGGTAACGGTAATCACCTGGCTGTCGGTATTTTCCACCTGAACCCTGGCTGTCTGCTGGATTCCGCCAGCCTGGCTGTTCCCAGAGGTCTGCACCGCACTGGGAGCTTTGCCGCAGGATGTTAATAACAGCGCACACAGCGCGCCAAAGGTAACAATCTTTTTCATCATACAATTTCCTCCCGAGTTATTCTGTATGCTGTTTGCTCTATGGCAGAAGTCCAGTTTTCCAAACCACTGCTTTCCAGGTTCAGTATAGCGGAATTTGGGTGAAAATGTATTTCTTTTCTCTTACGTTTTGCTATCAATTTCCATTAACAACAGGTACGGTTTTCTTAAACTTTTATGGAACCTTAAGAAAGTCTGCAATAAAGATACCGGAGTGCCTGGGCAATGATGCAGCCGTGATCTACGGCGATTCCCCGGCTTTCCACCAGCTGGTACTCCTCCTCTGAGACCACTGGATGACTTCCTCTGCGGATCGCTACCCGGGCCATAAGAGAAATCCCTGCCTCAGGATTCCGAAGGGTCAGCCTCCAGATGCCGCAGCTTCCCTTCTCGCTGCTTGCCTGCCTGCCGCTTTTCTCCTCACCGCATTCTCTTTCATCATGTTCGCCTTCATCACTCTCCACTTCATCACACTCCCGCTCCAGGGATGCGTCCATCCAAAGAGCCTCCGCCGCGTCATCGCCGGCCTGAACAGGCACATCGCCCTCCACCAGACCAAGATATGAGGTGGTGATCACCCGCCACCGGGGATCTCTCCGGAAATCCCCCCAGGTGCGAAGCTGTACCAGCGGAAGGCCCTTCACGCCCGTCTCCTCCTCCAGCTCCCTGGCTGCCCCTGCATCCAGATCCTCCCGAAGCTCCACAAAGCCCCCCGGCGTAGCCCACCAGCCAATACTGGGATGATTCCGCCGCTTTACCATCAGTACCTGCAGCGGCTGCTCCTTCCTAATCAACGGCCCCTCAGACCGCACCACCACGATATCCGTGGTATTAGCCGGGCAGTCATACCGCTTCGGATCGTAAGCCTCCAGAAATTCCTCCAGGCTCTGTCCCGCCTCGTTTCGCTCTCCTGTACCGTAAAATCCCTGCAAATCCTCTGTCATCCACATATTCCCTTTATCCTTTCCTGTCTGCCCTGCTCTCTCCTAGCATCTGTCTGCCTATATCAGAACAGCATCCGTCCTCCCACAAATTTGTGGAGAATGTCCTTCTCTCCGCACAGGTACAGATACCGCTCCAGCCGCTCGGCCACAGTAAGCTCCTCCATATACGGCATCCGGCTTTCGTCCAGCACCAGAATATCCGCTGCATAGCCCTTCTGAAAGCTTCCCGACCTGCCGAAAAAGCTGCCTCCGCCTTCTGTTCCAAGGTAAAATGCTTCCGCTGCCGTCAGAGGCCGAAGTGTCTGATCCACCAGACGCCAGCGCAGCTTCGATACCTGGACAGCCTCCGCCATGGTCCGGAATATGGAGGCAGAATGTCCTCCTGCCACATCGCTGCCAAGCCCCACCCGGATTCCCATATCCAGGAACCGGCGCACCGGTGCGATGCCGGAAGCAATATTCGTGTTGGACTGCGGGCAGTGGGCAATGTAAACGCCTCTTTCCTTCATCCGGAGAAGCTCCTCCTCCCCGGAATACACACAGTGAGCCATAATGGTAGGCACATCCCCGCCAAAAAGGCCGAACCGCTGATATCCGTCTCCGTAAAAATCTGCCTGAGGGCAAAGCTCTCTGACCCAGGCAATCTCGCCCTGATTTTCCGAGAGGTGAGACTGCACCGGCAGGGCAAATTCCCGCTGAAGCTGTCCCAAAAGCTCCATCAGACGGTCACTGCAGGTAGGCAGAAATCGCGGCGTCAGGATGGGCTTTACCTGAGAAAATGCCCCGGCCGTTTCCTGGATCCATGCCCTGGTATCCGCTGCCGAGTCTTCCGTCTCCTCCCGGTAATCATCCGGGCTGTTCCGGTCCATATTCACCTTTCCCACATAAGCCCGCAGGCCGGCCGCCTCCAACTCCTCCATAAGGATCCGCGTCCCTTCCTTATGAATGGTGCCGAAAACCACCGCATTCACCGTGCCCCCCTGCCGCAGATCCTGGGCAAAAAGGCGGTATGCCCTTCTGGCATACTCCGGATCCCTGTATTTGGCCTCTTCGGGAAAAGTGCGGAAGTTCAGCCAGTCCAGAAGCTCCCTGTCCATGCTTAAGCCCCGGAACACATACTGGGGGCCGTGGATATGGAGGTCGGTAAGCCCCGGAATCACCAGGTGTCCGGTGTAATCAAGCATCTCCAGACCGGCAAATTCTGCCGGTACCTGCGGAAATACTCCCTGAATGGTCCCGGCGGAAACCACCAGATAGTGATCCTTCTTCACCGTCATTTCCTTCCTGTCCCTGCTCCAGATCATGTGTCCCTTTATGATGAAATTCTGATTATTCAATATTATTTTCCTCTTTATTCCAATATTTTCGGTATTCCGGAAATTCCTGGAGATACTCTTCGATCTCCTCCTCCGTAAGCCCCTTTGTAATCTTTTTGAAAAACACTTCGTCGCTCTCCGTCACAAACTCCAGGATTCTCCACAAGCCATCCTGTTTGATGCCGTCACCCCATACATTCTCCACGTCAGCTGCACTTTTTTTCTGCTTATCCATTTATGTCGCCCCCTTTTTTTCTGCTTTGCTATTATAGTCTAACTACTGACTATAGTCAATGACAAGACTATTCATTAAAATGATAAATATTACAGTTTTGATGCACCCCATAACCTGCGGAAGGCACTCCGCACAAAAGAAAAGAGATTATTTATGATCCTGTACGACCCCTTTTGGAAGACATTAAAGAAGTCCAGTGAATCTACATATACCCTCATCAACAAGCACAAGATTTCCAGCTCCACCATTGAACGGCTGCGAAAGAATCAGCCCATAACCACCACAACCATGAACGATCTCTGTCGGATTCTCAACTGCGATGTGAAGGATATCGCCGTTTATGTATCCTCAGACCAGGATCAGTTTCTATGAATTTCTCCATTTCTTTATCTGTTCCAGCTTTTCTTTCCATTTTTTCTCACATCCCTCCTCTGTGGGATGGTAGTACTGCCTGTCTTTTAAGTTGTCTGGAAGGCACTGCATCCGCGAAAGCTTTTCCGGGCAGCTGTGTGCGTACTGGTAGCCCTTTCCGTAATTCAGCTCCTCCATTAACCTTGTGGGCGCATTTCGAATCACCAGAGGCACCGGCTCTGCCAGGGTATTCTGGGCATCGGCCTTGCAGGCCTCGTAGGCCACATAGGCAGAATTGGACTTAGGTGCCATGGATAAATAAATAACGGTTTGAGACAGGTTAACGTTACATTCCGGCATCCCAATAAAATGGCAGGCCTGATATGCGGCCACCGCTAAGGGCAGCGCCTGGGGATCTGCCAGCCCCACATCCTCACTGGCAAAACGGATCAGCCTTCTGGCCACATACAGCGGATCCTCACCGGCCTCCAGCATCCGCGCCAGCCAGTAGACTGCCGCATCCGGATCGCTGTTGCGCATGGACTTGTGAAGGGCGGAGATCAGATTGTAATGCTCCTCCCCCTTTTTATCGTAGAGGAGCGACTTCCGGCTGGTGCACTGGGACAGGATCTCCTCTGTCACCGCCGTACTTCCATCCTCCCGAATCTGCCCATTTAACACCGCCATCTCCAGGGTATTTAAGGCCGACCGGCCGTCCCCGTTTGCAAATTCTGCAATCCTTTCCAGAATCGCCTCGGAAATCTCCACCTTCAGGTAGCCGAAGCCCTTTGGGCTTTCCAGTGCCCGCTTAAGGAGAGTTACAAGCTCTTCCCGGGATAGGGCCTGCAGCAGAAAGACCTTGCACCTGGACAAAAGCGCTGAATTAATCTCAAAGGAAGGATTCTCCGTAGTGGCGCCGATAAGGGTAATGCTGCCCCTTTCCACAAAGGGCAGAAAGGCGTCCTGCTGGGCCTTATTGAACCGGTGGATCTCGTCCACAAAAAGTACTGTCCTCCGCCCCATCCTGCGGCCCTCCTCTGCCCGGGCCATCACTTCCTTAATCTCCCGGATGCCGCTGGTCACAGCGCTGAAATTAATAAATTCCGCATGGGTAGTCCGGGCAATAATGCTGGCCAGCGTGGTCTTCCCCACTCCCGGCGGCCCCCAGAAGATCATGGAGGGAATCTGATCCCGGTCAATCAGCCTCCTGAGGACAGCGCCCTCCCCCACCAGCTGCTTCTGTCCTGCAAACTCATCCAGAGTCTCCGGCCGCAGACGGCTGGCCAGAGGCGCCGTATGCTCCCGCTCCTCCATCACATCAAACATGGATATCTGTTCCATTCAACTGCCTCTTTTCATATTTCCTGTATAATCTCTTTTCTCCTGGTCTCATATTCCTCTTCCGTAATCAGCCCTTCCTCCCGAAGGCGCTTTAAGCTGCGCAGCCGAGTCTCCGGGTCCTCTTTGTCTGCAGAAGAACCGCTGTCCTGATTCGGCGTATCCTCAATGTAAATCTCATGAGTGGCCAGTCCGTCTTCCGAAAAGGCATTAATCCCATTGATCACCGTAATCACCAAAGCCATCCCTGTCCAGAAGACACCGAAAATCCCCATTGTGGGAATCACCATAAAGATACCCAGCAGACAGAAGATAATGCCGACCACCATGCCTGCCAACGAATTTCCTTTTCCCGGTTTCATTTTTACTCTTCTTTGCATGCCTCTTCTCTCCTTCTAGTCAGAACCTTCCTTCACATATTTTCATACTGATATCATACCACCGTTTACTCATTCTGCCCACTATCCCTTTTCTTACATTTTTTCGTCCTTTTACTAAATTTCTATTTTGGATGGATTTATGCAGCCATATTCCTTTGGGTAATATTGCTTCCTATAAAAAAGAGCTGCGAAAAAATGATTTCTCATTCTTTCACAGCTCTTTCATGCCCTATCCAATCCAGGCTCCGGAAGCGTCAAAGATATATGCGGTCCCGTCCACCACACAGGTTTCGGAAGCCGCCATAACGCCGTCCTCCTTCAGATAATACCAGATGCCGTTTTCCTGAATCCAGCCAGTCTGCTTATGATAGTTTTGATAATAGTAATAGCGGCCATTGATGCTGCGCCAGCCAGTTCCGGGGAAAAGCTGGGTGTAGTCCGCAAAGGCCACCTCAATGCACACATCGCCGGTGATGCCGCTCACTGTCCCCGCATCCGTGTACTGCCAGATGGTCCGATTGGGATATTCATTCACCGACGTCTCATAGCGGGCATACCAGATATCGTAGGGAATCTGCGAGGTATCCATATAGGTGGTCAGCCAGAGATTATTTCCATAGACGATCGGCCGGTATCCCGCCTCCGCAATCACCTGGCAGAAGGCATTCACCTGATTGGTGATTTCCTGAGGCGTCTTACCCATATCCAGCAGATACTGTGATTCCACATCGTAAGCGATGGGATATGACACCGGATAATCCTTGATCTTCTCCAGCACAAACCTGGCTTCCTCCCTGGCTGTCTCCTCATCCAGCGCCTGGGTGTAGAAAAATACGCCTGTGCGGATGCCGTTTGCCAGAGCGCCCTGCATATTCTCATCAAAATACGGGTCAAGGTCATTAAGATAACCCAAACGGATCATGGCAAAGCTCACTCCATCTGCCGCTGCAGCCGCCCAGTCAATCCTTCCCGCCCGGTTCTGGTACTTGGATACCGTAATGCCCTTCGCCAAAGCCCCCGGAATAGCTGTACCGTTGGCCCGGATAAACTGGCCGTCCTGAACCGTCAGCTGCTCCTCTAACCGGGCAAATGCCGGCACCGTCAGCGCCTGCACAGAAAGAATCCCGGCGACAATCATGCTGGTAATCCACTTTTTTATGGTTCTTCTTTTTTCTCTATTTCTGTTCATTCTGCCTTGTCCTCCTCTTTTCTTCACTATAAAAAGGATAGTGAAAAAAAGCAAGGCTATTTCTATTACGATTTTATTACGTTCTGTAATCTTAATAATCTGTTAAGATTGCAGAATCTGCTTGCGCTCCCTGCCGCCAATTTTTATAATAGATATAATGTTATATTTTCACTGCATCCCATGGGGGATGGGAAAGGACGGCGGCACAGCCGCTTACAAATGATGGATCCCAATAAGACTGAACTTCGAAAAGCCTTTATCATCAATTTTCTCTATTTCCTGCTGCTTGCAGGGGCCGTTTTCTTTATCCTGAAAAATTTTCTTCCGATGTTTGCTCCATTTTTGATCGGTTTTATGGTGGCCTCTCTGCTGACGCCGCTCATCCGCCGGATTTGCTCCCGATGGAAAATCCGCAGATCCCTGGCTGCCATCGGCTGCCTGCTCCTGTGCTACACCCTCATCTTTACCATCATCTGGTTTTTTGGCAGCCGCTTTGTCAGCATGATCCAGGAGCAGGCTACCCGGCTTCCCGAATACTATAACCGGTTTCTGGTGCCGGAGCTGGTGCGTCTTTCGGATAAACTGCTCGCCAGCTTTCCTGACTCCCGTCAGACCATGGAGGAGCTGCTGTACAGCCTGGAAAACAGCATGCAGCAGGGAATCATGAGCCTCTCCGGCATGATTATCAGCCTGGGGGCTTCCTGGATCGTAGGCTTTCCCGCATTTTTAATCCAGCTGATTTTTACCATTATCTCTTCCTTTTTCTTCACCCTGGATTACGATACGGTGATTAATTTTGTCCTGCGCCAGTTTAAGCCGGAAAGAAGAGCAATGCTGGTGGAGATCGTTACCAGCGCCCGGACGGTGATCTGGAAGATCCTGCGGGTCTACGCCCTCCTGATGACCATAACCTTTTTTGAGCTGTACGCCGGTTTCACTCTGTTAAAGCTCCCCATGGCGCCTCTTCTGGCCCTTTTGGTGGCCATTGTGGACATCCTTCCTGTGCTGGGAACAGGAACCATCCTGATTCCCTGGGGAATCCTGCTCCTGATCCTGGGAAATACGCCCCTGGGAATCGGAATCCTTATTCTGTACGTGGTGATTACCGCTGTCCGCCAGTTCCTGGAGCCCAAAATCATCGGCAGCCAGGTGGGACTGCACCCCATTGTCACCCTGCTGTGTATCTTTGCAGGCGCACAGCTTATCGGCGTCATCGGAATCTTCGCCTTCCCGGTCATCGCCACCATCATTAAAAAAATGAACGATGAAGGTACCATCCATGTGATCCGCTGAAAGGTTTCGGCCTTTCAGCGGTCAAACAGTTTCTGATATCCATCACCCGTTCAGCTGTCAATCACCTCTTTGGCAAATCCGATCATCTCTTCCAAGCTGACATCTTCATAGGTGTAGAGGTGATAAAACAGGCCATCCTCCTGCCAGTTAACACTGGTGAAAACACGGCGTTCTTCGGCAGTTGACCCATAGCTGATGTACAGCCTGCCTTCTGCCTCAAGCTTTTTGTCTTCCTCTGAAGGCTCCTCACCTGGCGGAAGGAACAGATACTGATCCTTATTTCCAGAAATTACGATTCCCTCATATTCCTCCGTCACCTGTGCCGCTGAATGTCCTACACCCTCAAGCGGTTTGGAAACGGAAAAATTCAGCTCTTCTGCACCGCTGTACTCTATACTGATTTCCGGATAGCTGCCTACCATCTGTCCCGCTGCATCCGCCGCATCTATCATCGTGGCAAATCCCCGCTTAAAATGCTGTCCTCCGGAAAATTCCTCCACCATCTGCGGCGCTTTGCCCAGACTTTCGGTTCCTCTTGCCTTCATCTCCTCATAGGAGGTCACCTCCTCCTTGAGACTGGTATGACTGTAAAGCACAGCAATCCGCCCTGCTCCCACTGCAGTAATGCTTCCCAAAATCACCAACGCCGCCGCTGCGGCCAGTCCTGCCTGCTTTTTGGATAATTTCATTATTTTTCTCCTTTCTCCCATGCTGCTGTGAATCTGCCTCAGTATCCGGCTGCTGTCCTCATCAGAAAAATCAACAGACGAAACCTGTTCCGTTATGATCTGCCTGATTTCCTCTTCCCAATCCGCTCTCATAGCACTGCCTCCTTCCAACCATCAGACCCCTTCCGGCCTTTTCGCTCCAGACGTTCCCGCAAAAGCTTTCTCGCCTTATTCAGACGGGACTTCACCGTTCCCTCAAAGGTTCCGGTTACCTCGGCGATCTCCCGAGTGCTGAGCCCGTTATAATAATAAAGCAGAATCGCTGTCCGGTATTTTATATCCAGCTTCCTGATCTCCTGAGCCAGCTCCCGGCTGGTCTCCTGCTTCAGAATCTCTGACAGGGGATCCGGCCTGGATGTGTCCTCCTGAAGCCTGCCGGCCTGACCGGTTCCGCTCTCCCGGGCCTCCTCGAGAATTCCTTCGTAGGAAATTTCCTTCTTTCGCTTCTTCTTTTTCTCCAGGTCCCAGGCTGTGCGGACCATGATCTGATAAATCCAGGATTCAAAACGTTCCGGGTCCTTAAGCTCTGATCTGTGCAGATAGCATTTCACAAAGGTTTCCTGCAGCACATCCTCACTGTCATTTCGGTTTCCAGTAATAAATAACGCCATACGGTACAGCTTTCCGGAACAGGAACGGTATACTTCATCAAATGCCCCGTCATCGCCCTCTGTCATTCTGGCTATCACGGCTCTTTCCTTGTTATCCATGACCATTTTCCTTTCCTTTTTTGATGCATCTGTTATATAAGAGTGAGGGAAGTGGGGATTGGTTCATTTTTTTGTTTCATTCGCGAACGAAGTTTCCTGTTTCTAATATGACGAAAACCCGGCCGTCATATACGACGGCCGGGCATACACATCTCTGCCTTAAGCAATGATCTTATTCACCAATTAAATCCGCAGCCACTGCCATCCAGCGGCCAGGCGGCGTAGTCCACACTTCACGGTACGTAGCAATATTGGCCGGCGGCCAATAGGGCAGGTCCTCATTTCGCCTGGTCTGCACGCCGACGGGCATCTCTCCTACGGTTTCTCCTAAAAGTGCCGTATACTCCTGCCCATAGTTATCACCCTCTCCGTAAATCAATGACTGGCGGAACGGATTCTTACCCAGCGTCCAATAAAGCTGCTCCCTGGCAATTTCCATTAAGTCTTCATCATGAAAATATCTTCCCAACAGAGAGGCGGCTTTTCCCATGGAAAGGTGAATTGCCGAATTTCCTCTGTAAGAAAACCATACGGGGAACATACGGATATAATACCCATTGCCCAGGGAAATGCCATTTTTCAGCTGCTCAACATAGTTCTTCTTGTCCACCGGAAAATCCGCGTGGGGATGGATCACTTCAAAGGTTTCCCTGTCCTCTGCCTCTGATATATGATGGATTCCTGCTGGAATCATACCATAAGGCTGTCCATAATGCATCAGTTCTTTTAAATAATCCCCATGCATTTTCATTGCCGTCTCCCATATCCCGCATTTTTCATGCTCAGGCAGTGCCCTGCACACAGCAGCCAAAGCCTGCACAAAAACATGGTCTCTCGCCTGATGGGAAAAGTGTACAATGTGTCTCTTTTCCTCATCCCGGTAAAAGAATCCTTTCATAGGCGGCTCATTTCCCGTTTCCTGACAATCCAAAATCCGGTCTGCATATTCTTCAGCCAGCTTTGCATAACATTCTTCCTCTGTATGCTGATACAGCCGGGCTGCCGCCCACGCTGCCACGGCATAATGCTGAGACCGGCTTGCTCCTGCCGTGTGCTCCTCCAGGTGGATTTTTTCCACGCCCATTTCCCGGAAGCGCCTATCTGCAAATTCAAAATCTTCTTTTGCCGCCTCTATGCATTTCCAGGCCAGTTCCGGGTCACGTTCTGAGAACGTACCCGCTGCCCCTGCCTCCACTGCCGCAAAGACAAAATTTTCAAAAGATCGGCAGCTGACATCTACCGTCTCATCATCCATATTTCCAATCAGCTGATCCGTCCAGCGGCGCAGAGCTGCATGGGACGCACGGTACCCGTCACCAAAGCGCATCCGCAAAATATAATCCAGCGCCCAGTTTCCCTCTTCAATCATCCGCAGGTACAAGGGATGATTTGATGTCCTTACACTCTCTGCAGCTGCCAGCATACTGTCCATAATTTCCGCCGTCTGCATAACCTGCTGTGACACGTCTGCCGCGTCATGCCATCCTCCGGTGAAAACCAGTTTGAGGCCGTTATGCTCCGCCAAAATGTCATGATGACAGCTTCCATGGCATTCCGGCACAGGGTATCCGCACCGCTCACAGTACAGGAAATTAATTAATTTCCATAAGGTAGTATCCCAGATATCCGTTGAAATCCGGAAGGGCCCCGTCACGGTATTTCCAAAATAAATCTGATATTTTCCTTCCTCCTCCAATGCAGAAAAGTCAAGAACGGAAAATTTTCCAAATTGATTTTCTACTTTTTGTATCTCTCCGGCAAATACCTGATTGCCAGTCTCTGCGTTGCAGATGCGGAAGTCTTCTGCTTCGGTGTTGGCTACCGCTACCTTTCTGCCGTAGGTGAAATATCCAGTTGTTGAATATGCCGCCTGCTCTTTCGCACACTGCCACCCATGTACCACGTCGGGTTCTACCTGATGCAGGCAAATGTCCGCTAGATCAAAAACCATATTATCCCCTGTGGAAACATCCTTTCCGTAGCGATGCAGGTTAAAGGATATTTCCGTTATCTTATCATGGGCGATGGAGTCGATTTCCCACATGCATGTATTCCATTGATGGTTTTTCAGATTTATGGCATTAAAGCCTTCTCTTGAATATACATCCGGAATCTTAATCTCTCCATCATTCACAAAACCTACCCTTACGATGGGATTACGCATACCCTCGCACTCCGGCCGGATTTTAAAACAGAGCCGGTTTCCCACGGATAAATCCAGCTTGCTCACATCAAGCCTGACAATATAACTTCCAAAGGTTGCATACGCTCCTTTTGCTGCATCCAGGGAACGAACCTCGGATTCCGGCCAGTGGTCGGCCCGGGACCAGGTCTTTAAGTGCAGCACGCCTTTTTCCTTAATTTCGTGCTCACCTTCCCCCTCAAACTTCCAGACAGAAAGACTCTCCCCGTCCCAAAGAGAAATTGTATTTACTACTTCTTTTTTCAAATTCCTTGTTTCTATGCTCCTGTCCTGTTCCGGTTTCAAGGGAAAATGCACATACAGAGATTCTTCTAACTGATTTTGAAATAACGCGTCCATATTCAGCACCGTTCCTTTCGAAAATATCGTTATTCTTTCTCAATCTCAAAAATCGCTTCTGTCTCTACAGGGATATTTCCCGGCAATACGTTTACACCGATGGCAGAACGCGCCGGAACCTGATCCGCGCCAAATAAATCCGCCAAAAGCTGGCTTCCTCCGTTTGCCACTGCAGGCTGTTCGGTAAAATCATCCTCACTGGCCACAAAAACCAAAATCTTCACTGCCTTTTTTACTTTATTCAAATCGCCAATCTGGGCCTGCAAAACCGAAAGCACATTGAGCATGGAATTTCTGGCCCAAATCATGCCTTCCTCTTTCGTATATTCCTTTCCTAACTTCCCACATGCCTTCTGTTCACCGATCACCGGACCACATCCAGAAATGTAAACCAGATTTTTCCCGAATTCCTGGCAAGGCGAATACACGCCGCCTTTCGCCGGAGCTTCCGGCAGTTCAAGTCCTAATTCCTTTAATTTCTCATAAACATCCATATTCTCTACCTCATTTCACATCAAATTTTTACTTCATGGTTCTAAAACGTAACTGTCTGCCACACTCATAACCGTCAGCTGTCTGGCCACATCATCTGCACATAATCCAATTGTCTGCTCACCCTTTTTCAGCCATACTGATTTTCCCTCCGGCGAAGTCAGATCAAAATAATTGTCTGAGAAAATCCAGTCATACTCTCTCGCCTCTAAAGCAGCATACTGGGCAAATGTACTGCTCTTTACCTGTATAGCAAATACATCCTCCATTTCCAACACTTGAATATGATACTCAGGTTTTTCATAAGCAAAATGCTTTGGCTTAGCAAACAACGTCACCTCTTCCGAAACGCATTTTCCATTGATGATTAACCTTCCTCTCGCAAAAACCTGATTCCGCTCTTTCCCTGTCGGCAAAACCGATTCGAAATTCACTTCAAAAGCCTTCGCCACAGACATGGCCCCCAAAGAGATTTCCTTTTTCTGCTGCCATAAAACACGGAATTCCCGGTCAATCAATGCGGCCTCCACTTTTCCGCAGATTGCCTCTCGGCTGTCATTATGTACGTAATATCCGATCTCCATAGACAGCTCTTCTTTTTCACATGCAGAC
The DNA here is from genome assembly GCA_017889125.1 of Lachnospiraceae bacterium. Classification (GTDB taxonomy): domain Bacteria; phylum Bacillota; class Clostridia; order Lachnospirales; family Lachnospiraceae; genus Caccovicinus. The sequence continues at coordinate 15,124 of JAGHER010000011.1, forward strand.
AACATAACCGGCGCGTAAAAGCGGGCAGCGCCGTAATGAAGGGCCTTCCAGCGTCCATAATAATCAATGCTGGACCATGATGCTACCGGCCAGCAATCATTTAACTGCCAGTAAAGGGAGCCCATGCACCTTCCTCTGTTCCGTCTCCAATGCTCCACGCCGTACTGGATTGCTTTCAGCTGCAGAATCTGGGAAATGTAGATTAACGAAGGTAAATCGCTTGGATAAAGGAAATAATCCGCCACATAATTTAAGATCTTTCCATTTGCTGTCCCGTTTTTCTGATGGGATTCCATCACTGAGCTGAAAATATTCCGATCCTCCGGCACAGTAAAGGCCTTGACCGTCTTCATGCTTGGGAATGACTGAAAGCCATACTCCGAACAAAAAGAAAAATAATTTTTGCGATACTCTGTAAAGGGCTTTCCTGAATGCCATACCTCCCAATAATGCTGATCTCCCCGATTTACTGCATTGGGTTCATCATAAGAGCCTCCTGACGAGGGCGATGACGGCCAGAAAAAGGTATCTTTATCCGTTTCCCGCAGTGCTTTTGGCAGAATATACTCAAATATCTTGGTATAGTCTGCCTTATAGCGAGGATGATGGCCCCGTATCCTTGCCCACTCATCGCCCCATCCCCATTCCATTTCGTTGTTTCCGCACCAAAGGGCCAGGCAGGCATGGTGGCGGATACGCCTTACATTATCCTTTGTTTCCTCCACAATATCCGATTCAAAGGAATCGGTCAGTGCATATACATTGCAGGCAAACATCAGATCCTGCCAAACCAGAATTCCCGCCTCATCACAGGCATCATAAAAGAAATCATCTGGATAAAAACCTCCACCCCACACGCGAATGCAGTTGAAATTTGCAGCCTTGCAGTCTTCAATCAACTTTCGCGTCCGTCCCTCTGCTATCCGGTCCAGGAAATTATCCTCAGGTATATAATTTGCGCCCATGGCAAATATCTTTATTCCATTGACCACAAATGCAAATTCCTCCCCGGCACTGTGTTTTTCCCGACTTACTGTGATTTCCCTTAATCCAATACGGAAGCGGTGCTCGTCCAGTTTATTCTGCTCCTCATCCTCCAAGCGGACCGTCACCTGATAGAGAGGCTGTCCGCCCAATCCATTTGGCCACCATAGTATGGGATTGAGAATCTCCCATAAAATTTGTGGCTGATATTCATATCTCCTTTGATGGCTGCTCCCATCTGGGCTAATGACCTCTATTGCTAAATACTGGCTTTTTTCCTGGCGGTACTCCCCTTTGTTCAGCATGCAGCAAATATCTAAAATAACCTTATTTTCCTGATGCACATGCTTTTGACGAAGATAAACATCCGTAAACTGAGGACCTTTCTGATATTCCAGAAACACTTCCCGAAAAATACCCATATCCGGAAGCTGCGGTCCCCAATCCCATCCAAACATATAGTGTGCCTTCCGTATGGCTCCATTACCGGGAATACACCCTGTCGACGTATAAAATATGTCATTCTGTGCATCTTCTTTTCTGGCCGCCAAAAGAGCTGAGGAAAAATGAACCGTGATGCGATTGGTTCCTGGCCGCAGAAATTCTTTTACCCGGAAACGCCATGTCCGATGCATATCTGAGGTCTTTCCAATCACCTGTCCGTTCAGCCTTATTTCCGCCAAGGTATCCACGCCCAGACACACCAGACAGATTTCTTCTGCATCCAGATTTTCTAGTTCAAACTCCCGTTCAAACAAATAGTCCTCCGCAAGAAGCTCCCGCACAGCATACTCATTTTGTCTCCAATATGGATCCTCAATCATTTTCTTTTCCAAAAGTCCACTGAGAACTGAACCCGGCACAGAAACAGTGCCGCAGTCCTTTCGGTCTTTCCATCGATATAATTTCCAGGCCCCATTTAAAGATTGTTTTTTCTTCATAGCTTCCTTTCTCAACCGCAGTTCCTATGCCTTAAGCCCGCTGGTGGCGATTCCTTCCACAAAGTTTTTTTGGAATATAGCGAAACAGATGACCACCGGCAGTACGAAGACCAGAGCCGCTGCCATAAGCCTTGCCCAGTCCACGGAATATTCGCTCATATACTGCTGAAGACCTAAAGACAGGGTATATTTTTCCGGGCGGGTGATAAAAATCAATGGATAGAGATAATCACTCCAGGCATCCAGAAATGCGTAAATACCAATAGTCGTCAGCACTGGCTTACATAAAGGCATCGCTATTTTCCCATAGCAAATAAAATGATTTGCTCCGTCAATTCTTGCTGCCTCAATCAGACTGTCCGGAACACCGCTGAAAAACTGCCTCACAATAACAATATAAAAGGCTTTCCCGAAGAATGTAGGAAGAATCAGCGGAACGTACGTATTGGTCAGGCCAAGCTTGGAATAAATCTTATATAGGGGAACCATAGTAACCGTAATGGGAATCATCATAGTGGCCATAACCAGACCGGAAATAATATCCGCACCCTTCCAATGAATCTTGGAAAGGGAGTAAGCAACTAACGGTGTTACCAGCAGCTGTCCAACCACGGACATTGCCGTAATAAAGATGGTATTCCCCATATACTTAAAATATGGAATCGCCGCAAATGCCGCAGGGAAGTTGTCCAGAACCCATTCTCTTGGAAGCAGCTTTACTGGAATGGTAAACGCATCACTGTTGGTCTTAAATGCAGTCAATACCATGACCATAAACGGAGAGATAAATATAATAGCCAGTACAACAACCAATAAATAAAACAGCAAATCCTTCCCTTTTTTCTTTGCCAGAAGAATATTCATCCTTACTCACCTCCTGCATCTTCTGTAACCTTTTTGGTAACCTTCGTCATCACAACGGTCAATACGGCAACTACCAGGAACAGAAGCCATGCCATGGCAGATGCTTTTCCCATCTTTAAATAAGTGAATGCGTTATGGAAAATATACAGCGGGTACATTAAAATGGAATTTTCCGGTCCTCCGGCAGCACTTCCTCCTTTGACTCCGGCATTGGCCGTAACAATAATGTATACCTGCTGGAAATACTGGAACGCATTGATTATGCTTAAAATTGCCTGATAGACAATAACATGCGCCACACAGGGAAGAGTTACATAAAAAAAGCGCTTTACTACACCTGCACCGTCTATTTCCGCGGATTCATAGTAACTCTGCGGTACAGACTGCAGTGCAGCCATACATACCAGCATCGTGGTTCCAGTATTCCACGTTCCCATTAAAACCAGTGCCCATTTTGTAAATCGGGCATCCAGAAGCCAGGAAGGACCACTTATTCCAAACAGCGCAAGAACGTTGTTAATATATCCATAAGTTGGATCAAACATCCAGATCCAGACCATAGTAGCCGCTACCATAGGAATAACTGATGGCAGGAAAAAAGCTGTTCTTACAAACCCACGTCCTTTAAAATTCCGTACTACAATACAGGCCAAAAGCAATGCCACCATAAGATTAATCGGTGTCGAAACAAACGCCATAAACAATGTATTGCGCAAACTTTTCCACACCAGCGGATCCCGGAAAACATCAATGAAGTTTTCTAGGCCAACCCATTTAGGTGCTGTCACTGCATTAAATTCAGTAAAGCTGTAATATAATGAACTCAGCAGCGGATAGACGCTAAATGCGAGAAAGCCCAGAATCCACGGTGAAGCAAACAGCAGCCCATATAAAAAATCTTTTCTCTCCTGTTTGGTTTTCTTTACTTTCACATTTCCTCCTTTCCACAGGAAAACCTGCGTCCATTCCTCATCCGGCCAACTGACGCCGGCACCAGATCTTCTCTGGCACCGGCGCCATGCCTTCTGTTTTATCAATTTTATTTCAGTTACTCAAAATCCTTGCTCTGCTCATACAAAGCCTGTAATGCCGCTTCCGGCTCCTCATTTCCTGCATAAATGGAATCCAGCGTTGCATTAACCAGATTCATGTACTCGTCATAATCGGACATCTGCGGATACTGCACGCCTTTGCCTAACTCAAGTGCCTCAATAAACTCAGGGAAGCCAGGCACTGCCATAACATCTGGATCATCATATAAGGACTTCAGCGCTGGAAGGTTTCCTGTTCCCAGGTCAATAATCTTCGCTCCGTCTCCGCTGCAAAGCCACTTCGTAAAATCCCAGGCACCTTCCTTGCACTTTGCCATAATCGGAATTGCAATGGAATCTGTCTCAAAGCGAGCGGAGCCGCGATATTCCGGATGCTCTTCGGTTCCCGGAATCAGCGTAATTCCCCAATCTACATCTGAGCCGAAATTTTCCATCATTGTCGGCAGCCATGAACCATCCAGACGGAATAACTGCTTGCCCTGGAAAAACATATCCTGCTCCGTATAGCGGTTTGTATTTGCCGTTCCGATAAATCCATCCAGTGCCTTTCCACCGAATTCGTTGCGGTATGCAACATTCATCGTCAGGCTGTCCAGAACTCCTTCGTTTAATGGTGTTGGCTTCGAATTTTCATCCCACCATCTTCCGCCAAATCCGTAAATCAGTTCCTGTCTGGCCGATGCGTAGGGGAAAAGGGGGTATCCTAATACATCAATATTTCCGTTTGCATCCAGCTTTGTGGCTTTTACCGCCATCTCGTACATCTCTTCCATAGTCTCCGGCGGCTCAGTGTATCCGATTTCCTCCAAAATCGTCTTGTTGTAGAACATCTGAATGGTGTAAGCATCCAGCGGCAATGCATACAGGTCACCGTCAATCCGATTTGCCTCAACAGACTGCTCGGAAAAAACAGATGTGTCAAAGCTTTCCGCATCTACATACTCCTGAACTGACTGCAGAAGGCCATTTTTTGTATACTGGATAATCGACTGATTTCCCGTCTTAATAACATCCGGAGCCTCGTTGCTGCTCATGGATACGATCAGCTTCTGTGCATCCGTAACACTTAAGCCTTCTACTTTATATTTGCTCTGAGACGCATTATACGCAGCAATTGCTTCTTCATATACTTTTGCCTCATCTCCAGTATTGTTATACCAGAACGTAACCACCTGCACATCTTCCCCCGAAGCAGGAGCCTCTGTGGTATTTGCCTCCTCTGCTGCACTGTTCTCACCTGCTGCAGGTGCTGCAGATGTTGCAGTGCTTTCCGAGCTGCTGCACCCGGTCGCGCTAAGTGCTGCCATGCCAAGCACAAATAATGTACCGACCAATTTCTTTTTCATGATAATCCTCCTTTATTTTAGTATTAAACTTTTTGTTGTAAGCGCTTCAACTTTTTGTTTATCTATTTCTATATATACTACACTTTTTGTTTATTGTCAACAAAATATTTAAGATTTTTCCGCAAAAAGAAGCAACTTTACCACCATTTTCTTCCTTTCTCGATCAACTTTTTGTTTAATTCATTTCTGATTTTTATTATATCTATTGACTTTTTGTTGTTCTTGAAGTAAATTTAATATCATGGACATTTTTTCGAAAACTTTCTACAAATTTTAAATGGGGGACGTTACCATGGGATACGTACTGGACAATCTAAACCTGCTTTCTGACATTGCACAGTGCATTGCAATGCAGTTCGGAGAAAATTGCGAGGTTGTGCTTCACGACCTTACACTTCCTTATAATCAGACAATTGTAGCAATCTGGAACGGACATGTGACCGGCAGAAAAGTCGGGGACGGCGGCACCAATGCCGGACTGGAAATCCTCAAGGGTTCTGTTTCTCCAGATGATCAGTACAGCTATATTAATACACTTCCAAACGGCCGGATCCTCCGGTCTTCCAGCAAATATTTTCGGGATGAATATGGAAAAGTGAACGGCAGTTTATGTATAAATCTGGACATTACTGATCTGGTCCGCTGTGAGAATGCGCTGCATGTACTGACCTCCCCTACAGATTACGAACCTCCCAAGACACCCGAATTGTTTATCGGAAACATTGACAGCCTTCTTGAACAAATGATGGTCGAAGCTGTTGCCGGTATCGGCAAACCCATCAGCGAGCTTACCAAAGATGAAAAAGTACATATTGTCCATTCACTGGACAAAAAGGGATTTTTCCTCATCAAGAAGGCAGCAGAAAAACTCGCCGATTTCCTTGGCTTATCCCGCTACAGTATTTATAATTACCTGAACGAAAAGTGATTCCGCAGATCATGCAAGACTGAAAAATGCCGCTGGAATATTTAAAAATCCCAGCGGCATTTTTCAGTATTTTTATTCGTTTTTTTCGTTCTGCTTTAATTCTACCTGCCAATCTGCAGCAGTTTCCCCTTTTTTGTCGAAAGAACCTGATCATCCTTTACTACGATTTCTCCATTAATGAGGCAATAGGAAAGCCCTTCTGCCAATCGTGCCGGTTCCAAATACGTCGCACAGTCATGAAAAACTTCCGGGTTAAATATATTCAAATCCGCATAAAATCCTTCCCGAATTTGCCCACGATGCAAAATCCCCAAACGCTCTGCTGGCATCGAAGTCATTTTTCGGATCGCCTCTGAGAAAGACAGTACCTTCCTCTCCTTTACAAAATCAGCCAAAAACTTAGGAAACGCGCCGTACATTCTTGGATGGGGCCGGTCCGTTTCTGCATAAATCGCATCGGAAATCAGGCAGCTGTAAGGCAAAGCCGAAATCACATCCACATCCGCCTGGGACATACTGCGAATAATGATTGCCGCCGTCCCATTTTCACTGGTTAAAAGCCATGACACTGCCTCTACCTCATCAAAAAATCCAAAACTTTCCGTAATCTCCGGTATGCTCTTTCCCAGCATCTTTTTGTTTTCCTCCTTCGATACCGAGGATAAGATCACTTTATCCCAGCCTAAAGAGACTGCATAATTATCCCAATCTGGATAATTCTCTTTTAATAAAGACCGCAGCACCTCCTGTCCCTCTTTACTTTCCAGCCGTTTTAACGCCGCGCCGATATCGCCGTTTACGAAAGTCGGCGGAATCATGGACATCAGTGTTGTGGAGCCGCAGTCATAGGGATAAAAATCACATACGACCTGCTGTCCGTTTCTTCTGGCTTCTTCAATACACGCAATGGCACGATAGATCTCTCGATTCCAGTTTACCGTTCCACAGGACTTCAAATGGCTGATCTCCATACGGCACTCTGCCAGGCGCCCGATCAAAATGGCCTCTTCAATGCTTTTTACCAGGCTGTCCCCTTCTCCGCGAATATGCGCAGTCACAATCTTTCCCGCAGCTCCCACTGGCTTTAATATTTCCCCCAGCTCTTCTGCGCTTTCATGGCATTCCGGCAGATACATTAAGCCGATAGAAGCTCCCGGTGCGCCTGCATCTAAAGCATCTCTGATTATCCCTTTGCAGGTCTCAATCTCCTCCGCAGTAAACCTGCCTGCGTCAAAGCCCTTTACGGCAATCCTGACCGCTCCCATTCCAATCATGGCCCCAGTATTAACCGGAAGACTGCAGTCAGAAAGCTTTTCCATGTAATCTCTATAGCTGGCAACAGATGAATACGGGCGGATATTTCCCAGCACCGGCTCATAATAATTCTGCATCTGTTTGATTACGTCAGGATCGTTGTGCAGCGGATACATGGAAATACCGCAGTTTCCTGTAATCACCGTCGTGATTCCCTGACGCAAAAGTACTTGTCCATAGTCTCCTTTTGTTTGCTCCTGTTCAAGTGGACTTTTATCACAATGCCGATGGATATCAATAAATCCCGGAGTTACTGTCATCCCCCCCGCATCAATAACCATTTCTCCTTCTCTTTGCAAAAGATCTGTACCTACTTCTGCAATTCGCTCATTTTCAATCCGGATATCCTGCTTAACTCCAGAATCATCCTTTCCATTGTAGACGATACCATTTTGTATCAGTATTTTTCCCATAGCCTCTCCTTAAACATTTTGTTTATTTTGTTTCACTTTTTGTTGATATTATAAACTTTTTGTTGTATCCTGATTTTAATAGACATTTTCTTAACAGGAGGGGATAATCTTATGCCACAAAATTATCATTTTCGTGAAGAAAACGAAACTGCTTCACCTGCTCTCATTTACTATCAAGATATTCTTCTGCAGAACACAAAAACAGCTATCCAAATGGCCGGTTCCGCCAAAAAACTCTGGCCCCATGTGAAATCACACAAATCCCGTGATTTCACTCAGCTTCAGGTTGATCTGGGAATACTGCGTTTTAAATGCGCGACAATTGCTGAAGCAGAAATGACTGCCACTACAGATGCCACGCATATTTTATTGGCTTATCCACTGGTTGGGCCGAATATTGAGCGCTTTCTCAGACTGCAGATAGCCTATCCAGACAAGACCTTTTACGCACTGGGGGACAATTACGAACAACTGTCCAAGTTAAACGATGTTTCCCTCTCTCTCCACATCCAAACGAACTGTCTTCTGGATATCAATACAGGGATGAATCGGACAGGCGTTTCCTTCGATCAAGCCCTTTTTATGTACCAGAAGCTTCGAAAGCTTCCTGGCCTCTCCTTCTGCGGCCTCCACTGCTATGATGGAAACCGCCATGAAAAAGAGGCCGGGGAGCGTTTTGCAAAAGTACATGACACAATCCTCCAGGTTAAAGATTTGCAGAAATCCATTGAACAGGAAGGTTTCTGCTGTTCCACATTGGTTATGGGCGGAAGCCCAACCTTCCCCTGCTATGCAGAAGCTATGCCAGATGTTTTTTACTCACCTGGTACCGTTTTTCTCTATGACGCCGGATACCAGGCACAATTTCCCGATCTCCCTTACACCCCTGGAGCATCCATTCTTACCAGAGTAATCAGCCATCCGAAAGAAGGCTATTTTTCTCTGGATGCCGGATATAAGGCAGTTTCTGCTGAACAGGACTATCCCGGCATCATATACGGTTTACCTCATGCAAAAGCTTGCTTTCAAAGCGAAGAACACTGGACTTTTCGCATGGAGAAAGGATACGAAGCCGAGCGTCCGCCTATAGGCACGATTTTTTATCTGCTTCCCTGGCACATATGCCCTACCAGTGCGCTTTATGATCATGCACTGGTTGTGGCTGATGGTCAATTAAAAACTCGCTGGCCCATTACTGCAAGAAACCGACAATTAACCTTTTAACTGCCGTATTCCATTCGCAGGAGCTTCTGAGCCATATCTATAGCGCCTTCTATCGCTTCTCGTTCAGGCAGGCAGATTTCTGCCTGCCTGAACGTCTGTTTTACCTGCTTCTCAAAATATGCAAGTACCCTCGGAGATTTAAGAATATTGCTCCCCCATATTCCCAGTTTAAAATCTGGTTCATTGCATTCTAAATCCAACGCCTTCACCACATCGCAAACAATTCCATACAATTCCCTGGATGCTTCTTTTAAAATGTTATCTGCATAAGAATCTCCCTCTGCGGCAGATTGATTCACTAATTTGCCCAGCTGCGGAAGACCAGTCTGCCCCATCCCACCTGCCAGAGCAATCCTATTTAAATCTTCTCTTGTGCAAATCCCCGTTTCCTTCCGAATGTGTGAAACCAGCGGAGTATCCTCAACAGCTCCATCCAGCCAGCGCCCCAAATGCCTGAGCGCTCTTTTTGTTACCCAAAGCCCAGAGCCCTCATCGCCTAAAATGCTGAGCGGCCACCCCCCAGCTCTGGCTTTTCTCCCTTCCCGATTCACACCGAATGCTATGGATCCCGTACCAGAAATAAGGAGGACACCTTTCCCTTCAGTCACTGTATAATGAGCCAATTCTGCATCATTAATCACCTTAATTGGGCAACAAAAGCCTGGAAGAGATGCATAGCAAGACTGCACATAACAGGCATCTTCTTCACTGTCAATCCCTGTCGTACCGCAAACAATATACCGTATCTCCTCTTTGCTTGCGCCTGCTACCTTTAGACAGTCTTCAATATTTTGGCTAATCCTCACCTTCAGCGTTTCTTGATCCAAATAATGTGGATTGGCCGGTTTTCCTATTGTAGACGCAATAATTCCACCATCCAAATGTGCTACCGCCACACGATAGTTCGTCCCTCCGCTGTCAATACCAAGTACATATTCCATCACTACTTCCCCCTGCTACTTAATTGCATGTACTCAGCCTTCTTTATATTTCACGTTCAGCTTTCCATCCAGTGCTTTAAAGCGCTGCATTCCTACACCTTCAATCCCCAGCTTTTCTGGAATCAATGCACTAAGTACCTGAAATGGAAGTATCTGTTCAAACGGCTGTGTATACCATACTCCTGCTGCAGCAACGAAACAGCTTCGCTTATCCCCATTCTCTTCAGAAACAACAGCATAAACCTGACTGCAAATCTCTTTATGATGCTTGGCCAAACCTGCCATTCGTTCATAATCTTCGTCACTTTTTTCCGGGAACAGATAAAAACCTCCAACATTTTTCTCGATCGAACACGACGGTCCATGAAGATATTCTTCAAAATCAAAAGCCATACCAGGAATCAGTAATGTTTCCATTACCTTCAGCGCCCCCTCCGATGCAATATCCATTCCCTGTCTTTTCCCAACAAAATATAAGGTCTTCAATTCTTTCAAATTGTCTTCATTCTGTTCTGTCCATTGTACAACTCGCTTTATATTTTCCGGAAGTTGGTTAATCATGGAAGTCAGCATATCCATATACTCGGCATATGTACCATCTTTTAAAATTTCCGTCTTTTTTGCGGCTTCTAATGCCATTACGTACAAAGTTAAGATTGTCGCCGTATATCCTTTTGTTTTCGGCCCCACATTTTCCTCGCCGCAAAGAATTGGAATATACGCATCACATAAGGTATTCAATTTCCCCTCACTGCTTCCAGTCATGGCAATCTGCGAATATTCGCTGGTTTTCTCAGCAGCAGCAAGGATATTCGTTGATTTCCCTCCCTGTGAAATTAAAAGCACCATAGGCTTCCTCCCCCAGATCAATCCAATTCTGGAGGGTGGGAGAGCAAACACTGGCTGATTAAGAACCATTTCCATAAAAGGTGCCGCTGCTTTTGCCGCATTCCAGGAAGTGCCGCTGGCAATTAAATAAATTACGTCTGGCTGAATATCTGAAAATTTCCTGCAAAATACTTCCGCTACATTTTTACGCTTATCAAGAATTTCTCTCAATACAGCAGGCTGCTCGTTGATATAATCCATCATTTTCATTGTAAAACTTCCTCCTTCTATGTATTCTTGTCTTCACTATATCACATTTTTCAACAAAATGGCAATATATTTTCAACAATATGTTGAAAATAATATCTACTTATACAGATGAACAAATTAGCTCCAAGTAGAACTACATCAAAAAATGCCATGTCAATGATTTAATCACCAGACAATAACCAGACAGCACAGTCTGTCAACAAAAAATTCATAGATTGGTTACAATATCATCAAACTTTCTCCACAATTCCTGCATATACTAAATAACGTAAGAGCAAGTGCTCAACCTTTTTTTCATAATAACAGGGACCGGCTGCAGCCAGTCCCTTCCTCCCTTTAAATGCATCGCCCTGCCAGTCAGCGCAGGGTTATTTTTATGTCATAGATCAATATTCAAATCCTTCATCTTTCTGCCCATATCCATGATCCCGGGAGCTATCGTTCCCCCTAATTTCTCCGAACGGTTACGCAACCCCAGGCATATGATAAAGCAAAACAGGATTAAACAAAAAGGGAAATTCCTTATGTCCGATAGAATCTATTCTCTTCAGTGGAATCAACCCTGCGGAATCTGCCGTCCCTGCATCGGAAGACTTTGTCCGCCATGCCGTCCCTGCTCAGTCCAGCCGGTTCCACCCATATGGCCGCCGCAGCCGCCATGGTCTCCGCAGCCACCAAGGCCTCCGCAACCGCCCAGACCTCCTCAGCCCCCCTGGTTTCCTCAGCCGCCCAGGCCTCCCCAGCAGCCGCCCAGGCCTCCCCAGCAGCCGCCCAGGCCCCCTCAGCAGCCGCCCAGGCCTCCGCAACAGCCGCCTAGGCCTCCTCAACGTCCTTGGCAGGGGCGGCCTCCTATGCCTCCATGGCAGGGAAGAACTTCCTCGTAAGTGCTGCATTCCAGAATACTATATGTAGATAAATCAGGTGCCATGTTTTAAACCTGGCCACGATATTCAAAAACAGCGCCTCCATCCGCTTGATGTGGCGCTGTTTTTCTTATCGCTTTTCCTACTGCCTTTTTCCCGCTTATTTACTGCTTTTTCATATATTTTTCGCTGAACGCAGCCGCATCTATGGGCTTACTGTAAAAATACCCCTGACCGTAATCGCATCCCAGGCTCTGGATTAATGCTTCATTTTCCTGCGTTTCTACACCTTCAACCACCGTTGAAATATGCAAGCTCTGTGAAAGCTGGACAATATGCTCCATAATCATCCTCAGCTTTTCATTTTCCTCCTGGGTAGTCTGCATCAGGAAGCCCCGATCCAGCTTCAGCTCGTTGATCCGCAGATTGCAAAGCGTATTTAAGGAGGAATAGCCGCTTCCAAAGTCATCCATGGACACCCGGAAGCCTTTCTGCTGAAGAAGCTCGATTTTCCGATTCATTTCCTCCATATTGTTGACTGCCAATCCTTCTAAAATCTCCAGCGTAATCAGCTGCGCTGGAATCTGATATTTCTCCACCAGTGCCCATAACCTTGTAATATAATCTGTCTCATAGAATAAAAGCTTCGATTGATTGACCGATATGGGGATTGGCTGGATCCCATCATCCATCCACTGACGTATCTGCTGACATACACATTCTACCATATACATATCCAGCCGGGTGCAGAAGCCATTTTCTTCAAAAAGCGGAATAAAATCTCCCGGAAACAAAAATGTCCCATCACTGGTGATCCACCGCACCAGAGCTTCCGCACCGCCTACCTTGCCAGTGTGAAGATCCATCTTAGGCTGCAGAAAAAGTTTGAATTCTCCATCCTGCAGGGCCTGATGCATATGGGTTTCCATATAATTTTCCAGTTCCTCTTTTTTGTGCAGCTCCTCATCGTAAAACCATACCGCATTCCGCTGCATCTCCTTGGCCCTGGCAAGAGCGAACAGTACATGCGTCATAATGCTTCCGCTTCCTCCGGCCACAGCTCCACAGTAAAGAAGCACTCGATAATTATGTCCATCCTGGAGAGATGCCGTACTGACCCGATCCATCATCGTTTCCAATCTGCGGCGTACAGTCTCTTTGTCCGATTCGCGAAGACACAGATAAAATAAATCCCCTGCCTCACGGCAGAAAAATTCCTCCTTCTTTAATCCGCCTTCCAATACCTGTTTTACGAAACGCAGAAGATTATCTCCCTGTTCCTTTCCAAATAATTCATTCACAAATTTAAACTGGTAAATATTAATCGCTGCCACATAATATGTGCCAGGCCGCAGGTCACTGCCTTCCAGACTTTTTGTAAAAGCCGGAAAATTATTTGCCCCTGTCACCGGATCATGGTACGCCAGATATAAAAGCTCTTTATTATTTCTTCGCATCAGGCGATATCCATAAGAAAGAAAAACCACCACCAGCGCCAGAAGGCCTGCCGCCAGAATCCCAACCACATTCAGCATGCGATAAACCGAGGCATTTGCCCACTGTCTGGTATTTACGCAGAAAATATACCAGCCATTTACCCCTACCGGCTCCAGGTAACAGAGATATTCCTTTCCCTCATACTGGAAAGAGGTCTTCAGTGCCTCCTGGCGCGCCATAGCCTGACGGATCTTTTCCTTTTCACTCTCCCGAATATAGGTACCGTCAAATATGGTATCACCGCCATCTTTCACTACCGACTGATTGGAACGAATCAGAAAACGCCCCTCTGATCCCAGCAAATGAAGATAACCGCCACCGCCAAGCACCGTATCAGCGGCAAGAATCTCAGTAAAGATATCAATGTGGTCACTGGCTGCCAAAGCCCCAGCAATTTCACCATCCACATATACCGGCACACTGTACACAAACACTTTTTCCTGGGAAAGCATGCTGTCAAACAGCCGTGAAATCGCCCTCTCTCCCTGAAAAGACCGCTGAATCACACTTCTGGCATTAGCATTCAGCCTTTCTATGGGCATATCCGTCTCTACTTCATGTCCCAAGGTTGCCAGAACTCCATTGCCCTCCAGCGGAAAATAGCACATGGTATCAAAAGCATTATGTTGGTTCGCCTCACTGATCGCCTCAGCAAAATGTGCTGACTCCATAACATTATGATAGCCAATAATCACCGCCAGGGTCTCCAATACCTGGAAATCCATACTCATCTGATTCTCTATCCGACGCTTTGTCTCTGCGGTTTCCGTCTGCATCTGCTCCAAAACAGTCTGATTCAGCGAATTCATAAGATAAGCCCAGAAAATACTGCCGCATACCAACAATAAAATACCTGAAACTGCTGCGCTGATTGTTATTCGTCTTAATTGTCTCTTAATTGCTCCTTCATCCATACCGATCCTCACAAAATACTGCAAATATTCACCATACGCTGATTTATTTTGCATATTTTCCAGACCGATTATACCAGTAATGATGGCATTTTGTAAATCAAAACATGATGCTGCGCCTGTTCTGTGCCTGTTCACGCCAGAACAGGCTCTCTTCTCAGCGAATCTGCCATAAGCAAATTGATGCGATAAGGGATGCCCTCTTGAAATGCCGCCTGGGCATTGTACCAGATCGCTAATGCCTGCTGTACAGTAATCTCCTCATCATGAAAATAATAAAGGTTTGCCGGAGTATTCGTCACTACATCTTCAATAAGGAGCCTGGCATCGTGGTTCTCAAACGCAATCTCATCAAGATTATTTTTCGTAATCTGCATAAACACGCCTCCTTATACCAAACATTTGTTCTATATTTATTTTACGAACATTTGTTCTATTTGTCAAGTAAAACTTCTGCACGAGCGGTAAAGAACTGACACTATCTTCTTTTTTATTTTATAATGAATCTACTTATAGTTTAAAATCAGGAGAACATAATTATGGACATACTAAATTATTGGAAAGCGGTTCTGAATCAGGACGCTGAAAAAATGAAACCCTATTTTCATCAGGATGCTTTTATTAACTGGCATAACACCAATGAACATTTTTCCGTTGACGAATTCATCCGGGCAAACTGCGAATATCCCGGGCAGTGGGATGGAGCGGTTGAACGTATAGAAAAAATAAATGATTTGCTCATCTCTGTAACCCACGTGTTTACTCGTGACAGAAGCCAGTCTTTTCACGTCACATCATTTATCCGCCTTAAAAATGAACAAATCATGTCCATTGATGAATACTGGGGCGATGACGGCAGCGCTCCGCAATGGAGGCTTGACCTGCACCTTGGAACACCAATAAAACCTTAACGGGCATTTGCAGATAATCTCCGCACAGTTTAGGCGCCTTTAATCTTAGGAAACCCAAAATATTTTGCAGAGATCATGAAGAAAATTTTTACTGCAAAACCATGCTTGACAATCAAAAGCAGCAATGTTAGAATAAGTAAGCTGATAACAGCAGGCTGCTCCTTGAGAGCAAACCAGTAAGGGCTTGTACTGGTTTCGACGGGGACCATGCAGCTGGTGAAGCTATCCCCATGCGATGGGTTAAATGGCAAACCTAAATATAAACGCTGAAGATAATTTAGCAATCGCTGCCTAA